>JAJAYD010000083.1 GCA_026786345.1 Chitinophagaceae bacterium
CAGCAAGGCCGGTGGAGAAAACTTCTGCTTCTGCAATATTTACTTTAAAAAATAATTCAGCAACAGAGCGCACTGCTTATTATACCTTAAATACGGAGGTCAATACTACCAAATGGGTAATGGAAAACATACCTAAAACAACTACTGAAAGTTTTAGTAACTCCTTAAAAAACCGTGTTGATAAGGTTGAATTTCAATTATCAGCTATTCGCTACCCAAATGAGCCGGTACGGCCTATAATGAATAGTTGGGAAAAGGCCGCGGAGCAAATGTTGAAACGTGATGATTTTGGAATGGAACTTAGCCGCAATGCAGGTTGGGTAAAAGATGAATTGCAAAAGATTGTACACACTGGTGACATAAACAGGGATGTTGCTAAAAAGATATACTACTACGTAAGGGATAATTTTACCTGTAAAGACCATAGCGCCCTTTACACTGATAACAATCTTAAAAAAGTATTCCAGTCTAAAGCAGGTAATGTTGCAGAGATTAACCTGTTATTGGTAACCATGTTACGTGCCCAGGGTTTTGCATCAAACCCAATAATATTAAGTACCCGCGACAATGGAAAGGCATATGAAATTTACCCCATAATGGATAAGTTTAATTATGTGATTTGTGCTTTAAATATTGATGATGAACAATACTTGCTGGATGCCTCTTATAATAAAATGGCTTTTGGCAAATTGCACAATAACGCCTATAATTCTTTTGGCCGTATAATTAGCGACGCGCCTTTTCTTGTGGCTATGGAAGCAGATTCAATAATGGAGACTGAAATAACAAAAGTAAGGTTACTGCTAAATGAAAAGGATGAACTGGAAGGTGAACTAGCTGTTTATAAAGGTGGCTTTGGTTCTTATAACATTCGTGAGCAGCTTACAACAAAGCCTATGGATGAATATTTTAAAGGCATACTTACGGCCTTGCCTGCAGAGTACCATCCATCTAATTTGGGCTTAGATTCTCTTAACAACTACGAAGACCCGGTAAAACTTCATTGCGCCCTTAAAATGGATAAGCCTACCGAGGATATTATTTATTTCAGCCCAATGCTTTATAACACACAAAAGGAAAATCCTTTTGTGGCGGGTGATCGCAAATACCCTGTAGAATTGAAGTCTTCATTTAAAGATGTTTTTAGCCTGGTTATGGAAGTGCCAAAAGGTTATAAGGTGGATGAAATGCCGAAATCCGTTCGTGTAAAATTTAATGAGGATGAAGGTATGTTTGAATACCTGGTATCTAATGCTAATGGTTTATTACAAATAAACTGTACACTGTTTTTAAAGAGGGCCAATTTTGATCCCGAAGATTATGCCAACCTTCGAGACTTTTTTGGATTTGTTGTTAATAAGGAAGCGGAGCAAATTGTATTTAAAAAATTATAGCAGGTAGTATGAAAAAATATGTATTGTTGTTGATGCTTGTAGTATCTGTTACTTCCAAAGCGCAGAATTACGATGTTAAATTCATACCTGATTCGTTGCTTAAAAATGCAGATGCTATTACCCGGGTAGAAGAACTGAAACTGACGATCTTTTCTACATCCAGTGCACGCATTACACACAAATGGGCGGTAACAGTATTAAACGAGGCAGGTGCCCGCTTTGCAGGTTACTCCAATTCGTACAGTTCCATGCAGGAGTTAAGTAACATATCAGGCGATCTTTATGATGCAAATGGCGCAAAACTTAAAAGTGTAAAGCGAAAAGATATTGCAGATATGAGCATGGAGGATGGCTTTAGCCTTATGCAGGATGCCCGTATAAAACAGCACAATTTTTACTATGCCCAATATCCTTACACCATACAGTACGAGGATGAAGTAAATCTGAAGGGCATTATTGGGTTACCTACGTGGTCGCCGGTAGAAGGCCAGCGGTATGCTGTGCAATCCAGCTCGTTTATTATTGAAGCGCCATTGGATTATAAGTTTAGGTATAAAGAATTGAATTATGAGGGCAAGCCTGTTATTACTAACAACAAACTGGCAATGTATCAATGGAACGTTAGCAATTTTAAGCCATTTATTCGCGAACCTTACCAGCCTTATTACCGCGAAATAATTCCTATGGTTTATACTGCCCCCAACAAGTTTGTTTACGGTAAGGTTGAAGGTGATATGAGCACCTGGTTGAGCTACGGAAAATACCAGGTAGAACTTAATAAGGGACGCGACGAACTGCCTGAAAATATTAAGCAGGAAGTACATCGCATAGCTGATGTACAAACAACTAAAACCGAAAAGATAAAAGCTTTATATAATTACCTGCAGGCCAATACCAGGTACATTAGTATACAGTTAGGTATTGGTGGGTTGCAACCCTTTGATGCAAAATATGTTGCTACCAACCGCTATGGCGATTGCAAAGCTCTCTCTAACTATATGAAAGCATTGTTGAAAGAAGCTGGCATTGAAAGTTTTTACAGTATTATTCATGCTGGTGAAGGCGAAAAGTATTACCTGCCCGATTTTGTAAGCGATCAAACCAATCATATTATTGTTTCGGTACCCATGGAAAAGGATACGATGTGGCTGGAGTGTACCAACCAAACTATTGCGGCCGGCTACTTAGGCTCTTTTACTGATGATCGCTATGCGCTATTGATAAAAGATGATGGCGGCCACCTGGTTAAAACACCAGCCTATGCCAAAAAACAGAATGTGGTTTGTCGTAAAGTGGAAGCCGAAATTGTAGCTGGCGGACAATTAATGGCCAGGGTGGAAAATACCTATACAGGGCTTGAACAGGACGATCTGCACGGTATGTTAAACGCTTATACACCGGATGAGCTCTTAAAATACCTGAAAAAATCTATTGATTTGCCCACATACGATGTGGCTAAAGTAAATTACAACGAACAAAAAGACCGGATACCAACCATAAGTGAAAAATATGAACTTAGTGCTCCTAATTATGCATCAGCTACGGGCAGGCGTTTGTTTGTACAGCCTAATGTATTATCAAGGGAGGCCTTTAAATTGAGTGATGTTGAGGATAGAAAATTTGACATCATATATGATTTTTCGTTTTCTCACCTGGATACAACTACCATTAAAATACCTGCAGGTTATGCTGTGGAAGCAATGCCTAAAAATGTGACTATAAAAAACAAATTTGGGGAATACGAGATGGCCATAACATTTCAAAACGGAACTATAACTTTTTTACGCAGGTATGAACGTTCTTCAAACCGCTTTAAACCATCCGAATACAAAGACATGGCAGCATTCTATAATGAAATGTATAAGGCTGATCATGCAAAGGTGGTATTTGTAAAGAACGAAGGATAGTTTATTAATCTGACGCACAATTTAAAGCGGTCAGGATTTTTTGTAGGTAAATACAATTAATATCTGATGGCTTTTTTATATCTGTAAATGCAATCCCGGGCCGGGGTGGCACCGATATAAAACTATCGCAAACAATAAAAGGTTCTTGTTGAATGTAATGCCCCTACTAACCTTAGGGGTTAAAAAATTTCTTTGGTGTTATATGAAATTTCGATGGTGGTTTTTTAAAATCCTCCATATCCATCGAAGCGTGGGTTGACAAAGTTATTTACAATACTACCAAACCTAAAAGCAAGACCAAAGGAGGTGCTGTAATTATAATTTGAAGCAAGTTGCCTTTTCCGGGTAAGAACTTCCTGTTCGGTAGCTCCACCCTTAACCAGGCTTATTTGGTTTTTAACTACACTGGCGTTTACGTTAACAAAAAATGATAATCCGCCCGTTACCCTAACATCTGCGTTTGCATTGATTCCCATTGATTTTAGCTTCCAATTGTGGAAATAGTTGCGGTAATAAGCTCCACTATTAAAGGTGCCCCATTTTTTATTTAAAGTTATTGCTGCTGAAAAACGATGCCCATATAAGGTTTCCTGGATTTTATTGAAAATAGTGGTATCGAAATAATGGCTGTAGTTAACATCTAATCCATAACGAACAACAAAAAAACGGTTATTTACCTCTTTGTAATCATAAAAATCGTATTCAATAGCCGGGTTTACATAAACTTTGTTTTTAATATTGGTAAACGTATTCTTCGAAAAACTGGCCTGGTAACCGTAACTCCAATGGGGGCTAAATGCACGTACTATATTATGGTACAACCCGTAATCAGTATTTTTAACCACGTATCTATTAGTATCTGTTGCGCTTCTATATGTATAAATTGAGTTGCGTAAACTCCAGTTAGCATTAAACTCAACCTTTAGTTTATCAGTAGTACGGTGCCGAAAAGTTTGAGCTTAAGATGTTGTTTTTATATACACGGTCTGCGCTAAAATCGCCCCTGGCCGAGATTCTGTAAACCCAAAAATTCCATTTGTCATGCTTGTCACTTTCAAATGCAGGGCGACCAAGAGCGCCTCCGGCCTTCATGGAAATTTTTATGTTTTGAGCAAAAGTAGTTTTGGCTATGATCGGGGTCAATCCAATCATTAAATACTGAACCATAATTTCCCTTCTTTCTGATGGGGTAGTATTGGGTTTAATAAAAAATACTACCGTATCCGTGTAGCCTTCAAAACGATTTTGTCCATACAATTCTAATTTATATTGAACTCCTCCTGTGCCATTGCCCTGGCTGGTAATCAAAATATGCTCGTCGGCTACTGTTCTATTTAATACAAAATCAACAATATTAATTTCGGTTTTAATGTAATTAAAATCACAACCTGTTCTGCAATCAATGTATACTTTCAGTTTTGAGGTATCTGTTTTTTGACTTTGTACGGTTCCGGAAATTGCTATTAGTAGAAGAGCGAGTAAAAAGTTCTTAATATTCATTACAAGTGTACTGTTTATAAAAGGTTGTTTTCTTAACAACTGAATGGGTTCTAAAATAATAGAATAACAAAAAGACCAGGCCAACTCCATTGCCTTTGTATCCTATTTTTTTAAAAAGTCACAAATATAAATGTGTGGATTTAATAAATGTCTTTTTTACATTTTATACAGACCTTTCAATATCCCGTATTTGCAGTACTTATGTTGAGCGTGATGAAATCGGTTCTTAATGACGCATTAAATAACTTCTTATTGAACACTTTGCATTAGGTTTTTAAAAATTCTCAGGCTGAAATAATAGCATAACCAACACGTTTACAATGACTTTTGAGCAGTTTATCTTCAATTTACATGACATAATTTCTTAATCTGTTTGATGGTAACATTTTTGTGTACACATAGCAGAGTCTCAGCTTACTCAAAATTGATTGGAGCTATTTAAAGTAACATGTGGTGCGCTAAATTTTAAATGGGCTAAGTATGAGGAGTTAAAAAATAATAACTATGAATTTAAACAACTATACCATCAAGTCGCAGGAGATCATTCAACAAGCTCAGCAGACAGCCTTTAACAATGGCAACCCTAATATTGAAACGGACCATTTGCTAAAAGCGCTGCTGAAAGAAGAAGATAGCCCTGTAGATTTCCTATTGAAAAAGAACAACGTTAATGTGTCCTTTCTTGAAACTAAGGTCGACGAGGCTATTAACAAATTACCGAAGGTAAGTGGGGGAGAGCCCGGCCAGTCGCTTAGTCGGGAAATGAACAATGTGCTGCTAAAAGCAAATGCATTGTTGAAAGAATTTAAAGATGAATTTGTTAGCGTTGAGCATTTGTTACTGGCATTGATACAGGTAAATGATAGCACTGCCCGTTTGCTGAAAGATGCCGGTCTTACAGAGAAGGGCCTAAAAGCAGCCATCCTTGAATTAAGAAAAGGGTCTACCGTTAATTCTCAAACATCTTCGCAACAATACAATGCGTTGCAAAAGTATGCCCGTAATTTAAACGACATGGCCCGCCAGGGTAAGCTTGATCCCGTAATTGGTCGCGATGAAGAAATCAGGCGAACCTTGCATATTCTTACGCGGCGCAGTAAAAATAATCCCATTTTGGTTGGTGAGCCTGGTGTGGGTAAAACCGCAATAGCAGAGGGACTTGCCCATAGAATTGTAAATGGAGATGTACCGGAGAACTTAAAGAGCAAAATAATTTTTGCGTTGGATATGGGCCAGTTAATTGCCGGTGCCAAATACAAAGGCGAGTTCGAAGAACGATTGAAATCGGTAGTAAAAGAAGTAGGCGACAGCGATGGCGAAATTATTTTATTTATTGATGAGATACATACCCTGGTGGGCGCCGGCGGTGGAGAAGGAGCTATGGATGCGGCAAATATTTTAAAGCCTGCATTGGCTCGTGGCGAATTAAGAGCCATCGGTGCAACAACTCTTGCCGAGTACCAGAAATTTTTTGAAAAGGATAAGGCGCTCGAACGCAGGTTTCAAAGAGTTTTGATTGATGAGCCCAACGTGGAGGATGCAATTTCAATATTACGAGGGTTGAAAGATCGTTACGAAACCCACCATCATGTTCGTATTAAAGACGAAGCTATTATTGCTGCGGTAGAATTATCAAACCGGTACATGACTGACCGGTTTTTGCCCGACAAAGCCATTGACCTTATTGACGAAAGTGCGGCCAAACTTCGTTTGGAAATGAACAGCATGCCCGAAGAGCTGGATGAGCTGGTACGCAGAATACGCCAACTTGAAATTGAAAGAGAAGCTATAAAAAGAGAAAAAGATGAGGAGAAGCTAAAGCTATTGGGCATTGACATTAGCAACCTGAGTGTACAACGCGATACCCTTAAAGCAAAGTGGCAGCAGGAGAAAGAAATGGTAGAAAAAATACAGAGTGCTAAAGGCGAAATAGAGCAGTTAAAGTTACAGGCAGAGCAGGCTGAACGAAATGGTGAGTATGGATTGGTAGCCGAAATACGCTATGGTAAAATGAAAGAACAGGAACAGATTATAATTGAACTGAAGGCTAAGCTAAATCTGATAAGTGAAAACAAACGTTTGGTAAAAGAAGAAGTGGATGCAGATGACATTGCAGATAATGTTGCCAGAGCAACAGGTATTCCGGTAAGTAAAATGGTGCAGAGTGAACGTGAAAAATTATTGAAGCTGGAAGACGAACTGCATAAAAGAGTAGTGGGGCAGAATGAAGCTATTGAAGCAGTAGCCGACGCCATTAGAAGAAGCAGGGCAGGCTTGCAGGATCCGAAGAAGCCGATTGGTTCCTTTATCTTCTTAGGTACAACAGGTGTAGGTAAAACAGAGCTTGCAAAAGCATTGGCCGACTACCTGTTTGATAATGAAGGTATGATGACAAGAATTGACATGAGTGAATACCAGGAAAAGCATACGGTCAGCCGTTTAATTGGTGCCCCTCCTGGCTATATTGGTTACGATGAAGGTGGCCAGCTTACCGAGGCCGTACGCCGCAAACCATACAGCGTGGTGTTGCTCGACGAGATTGAAAAAGCACACCCGGACGTATTTAACGTGCTGTTACAGGTATTGGACGATGGCCGGTTGACCGACAATAAGGGCAGGGTTGTCAACTTTAAAAATACCATCATTATTATGACCAGCAACATTGGTAGTCATTTAATACAGGCTGCTTTTGAAAATTTAAACGAAGACAACCTGGAGCAGGTAGAGGAAACTGCAAAGAACGATGTGATGTCTTTGTTAAGGCAAACCATCCGTCCCGAGTTCTTAAACAGGATTGATGAAGTGATTATGTTTCACCCGTTGATGAGGAAGGAAATAAAAGGTATCATAAAAATACAGTTGGAAGGATTGAAGAATCTGCTGAGCCAAAGTGGTATTGATTTGCAGTTTAGCGACTATGTACTGGAGTTTTTAGCAGAGAACGGTTACGATCCGCAGTTTGGCGCAAGGCCATTAAAAAGGCTCATTCAAAAAGAGATCATTAATACGTTGAGCAAGCGGATTTTAGCAGGCGATATTGATAAATCTAAACCGGTTTTAGTGGATGTGTTTGATGGATTGGTTGTATTTAGGAACGAAGCAAAGGAGCCGGTAGAAAAGTAAAACTGATAATTGATTCAATAGAGTTAATTAAAAAAGTTATTAAATAAACAACTGCCTGCATTGAATTACAGTGTTGGCTACAAGGGGGCCATCTTTATGGCCCCCTCCATTTAAAAGATTTATCAATTCTTCGTCCTTAAATAGGTGATTGATTTCGGCAGGAAGGTTTCCATTCTTTATATTAATTGAACCTTTGCTCAGGGCTGCATGTTCCAAAATATACTCTGCCACTATTGGCCACCGCATGGTTAAAATGGCCCATAATACGGTTTGGTGTGTGGGTATATCAATATGCGAAATAATTGAGGAAGCCTTGATAGCGCTATAATTATTTATAAGTCTCTTCATGCTACGGGGGTTAAGGTCTAACAAATTTGCATAAGGCTTTAGCAAATGTTCGGTTTCTTCCAGGTTTTGCTTTTTGGTTATCTTTTTTATTGCTTGTAAACGAACCGCATGCTCGGTTGCAAAACTTCCCTCTTTTGATCTTGCAATAATTTCTTCTGTCTCTTGCAAGCTACCTGCATTTTGCATTTCCTTCACTATACTCTCATCTGTTTCTGTAATTTCCTGCTTATCAACAGATAGCAGGCTATCCCATAATTTTTCTTTCATTTCTTTGTGTACCCCAGGTAGCGCAATGGATTGTTGAAACATTTTTTCTATAAACAAATTGCCTATTGGTTTTCCGGTAGTGCCTATGTACGATTTTATTGATTGGTACTCCACCTCGTAACAGGCATTTATCCATTTTTTATCGGCTGCTATAATAAAAAATACATTTTGGTAATTAAACAGGGTTTGCAGGCTTTCGAGCAACGAAATAACATACGAACTTTTACAGCGGTCAAGATCATCGATAAATACTGCTACGCGGCCAGGTTTTATACCTTCAATAATATTTTTAAATCTTTTTTGAAATGAATTCATGGGGTCTTTTTTAGAAGCCAGGTATAGTTCGGCACTCCTGGTTTGCCCACCGGCAATAAATTTACCAATGCCCAGTACCAGTGCCCAAATAGCCAAAATACCACCAACCGTTTTTTCCAATTTTTCAAATAAAGCGCCCATATCGTTTACTACATTTTCCTAATTTTTTAATACTGGTACAATTAAAGAAAATATGATCCACATTATTACAGACAAGGCAAAAAAGTAGTTAAGCTTTTGCGAGTTTAATCTCCAGCGAAATTCGTTGATAAACTTAAGAGGGCTTTTAAGTAGTCTTTTCCAAACCTGTTTATAAATACTGTCCATCATATTCCACCAGGGGTATTCAAGGTGCTGGTTTTGCCAGGCATTAAAATCCACAATATGCCAGGTTACATCTTCTTCTCCGCCTTTCTTCATTATCTGTTTCATAAAATTGAGCGTGCTGGTTTTTCCAGCGCCCCAAGGTGCATACAGGTGAAGTGTGTAAGCACAATATTGGTCATTAATTTTGTTGAGTAACTCTACTATAAATTCGGCAAAGGCATATCGATCTAATTTATCCTGATCTTTTATATTTAATGGGTTATCTGTTTTGTTAGATACACTGTCTGTAGCCTCTTTTTCCTTCAATACTTTTCGTTTAAAAACCTTGTAAGCATCGGGTATAAAAACGTCCGTCATTTTCTCCTTCACCTCTTCCGATAATTTTTGCAGGTAGTTTTCTTTATTAAGAAGGCTAAAAAGCTCTTCATCTAAAAGGCTCAGGGCAATAATAGTAACCCGTCCGTGCAATTCTTTCACCACGTTGGTATTGAGTATAGATTTCACCAGCAGTAACCAATCAGCAGCCGACAGTGCTTTTGCTTCGCTTGCTTTCTGCACATTGTTGGTCTCTTTTACAAATATTTCCCAGTTTTTTTTAATAGGGTTAAATATTTGTGCATACAACGTAGTTACGTAGTCGCTATGGCTTTTTAATATTTCGTAAGCAAATACCCAGGCGGGATAAGTAGCATTTGGGGCCAGGTTTTTACTGGCTGTATCAACCGAATAACTAAGCCTAATACCCAATGGGTGTAAATCGTTGTTATTTTTGAAGGACGAATCATCAAATGATTGGTCAGCAAATGAAGAGTTTTCATTGCTGGAGGGTTCGTATTTCTGCGCCATACCCCTAAGTTAATGTTCAAATTTGCTTTAGCAAATAGGCTGTTAATAATGATTGGCCCCTATGCGCTATGATTAAAAACTTGCGCAAAAAAAAGCCCCGTAAAACGGAGCTTCTAACATATAGACTTTTTAAACTTATAAGTGTGCCTGTATTTTTTTGTCGAGGACTGATTTTGGAACTGCGCCAATTTGCTTGTCAACCACCTGTCCACCTTTAATAAATAAAATAGCTGGAATTGAAGTGATACCATAGTTTACGCTCAGGTTTGGATTTTGATCCACGTTTACTTTTCCAACGTTTACCTTGCCATCATATTCCTTTGCTAATTCTTCAACCACGGGACCTATTGCACGGCAGGGTCCACACCATTCTGCCCAAAAATCTACTAATGTAAGTTTATCACTTTCAATCACCGTAGATTGAAAGTTTGTGTCTGTTAATTCTAAAGCCATGATTATGTTTTTAATGATTGTAAATGGTATTTCTAATAATGTTTGAGAGAGAGCAAATTTACATCCAATTGTTACAAAATGATTTTTTGACTTATCCACCAATGTTTATTTAGCCAAAAACTACTTTGCTGTGACAATGCGGCAGGGTAATGATTAGCAACAACGTTTGTTGAGGAATGTTTAAATCAAAACACTTGACCAAACTTTGAGTAGCATAGTTTTTAAGTGAACATTTACCTTTAGAAAAATAATATTTATGAAAGTTAAACCTTTGGGCAGCCAGGGACTGCAAGCATCGCAACTCGGCCTGGGTTGTATGGGTATGAGCGATTTTTATGGCTCCCGCAACGATGCAGAATCAATACAGGTAATACACAGGGCTATTGAACTGGGCATTACATTTTTGGACACGGCTGATATGTATGGGCCTTATACCAATGAAGAATTGGTAGGCAAGGCTATAAAAGACAGAAGGGACAAAGTGCTGTTGGCAACCAAGTTTGGCATTGTACGCGATCCTTCTGATCCCATAAAAAGAGGCTTCAATGGCAAGCCCGCCTATGTTCAATCGTCGGTGGAAGGCAGCTTAAAGCGCCTCGGTGTTAACGAAATAGACCTGTATTATCTGCACCGCAAAGACCCTGACACTACCATTGAGGAGACCGTTGGTGCAATGGGCGAACTGGTACAACAGGGGAAAATTAGAGCTATTGGGTTGAGTGAAGTGAGTGCTGCTACTTTGCGTAAGGCACATGCGGTTCATCCCATAACAGCTTTGCAAACAGAATATTCTTTATGGAGCCGCGAACCGGAAGATGAATTGTTGGATACCTGCAAAGAACTGGGGATAGCATTTGTTGCTTATAGTCCTTTGGGCAGGGGCTTTTTATCGGGCCAGATAAAAAAATATGAAGATTTTGAGGCAGACGATTACCGCAGACATGCCCCCCGTTTCCAGGGCGAAAACTTTGAAAAGAATTTACAATTGGTACAAAAAGTTAAAGCGCTTGCTGAACGAAAAAACTGCACAACTTCTCAACTTGCCCTTGCTTGGGTTATGGCAAAGGGTAATCACATTTTTCCTATCCCCGGCACTAAACGTATTAAATACCTGGAAGAGAATGCAGCGGCTGTTGACGTTGTGTTGAGCAATGAAGAAATGAATGGGATTGAAGCCATTGCTCCCAGAGGAGCAGTAGCGGGTCCAAGATACCCGGAGAACATGATCAGGAGTTTAAACCAATAATGTAACTAAACAAGTTAACCGGGCTATTTTGATTTGTTCCGAATTCTACCGGTTTAAAACCTAAACCCAATAGAAAAATAAGGATAAGTGCCTTCCTTTGAAAATCCAACCAATCCCTGTATTACAACAAGGTCGGCAGGAATAATATAAATGCCACCACCTGTGCCTGAGTGCCAGGTGGAGGATTTTTCTTTAGGTATCCATACCCGGCCCACATCATTAAAACCAATCAGGCCAAAGGAACCTGGCGATATATACGAAGTAAAGTCGAAGAGTTTTATACGCAGTTCAACATTATTGTAAAAGACTGACTTGCCTGTGAAGCGGTTAACAGTGTAGCCTCTTAAATTAAGTGGCCCCCCCAACCGGTGTTGCTGGTAAAATGCAGGGTACCCAAAAGTTGTTCCGCCTGCCACGCGGTTTGCAATAACTATATCTGAATTTTTTATTGGTATATAAAAATCGAACGAAGAAAAGATATTCATATACCAGTTCTTAAAACCGTTTAGTTGCTGCATAGAGCGAAGGTCTGTTTTCCATTGAATGCCCCTGTAAGGCATTAAACTTCGCTCTTTTGTGTTGATGTCAATTCCGGCTACAGCTCCTGTAAAAAACTGGTCGCTAAACACCCGTTCAGCGGGGTAACTGGCATTGTAGGTAGTAAGAAATTTGCCTGCATTATCCGACGAAGCACTGGTATAAAACTCTACCGCAGGACCAACACTAAACTTTACTACAGGCGATAATTCCCTTTGCAATCGTACTTCTGCTCTTACCAAATCGTAGTGATTTTGAAAAAATTTCCTTGTTTCTTCTTTTCGGTCCTTTAAGATGCTTTCATTACCTGTTCCATAAAAATTATCTACGTTAAATGGACCACGGCTTATAAAATCAACACTTAGATCGTTGTTGCCTAGCGCTTTCTTAAAGCTGCCATTATAAGTAAACATGATGGACTTCCACAACGTAGCATAGTAGATATAAAAGAGGTGTTTTGAAGCATAGGGCTTTTTTCGAAAACCCTGCGTTTCTATAATATATCCGGCCCTTAATAAAAACCCCTGGTCCTGGTTAAAAAAGGCAGAGCCGGTTTTTCTGCGTTGATTATAAACAAAACTTTTTCTATCGAAATCATGTACGTTACTGTCATTGGAAAGTCGTAAACGTGCTCTTCCTGCCCGGTTAAAAATATTGTTCTCGTGGCGGCGATCATATATAAACAACTTGTTTTTGTGTACGCTTTTATCGATATAAAAACTGTCAGGCGCTGCTCCTCCAACATCGGAGCCAGAAGGCGCGCAAGGCGCAGAGCTATGTCGGCGTCTTCGGCGGCATACTCCGTCACGTTCGCGAGAGGAACGGCATCGATGGTCTTCTGAACCGTTTCGCGCTCGCCAATCAGG
>JAJAYD010000084.1 GCA_026786345.1 Chitinophagaceae bacterium
TGAGTTGGGAGATATCTTAGCTGACACTTTGGGTGCACTGTCGGCTTTTATTTATAGCCGAAAAACTTTTTTAGAAAACAAGATAAAAAAAGTAGGCCCCGATAGAAATAGGGGCCGGAACCAAAACTAACTGCTTATGAGAAAATTTGACTACTTTTTATTGTAATCCTATTATACTTATACAAAATCGATGCCAACCAAAAAACGCGGATTGTTAATGATTTTTAAACTTAAAATGTTTAAAATGCCCACCTTTCAGACATTAGCAATAACAAAGCCAAAATTGATATTGGGGATGAAACACTTCTATAAAGCAAATATTTGGGGACCGTTATAATCGCACCTGGCGGTGGATAAACTTAATTAAACGCAAAAGACTTAAAATAAAAAATGAACTATAATTTTGTGGTAAGACCAAGGCTTATGGCTAGACCCCCTGTTTTATTGTTACCAAAATTGGGGTCTTTTTGAAGTCGCTTAAATCCATAGTTACCGCCAACAGCAAAAAAGTAATTGATTCTGCCTGTAGCATATTCAATAGAAGTACCACCCTGGAGGCCAAAATTGTTTTTAGATAATTGGTCAATGATATCTTCCTTCCGGGTAAAGTCAACCTCACCCAAAGCAAAGCCATTGTATTTTAGCTCTGTTGTTTTTTGTGGATCTGTATAAATTTTGCTCTTACCGCTGGCTTCACCTTCGGCTTTAATAAGATAACCGGCATAAGGGCCGCCGTAAACTGCCAAACGGTATTTATTGGAGAGTGGAAAACTAAATTTTGCCATCAAAGGAAGTTCAAGATATACCAACGAAATTTTATTATTAAAGTTGCCATACAGATATTGAGGCAGATTTACACCCACCGGTATGTATGCCTTAAAATCGGTGGTTCTTATTCGTTGGTCACCGTTTTTTTCACCGCCCTGGGTAGAGTAATTAAATTCACTTTGAAGGGAAAATAAAGAGTTGAAACGATACTCGGCAATTAGTCCTGCCTGTGGACCAACCACCGTTTGAAATCCATCGCTGTAAGAATTGGTAGAACTTGATGGAGCACGCAGCTTAGGAACACTGATACCCCCTTTTAAACCGGCATGCCAGCCACGTTGCGCTTGTACACAAAACGGAAAGATTAAAACAACACAAACAACAACCCACAATATTCTCATAGAAAATCAAGTTTTTGTTTAACCGTCGTGTATAAGATGCCTGCACACCAAAATATGCTGCTTTTAAGCTTTGCCGTATTTAAAATATGAGTATTAAAATTGTGCACCAGACGTTAATTAAACAACCCTTTCACTTTATCCATTAAGCCACCACCTTCCCCTTTATCATTATTGCCACCTGTAAGTTTCCCCAGCATGTCGCCCATATTACCACCGGTTAGGCCACCCAGTATACTGGAAAGATCAAAACTTTTATCGTTTGGATCGTTTGTTTTATGTACAAACTTTGCCATCACCATAGGGATCAGAGAACTTGCAATTTGCGAGGCTTTCGCAGGATCCAGTCCTAACTTACTAATGAGTTTTTCTACAAAATTACCCTTGATATTTTGAGTAACGGCTGCCTGCGCCACCTGTTGCTCTCCACCATTAAAAATATTTGTAACTTCTTCTACCCCACCATTTGAAATGGCATTTTTTAAACCATCCAGAATAGAATGGGAAGCAAGTCCCACTGCTTCATCATTTTTTTCGTTTGGAATAGCAGGATTGGTAATGATGGCATCGCCGGCATACTCTTGTACCAGTGACTTTAGTTGTTCTAACATAAATAAATTTTTAAAGGTTAATAAAAAGTTTACAATAGCAATTCTTTATTACAACTGAAAGGAATGTTCAATTGAATATTAGTTAGTCTGGCTGGTCATCTTTTCAGCGTTTTCAGCCATTTGTAATTGTTCTACAAATTCATCTATCTCCCCATTAATAACTGCATCCAGGTTATACGAGGTTAAGCCAATACGATGATCTGTTACGCGGCCCTGGGGCCAGTTATAGGTTCTAATCTTCGCACTCCTGTCGCCTGTGCTCACCAATGTTTTTCTGTGCCTGCTTATTTCATCTTCCTGCTTTCTCACCTGTTCCTCATACAAACGGGAACGTAACATCGTCATAGCCTTTTCGCGGTTGCCCAACTGGCTACGCTCTGTTTGGCAGACAACAACCGTACCTGTGGGTATGTGTGTTAGCAAAACCTTGGTTTCTACTTTGTTTACGTTCTGTCCACCTGCACCACCGCTTCGGGCTGTTTCCATTTTTACATCCGCCGGGTTCAATTCAAAATCTATTTCTTCTGCCTCTGGCATAACTGCAACGGTAGCGGCTGATGTGTGCACCCTACCCTGGGTTTCGGTGTTGGGTACACGTTGTACCCGGTGCACACCACTTTCAAATTTCAACGTACCATAAACATCTTCACCCTGCACTTCAACCAAAACTTCCTTGTATCCACCTACGGTTCCTTCACTTTCACTAACTATGGCAGTTTTCCACCCACGTTTACTACAATAGCGCAAATACATATTTAAAAGATTGCCAACAAACAAACTGGCTTCGTCGCCACCTGTGCCTGCTCTTAATTCCAATATGGCATTTTTATCATCCTGGGGATCTTTTGGTATAAGTAGCTTTGTCAGTTGTCTTTCAAGAAGATCTTTTTTTTCTTCTAACTCCGGCATTTCCATTTTTGCCAACTCACGTAAATCTTCATCATTGCTGTTTAAAGCCTCTTTACTAAAATCATAGTCGTTTAATACCTTTTTGTATGCTTCAAAAGGATGTACAATTTTTTCAAGACTTCTATACTCCTTACTTAACTGCTGAAACTCTTTTTGTTTACTTATAATTTCAGGATTGGTCAGGGCAACACCTACCTGTTCAAAACGGCCTTTAATGGCTTCCAATTTATCAATCACAGATTACTTTTTTTAATTGATTATCCTTTATGAAAAGCCTGCATAACCATAGCAGAACCTTAAAAAAATAATGGCAGTAAAGTTAAGCCTTTCCATGTCATTGTATAACCTTTGCCTTTTTCTTACTTAGCACAATAATGGAATACAAAAAATTTAGGGCTGACCATTTATTCAACGGTTTTGAGCTGTTGGAAAGCAACCATGTTTTAATGACAGACTCTACCGGATGGGTACAAGAAATTATTGATGTACAAGAAGCCGGGGAAGATGTTGTAGCATTGGAAGGAATTATAAGCCCTGGCTTAATAAATTGTCATTGCCATTTGGAACTAAGCCATATGAAAGGCCTGATACCCGAAAAAACCGGCCTTATAGATTTTGTATACAAGGTGGTAACGCAACGGCATTTTGCTGAGGCAGAAATTTTTACGGCAATAGATAAGGCAGAAGCGGAAATGATAAAAAATGGAATTGTTGCCGTTGGGGATATTTGCAATAACACCCTAACAATAAACCAAAAATTAAAACGCAACCTACCCTATTACAATTTTGTTGAAGCAAGTGGTTGGTTACCCGGCATTGCAATTGACCGCTTTAAACGGAGTAAGCGTTTTTACGACGAGTTTTTAAAAATTACCAATCATACTTCTATTGTTCCGCATGCCCCCTATTCGGTTTCTAAAAATTTATGGAACGAAATTGTACCTTACTTTAAAAACAAAGTAGCCAGCATACACAACCAGGAAACTGCTTTTGAAGATGAATTTTTTAGCCGGGGCACCGGAGATTTTGTAAGAATGTACGAGTTGATGAAAATTGATAACACCCACTTTTCAGCGACGGGAAAAACAAGTCTTGCCTCGTATTTCAATCAATTACGCCAGGCTTTAAATGTCTTATTGGTGCACAACACTTTTACCACTACAGCAGATGTAAACTTTGCTAATGAACAGGCTAAACTAAATAACCAACAATTGTACTGGTGTTTGTGCCCCCATGCCAATTTGTATATCGAAAACAAACTGCCGGATATGATGAGCCTTGTAGCTAATGACAGCCAAATGGTTTTTGGTACCGATAGCCTGGCCAGCAATCACGGGCTGAATATTCTTTCGGAAATGAATTTGATCCGACAAAACTTTCCGCAAATTTCTAAGGAAAACTTATTGAAATGGGCAACTATAAATGGGGCTAGGGCTTTGCAAATGGAGGACCAACTCGGGAGTTTTGAAAAAGGCAAAAAGCCCGGTGTTGTATTAATTGGAAATGATATGCAAACAATTTCACGACTGATCTAAAAAACAAATTCCAGGTTGAGCAAGGTGGATTTAAAAAGCCCTGTTTCGTCGTACACTAATTTATAGCTTCCACCGTTCAATGAGTACAGTTGTATTTTTCGTGTTACAGAATCAGCAATAAAATACTCCTTTACTCCCGCCCTTTCGTCAAGACCCTTCTTTAAAACAAGGTCTCTCTTTCTATCTGAAGAAAGTACTTCTATAACAATATCGGGTGCGCCGTATAGGTAACCGTCCAGGTGCATGATACCCCTGTTTTCATTAGCAACATACAGAAGGTCTTTCTGCACAGCAGCGGCTAAATCCTCAAAATAAACATCAACGGGAGCGAAAAAGACTTACCCTAATTTGTGGCCTGTAATAAAGGCATCGATCTGTTTAAATAAAAGTCCAATTAGCCTTTGGTGCGTATATTTTGGTGCCGGAGACATATATAAAATGTTATCGATTACTTCGCACAATGTTCCCTCTGGCAGCAGCCTGAAAACATCTAAAGCCGTTTTAGGTATTTGTTCCAGAACTTCCATTTTCACAATTTTATTAAAGTTACAAAAAACTATCAGCTCAATATTTGTTGCAGAATGGGCGGGTGAAAAATATAAAGGCTGGTTGGCTAAAAAGGTAAAAATCCTGGTCTCATATTTTTGAATAACGAAATGACAACAATATCCCGGTTTTGTGAAATACGTATGCCGGTTTTCAATTCAATGCATTAATACAAAATGTTATTACATCAATTGGGTTAGACTTAAACCAACAGCAACGCAACGAATAAACAAAAAATGGTATCAATGATTTTTTTTAACTTAGCAATTCTTGATTGACAAAATCTGTGTGAGCAATTTTAATTTCCTGCACCGCTATTGGTGGACACAACACTTTTTGTTTTTAGCTCTTTTGCCGGTTGACAATTAATTTTTAGTAAATCTGCAATTATAACTAACTAACTTTTTCATTTGCAGTTTTCCGGTGCATAAACCATTTTAAATAGAAGTATCTTTTAAATAAATTGTATGAACACAAATACTTTTCTAGGGATTTTAATGATAGCTGTTTTTATTGCTTTAGACTTTTTTGTTTTTAAATTTATAAGAACCAAGTTTGGAGGTAAAGGACTGCTTCCATATTTATTTGAAAAGTGGAGAGTAAGGAGTAGAAAAACTATTAACTAATATATTCTATACACACTGATATACACAGCATACAATAAAAGTATTTGTAAAAGCAGGACTGGACAATGCAACATCGGCGGTGTGCACGCATCAGCAGTTATTCGGGCTCACCATTCGATGTTCACCCTTTATTTTTCACTTCAACAAAATATTTTCAACGGCATCTTTACCGGTCAGGACAAGCAATGAATTCCCTGCCTTCGTAAAAACTCAAAGTTAGTTTAAAACACGAATTCCAGGTTGAGCAAGGTGGATTTAAAAATTCCTGTTTCGTCGTACATTAATTGATAGCTTCCATCATTCAATGAGTACAGTTGCATTTTTCGTGTAACTGGATCAGCAATATAATACTCGTTTACTCGCGCCCTTTAGTAA
>JAJAYD010000085.1 GCA_026786345.1 Chitinophagaceae bacterium
CCGATTTCTATCGGGGCCTACTTTTTTTATCTTGTTTTCTAAAAAAGTTTTTCGGCTATAAATAAAAGCCGACAGTGCACCCAAAGTGTCAGCTAAGATATCTCCCAACTCAAACGATCGAAATGGTACGAAATGAAGCTGCACAAATTCCATCAATGCTCCATAAATAATTGCACCCAATGTAATTATTACAAACCATTTGCTTTTTACTTCGTTGTTTGCACTTGCTAATTTAAACGGCCGACAAAATAAAAAGGTGAGGACAGAAAATAGGAGGATGTGTACAATCTTATCGAAGCCATTGAAAAACAATTTTGATTTTGGAAGTTCGTTACCCGGTAAAACCAACAGAATAAATGAGATTGCGAAAAAGATTACCGGTAAATAAAATGAAGCTCTTTTCATACATGCTTTGTTGTATTGCAATGTACCCAAAAAAAGAAAGGGGCCACCCCTGGCCCCTCTTCCATCTGAAAAACCCCACTAAAACTTAGCTTTTTGGCAACACAACAGTATCGATAACGTGTATGATACCATTGCTTTGATTAACATCTTTAATAGTTACCATACTCATCCCACCTTTTTCATCCTGAAGTACTATGTTTTTACCTTTAATCGAAAAGGTTAGTTCTCCGCCTTGTATAGTTTTAGCCGTAAACTTTCCACCGTTCTTTTTAATCATTTTCATTAATGTAGTGCTGTTGATTTTACCAGGAATAACATGGTAAGTAAGCACCGCAGTTAACACAGGTTTATTTTCTTCTTTTAATAAGGTTTCAACAGTACCTGCTGGTAATTTTGCAAAAGCTTCGTTTGTTGGGGCAAATACTGTAAAGGGACCTGCACTTTGTAAAGTTTCAACAAGACCTGCCGCTTTTACTGCTGCCACCAATGTTGTATGGTCTTTACTGTTTACTGCATTTTCAACAATATTTTTGCTGGGGTACATAGCTGCGCCACCAACCATCACAGTTTTTTCCTGGGCATTTATTCCAGATGAGAATAAAGAAATTGAAACAAATAAAATAGACAGCGGTTTAAGGATTTTTTTCATTTTAGTACCAGATTTTATGATTGTTTTTGTGCTTTTATCTACGGGGCACATGCACTCATGGTTTTAAGAACTGATATTTAAAATCCAAAAGTTTTATTATTACAAACAGTGTAACAAAGTTTATTTAAGTTGCTTTTATGTTGAAACCAATGCCTGGATAAAGTTGTAAAGAGCAGCTAATGGAATTGGCTTGGTGTAAAATTTAAAGTATGGCTGTAACTATGTTGTAGCAAACGTCCATTTGTGTATTACAGCCTTAAGGGTTTCAAAGAAAACCGGCTTCAACAAAAAGTCTTTCATACCCACATTCAAACAAGCCTCTTGATCTTCCTTAAGGGCATTTGCAGTTAATGCAATAATTATTGGTTGATGCTCTTCGTTGTAATAAGAGAGTATACATTGAGTTGCCTGTAGCCCATCCATTTCGGGCATTTGAACATCCATGAAAATGTAGTCGTATTTAGTTTTGCAAGCCATAGCTACCGCTTTCTTTCCGTCATTTGCTACATCAATGTTATAGCCCATGTTTTTAAAAAGCCGGGAAATGATCATCTGGTTTAAAACATTGTCTTCTGCCAATAATATCTTAAGATCATTCTTAATTAAACCACCGCCTGTATTAAAAAAAGATTGTGTGTTTTGTTGTGGTTGTGCGTTTTTAAAAGGAAGGGTGACTGTAAAAACTGATCCTATGCCTTCTTCGCTTTCAACTTCAATTTTACCATTCATTAATTGCACAAGCTTTTTACATATCGACAGACCCAGGCCTGTGCCCTCAAATTTTCGTGTTGAAGTATTATCAATCTGGCTGAAAGGGGTAAACAGTTTTTTGATATTGTCTTTATGTATACCAATGCCCGTATCGCTTACGGTAAACTTTATTATTTGCTCTTCGCCAGATTTTTGTAAAGGGGTTACCTCTATTACAATGCTGCCATCATCAGTAAACTTAATAGCATTACTAATAAGGTTTAATAAAACCTGTTTAACCCTTACCGCATCGCCACTAACCCAGTCAGGCATTGTAGTGTCCATTTTTAAGCTTAGCTCAACTTTCTTTTTAAGCGTCCTTATTCTTGGCGATATAATGATCAGTACTTCTCTAACAGCCTCAGGTAAATTAAAGCTGTATCGATTTACAACCATCTTGTTTGCCTCAATTTTAGAAATGTCAAGTATATCGTTTATGTTATTCAGCAATTGATCGCTACAGGCCTGCATGGTAAATACATATTCTTTTTGGGCAGGGGTAAGTGTTTCGGAAAGCAACAATTCGGTAGTTCCGATAATGCCATTTAAAGGTGTTCTTATTTCGTGACTCATATTGGCCAGGAACTTCGATTTGGCTTGAGTGGCCTCTTCGGCTTCTTGTTTTGCTTTTAATATTTCCTGTTGCTTTATTTCCAGTTGTTTCTTTCTCTCATTCAATTCTTTCTGTTCAATGTCATAGCTATTTTTAAACAACGTTATAAGTGCACCTAACAGAAAAACGGAAAAGAAACCGGTTATATAATTGTCAAGATGTTTTGTATGTTCGTTTGGATATTTTACAACCCAGGATGGATGAATGCGTTCAATAAAAAATGCCAGCAACAACGACCCCATTACCGATACAATAAAAATTGCATAATACTTTTTAGGCAATAGAAGAATGCCCAGCCCAAGTAAAAACATGTACATTAATATCATGGGGCTTTCTATGCCTCCGTTTAAAAACCAGGCAGGAAAAAAGGAAAGAAGTGTTATAGACAAAAAAGGGAGGAGGTTCTTTTTATAGGTAAACCTGAAACGGGAATTGTAATAGGCGCAAAAATAATAAATACCTAAAACAATACTTACAACCGATAACCAGGGCGTTAATTGTAATGCAAGATTCACTATAAAAGTTGACAAACAAACTAAAGAAGAAGTGAACGAAACCAGGTTAAACACCTTGTGCTCAATCTCTATTTGGTTGTTATAAATGTCAAAAAAATAGCTGATGAGCTTCATTAGGGTTGAAATCAATAACCAAATAACGAAAATTGAAGTGGGAAATTGCTTTGCGATAACAAGAGGAGACGTTAAAAAATCAAATATTTCCCATCACAAATAGCTGATCCATGGTGGGTACAGGACTACCACCGACCTTTTCGAGCGTTATAGCGAAAGCTTGCGCCAAGGGAATATTCTTCATCTTACATAAGCTGGTACATAGTGGGTCAAGCATACCCGCATCAACCGGTTTGCCATCAACCAGCGCCCATAATTGGTATTGCTGGTTTGTATTTGGAGCAGGAAGCTTATTGGTAAGTAAGTAAACATCTTTAGTTTTCTTATCCCAGAAAACAGTGGCCATGTTATCTTTTTTGTGAGCCGGATCCTTCAACTGTACCATAGCAACTGAAGGATCGGCCATCATTTCTGTTGCAGATTGGTAGTCTCTTAGTTTGGTTTGGTAAACCTGGTTGTTTGCCTGCAGCGAATTGCGCTCATTAATTAAGGCAACATATTGGCTTTTGGTTGATGTATACCTATTGTAAAGCAGCAAATTTGCTGTAGCGCTCACAACAAATAAAACAATAGAAGCTGCTGCCAAATACTTCCAGTTTGTTATGGACGGGATTGAAGAAATATTAGGTGTTTCATTATCTACTGTGCTCTTATAAGCAACTAACAATGGGGTTTCAGTGTTAGATTTTGCAGGATGATGGAACTGAAAAGAGGACAACAATTGCTGCTTAATTTCTTCCGGTGGTTCAACTGCATTTTTGAATGCCTGCTCTTCTATTGCAATAGAAAATTCATCAATTGCCTGCTGCACTTCAGGATATTGTTCCTTCATTCGATCCACCTCAAGAATTTCTTCCGGGTCAGCAATACCCAAAACGTAACTCTCAATTACTCCACTCTCTATGTAAACTTGTAATTCCACTAACTACCTTATAAGTTGTTTTAATTGTGATATGGCACTTCTCATTCTTGTTTTAACAGTGCCCAGGGGTATTCCAAGCATTTTGGATATTTCTTCCTGGGTAAACCCTTCGAAATACGACAGAATAATCAAAACTTTATACTCTTCTTTTAAACTATTAACTACCTTTTTCAAACCTATTTTATCGGTATTGGTTTCAGTGCTACCCCCGGCGAAATAAACGCTTTCCGTCAGTTCGCGGTTTTGCTGGCTTTTCTGATAACCTTTACTTCTGACTGCATCAATACTTGCATTTCTTGCTACGTTCAACATCCAGGTAAACAACCTGCCTTTAATGTTATCATAGCTTTCGATCTGTTTCCAAATTTTAATAAAAACTTCTTGCAATACGTCACTTGCCAAATCTCTATCGGGTACAATATTTAAAATAATGCTGTAAAGAGCTCCGGAATAATGATCGTACAAGTAACTGAAAGCACTCTGCTCTCGTTGCTTTAGCATCAATACCAACTCACTTTCCGAGTATGTAGTAACTAGGTTCAATTAGCGGGGAAGTGGAATTTAAGCCTCACGGCCAATGGATTAGAATTATTTACGGTAAATTTTAATTGAAGGTTTTATTACCCAACCAATTCCTGGTAATTTTCCTTTGAAAGTAGTTTAACAATCTCTGCCTTGTCTGCTACCAACACTTTAACCATCCACCCTTCACCATAAGGATCGCTGTTAACCAATTCGGGTTGGTTGGCTAATAATGGATTGACCTCTGTTATTTTTCCTGAAATTGGTAAAAAAAGGTCACTAACAGTTTTCACGGCTTCAACCGAGCCAAAAACAGCCTGAATCTCCAGGTCTTTGCCTACAGTATCTATATCAACATAAACTATATCGCCCAACTCGCCTTGTGCAAAATCTGTAATGCCTACGGTAGCTTCTTCGCCATCAATTTTTACCCACTCATGATCTTTCGTATAGTATAGATTATCGGGATAGTTCATGTAATTATTATTTTATTTACAAATATTGATTAAAAATATGAAAGGCAGTTAATTAAGTAATTTGATTTTCATAGTAACATTTTCTAAAGGGCGGTTGTTTGCACCTGTGCCTAAACTTGCAATTTTATCTATTACTTCCAGCCCGCTGATCACCTCGCCAAAAACGGTGTAGTTCTGATCCAAAAACGGTGTGCCTCCTATTCTTTTATAAATTTCAGCTTGTGTTGCAGAATAAGGTACACCTGAATTCTGCATCTTGGCAAGATCTTCATCTGTTTGCATTTTGCCCTGAACAATATAAAACTGGCAATTGCTACTGGCTTTTTGGGTATTGTTATCACGGGCTGCAGCCAAAGCTCCCTTTTTGTGGTAAAAGGTTTTATTCATTTCAGCCGTAATCCGGTCACCAGGTGCTGAGCCATTGCCTAACATTATTTCTCCGTTTGCATTCTTACTTACGGGGTCGCCACCTTGTATCATAAATTGATTGATGATTCTATGAAAAAGCAAACTATCGTAAAAACCATCGGTTACCAACTTTAAAAAATTATCGCGGTGTAAAGGTGTTGCATTATACAACTTAGCCACCATCGTACCGTATTTTGTTTCAATTTGTACCATGCGCTCTGAGGCGGCAATTGCTACATTGGTTTTTTCAAAAATTTTTTTGTTGGCTGGTAAAGTAATAGTTGTCTTTGTTTTGGTAGCAAACGATGTTTTTTTTATTTGTGCAATCGAATAAAACCCAACCAACGTACAAAACAGACAGATGCAAAAACCTTTTGTCATAGCTTATATTTCCTTTGTATCAAAATAGAGTAATATATGATCTTTTAAAATATTCTCTTGTTCCATAAGACTCCATGTGGGTATTTCCTTTAATTGCTTAAAGTGCGGCCAGCCATCTTCGTCAACCTGCTCCACTTCGTAATAACCACTTTGGCTTAACAAAGTGCAAACAGCCACATGCATAAATCCTGTTTTTGCTCTTTACTTATTTTTTGTTCAACAAAACCGGTTTCCTGTATGCCAATCAAAAATAAGATGGCTTCCATATCGGGTTTCTTTCCAAATTGGTCTAACAATGTTGCTTCTAAAGACCACCACCTGGTTTGCAGATCATCCTTAATATTCATCAACCAAAAATAGGAAGTTTATAATAATAGAACTGTAGGCTATACATAACGGCTTTTTATTTTATGAAAAAAATTAGGTTTTTTCCATCTCCTTTCATTAACATGCCTGTTGCACCCGGGTTCATTCCAGATTGTCGCTATTTTTGGTTGCCGGCACAAGTGACCTTGTGCAGCTCCGGTTGTGTCACTCACTTGTACTGTATCTTTCTAAGGCGGCCCATCTTACGTACTTTACACAAATCAATATGCCACAATTATAAATACACCATCTTCAACTAATTTATTTGCAATGGTTTGTGTATACTGCTTTTGTTGCGCTCAGAGCAGGAGGAATTTGGAACGCACCCCATCATCATGTTATGATAATGTTGGTTGCTTTATTTTTAAACAACTAAAACTTACCTTTGTGGCGTTGCTATACATTACGCAACCTAAAATAAATACCGGTCTTATCTCTTTTTAAAATTTTATTCACGAGTAGTCTGGGCGTTTATTCTAAAAAAATTTTCAATCATTAAAAATTAACAAAATGGCAATATTTCAAGATTTAGAAGTAGACAATTTTTACCTTTTAAAAATGTCGGAGAACGACAGCATTAAACTGGTACAGGTGGCAATGGCTACCGAAAAATGTGTATTGGTTTACGAATTTGGCGAAGCGGATTCATCTTTTTGGAAAAAGAAGGATGATACCATTTTTGAAATCGTGGAAGAACTAACAGAGGAGGCAATTGATGAATACGAAGCCTTAATACTTGAAGATTATGATGAGGAAGAGCTGAGTGAAATGGAAGATATTGAAGAAGAAAATGATGACGAGGAGGACAATGATAAAAAGAAAAAGAAGAAAAAGAAAAAATAAATAATGTGAACTTAGGTCAATGGTATAAAAAAAGGGCTGCACAGCCCTTTTTTTATGCCCCATATTAAAGCATTAGATCTGAATGCACTTTAAATATTACAAGGAGGAAAGCCTTTTTATACTTACAAACCAAACAAAAGTTTATTTAATAAACCTGCCTGCATAGGGTAATTTTTGAAATTCGGTTTTCTCTACCTGTATAATGAACCAGGTGTACGCTAATAATAGTATGCCTCCCGTAGACAAATTAAATACGATGTTGGGCCATAAAAATATAAGGCCTTTGTGTACATAGGAAATAAAGACAACAATGGCAATGTAGGCCAGCAGTTTTTTCCATGCGTAGGGAATTCTATATTCCTTTTGACCCCATACAAAACTGGTAATCATCATTATGCCATAACAAAGCAGGGTTGCCCAGGCACAGGCCATATAACCAAAGCGGGGTATAAATAGATAATTGATAAATAAGGTGATGAAGGCGCCAAAAATAGTAATGTAGGCCCCCGCCATTGTGCGGTTGCCTAGCTTATACCAAATGCTGAGGTTGTAATAAATGCCGAGAAAAATATTTGCTAATAATAGAATGGGAACCACGCCCAAACCTTCCCAATGCTTTTCTGCAATAAAGTAGCGCCAAATGGGTATAAACAAGCTTACCACCAAAAACATAAGCGTAACAGTAATCACAAAAAACTTCATAACCCTGGCATAGGTGCGTTGCGGGTTTAATCCCTGCGATTGTTTAAAAAAGAAAGGCTCGGCCGCCATACGGAAGGCCTGAATAAATAGGGTTACAAGAATAGAAAGTTTATAGCACGCATTATAAACACCCACCTGTTCTTCTTTAAAAGTGATGGTACCGGGCACCCACCAGCGCAACATGATGCGGTCAAATGTTTCGTTAATCATTCCACCCATGCCAGCTACCACCAATGGCAGCGAATAGATCATCATTTCTTTCCACAAACGGGTATTAAACTCCAGTTTAATGGCACCAATTTCGTTTGCCAGTAACAATAAGGTAAAAGCTGATTGAAACACATTGGCCAGCACCACGTATACCACCGGGTTAACATCGGTATGATAAAACAAGCCCACCCAGCTATGTGGATTTTTTTGCAAAGCCCATGGACAATAACTAAGGAAAAAGATATTTGCGCCTATGTTCAATAATATTCCAGCAATACGTATGAAAGCATATTTTTTTGGTCGTCC
>JAJAYD010000086.1 GCA_026786345.1 Chitinophagaceae bacterium
ATTTAAAAGAAGGTATGAGAATGGGTGTGACCAGTATTCCTGCTTTTTTTATAAATGGTAAGCGGGTGGAAGGAGAGGCATCGTACAAAAATATTGCTGCAGCCATTGAGGAAGTATTGAAAACTCAAAAGTCGAAAGCAGTAAAAAAAGCAGCCTGATAAAATAAAGAGAAAGTATGAAGGTTGAAATATGGAGTGATATCGTGTGTCCTTTTTGTTATATCGGTAAACGCAATTTTGAAAGTGCGCTGGATGGTTTTGCAGCAAAGTATAAGGTAAGCATTGAATGGAAAAGTTTTCAGCTCGACCCCGAAATGGATAATAAAGAAGGATTAAGTGTACATGAATATTTGGGTAGGAGAAAGGGGGGCACTACTGCCGATGGTAAACGTATGAACGACCAAATGTCGGCCATTGCAAAAGAGGTAGGGCTTCATTACGATTTTGACAAAGCTATTATCAACAATACCCTTAATGCCCATCGTTTGTTGCATTTTGCCAAACAACATGGCCTCCAAAACAGCCTGAAGGAAAGAATTTTTAAAGCTTATTACACTCAAGGGAAAGACATTGCAGATACCGAAACATTGGCACAATTATCAGTCGAGGTAGGTTTAAATGAAGAGCAGGCCAGAACGGTGTTGCAGGATAATTTATTTGAAGCTGAAGTAATCAACGACCAGCACGAAGCGCTTGAGGTAGGTGTGCAGGGTGTTCCCTTTTACGTGTTCAATGGTAAATATGCGGTCAGCGGCGCCCAGTCGCCTGAGGCCTTTGCCCAGGTTTTAAATAAGGTTTGGGAAGAAGAGCAACCAGAGTTGGTTATGGAGAATAACGACGGCTTCTGCGATATCAATGGCAACTGTTGATCAGCCTAAATCCCTAAAAAATCTTACTTATTTTTTACCCTGTTTCAACTAGGTAGTGGTATGTCTTTTAAATTGTACAATCAAATGGCTCTTCGGTAAACTTGGTGGAATACGATTTTTACAATCAGAAAAAACGGCTGTTTAACCTTAGTAGAAAAGCTGTGAAATAGTGATTTAACCTTATTAATTATTGCAGATAAGGCAATCATAATAAGGTAATAAGCCTGCCCGGCTGCGCCCGCAGAGAGGGTTTCGGTAAAATATATCAGAAATTTCTACGAAGATTAAACATGCAAAAAATTAAATTCAATTAAGTTCAATCAAATACCAATCAAACCAATAATTATGAAAGTATTAATCGTTTTAACCTCGCATAGCGAGTTAGGCAATACCGGTAAAAAAACCGGTTTCTGGATTGAAGAATTTGCCGCTCCTTATTATACCCTGCACGATGCAGGTGCAAGCCTTACACTCGCCTCGCCCAAAGGAGGCCAGCCACCCATAGACCCAAAAAGTGCCGAACCATCTGCTCAAACAGAAGCAACCAAAAGATTTGATGCCGATAAAGATTTGCAACAATTTTTGGCCAATACCAAAAAGTTGAGCGAGGTAAGCGCTGATGACTACGATGCTGTTTTTTATCCCGGAGGCCACGGACCCATGTGGGATCTGACAACTGATGAAAGTTCAATTAACCTGTTACAAGACTTTTGGACAGCGCACAAGCCTGTAGCAGCCGTTTGTCATGCACCATCGGTGTTGCTTAATGTGGTTGACGAGAATGGAGACTTTCTTGTTAAGGGTAAAAAAGTAACCGGCTTTACCAATACCGAAGAAGAGGCTGTACAATTAACCGATGTTGTTCCCTTTTTGCTTGAAGATGAATTAAAGAACAAGGGTGGTTTGTATTCAAAAAAAGAAGATTGGGCATCGTATGTTATAACAGATGGCCTGTTGATTACCGGCCAAAACCCCGCATCATCCGGGGCAGCAGCCAAAGAACTTATTCAACTGTTACAGAAATAAGAGTTACTGCATTTCTCACCATCCATAAATTAATTTTTTTTAAATGGGAGGTAAAAACCTGCAAAATATTAGGTTATCTATATTAGATCTGGTGCCGGTAAATGCAGGCAGTACGCCGGGTCAATCTTTTAAAAACAGTGTTGACCTGGCGCAAAAAGCCGAGGCCTTTGGCTACAACCGTTTTTGGATGTCAGAGCACCACAACATGGAAGGTGTTGCCAGTTCTGCTACTGTTGTCTTAATTGGACATATAGCGGGTAAAACTAAAAGTATACGTGTGGGCTCCGGCGGAATTATGCTGCCCAACCATGCTCCATTAGTAGTTGCCGAACAGTTTGGCACACTTGCTACGTTATATCCAAACAGGATCGACCTTGGCCTTGGCAGAGCGCCGGGAACTGACCAGCAAACCAGCCGGGCTTTACGTCGTAGCATGAGCGATTCGGTTGAGCAATTCCCTTCTAATGTGGTAGAACTTCAGAATTATTTCACCAACGAAAACCCGGGCTCAGTAAAAGCAGTACCTGGTAAAGGGCTGGATGTACCTATATGGATTTTGGGATCCAGCACCTATGGAGCCCAGCTTGCAGGTATGTTAGGATTGCCTTATGCATTTGCCAGCCATTTTGCTCCTGCATTTTTAGATACGGCAATACAAGTTTATAAAGATCATTTTAAACCTTCGGCTACTTTACAAAAGCCTTATGTTATGGCAGGTGTCAATGTAGTTGCTGCCGATACTACTGAAGAAGCCAAACATCTGGCTACCTCCTTATATGCATTCTTCTTAAACGTAATCAGGGGAGCATCTAACCCGTTAGGTGCACCTCCCAAGGATTTAAATGCACTTTGGAATGATGCGGAAAGGGCGGCTGTTATGCAAATGCTTACATACAATTTTGTGGGCAGTAAAGAATTGGTAGGCCAGCAACTCAACGAATTTGTACAAAGAACGCAAGTGGATGAATTGATGGTGGTATCAAACATTTTTGATCACCAAGCGAGGATCCGGTCGTACGAATTATTGGCTCAACTCCAGCACACAAAAATACCCGAAGCCCAATTAGTGTGATGATGAGCTAATTGCCTATGCGGCCCTTATTTTTACTTTTTCATTTTTACTTTTTAATTAATCACCCATGCAATCATTACAAAATAAAATAGCCCTGGTTACCGGCGCCGGTAAGGGCATAGGTAAAGCTGTAGCGCTGGCCCTTGCCGCTGAAGGTGTTCATGTAGGCCTGTTGGCACGTACAGAGCAGGACTTGAAAAACCTGGCGGATGAAATTACTGCCAAAGGTGGAAAGGCCGCTTTTGCAACAGCGGATATTAGTAAGATGGTCGACGTGAATGCAGCAGTTGCAAAAATTACAGGCGAACTGGGCAATATCGACATATTGATCAACAATGCAGGTACGGGTACCTTCGGAAAATTTTTGGAGCTGGAGCCTGAAGTTTGGGAAAACCAGGTTCGCATCAACCTGTTTGGTGTGTATTATGCCACCCGTGCCGTATTGCCACAAATGATTGAGCGCAAAAGTGGTGACATCATTAATATATCCTCAACTGCTTGTAAATCAGGTGCCGCAGGAACCAGTGCTTACAGTGCCAGTAAATTTGGCGTATTTGGTTTAAGCGAAAGCCTGATGCAGGAAGTTAGAAAACATAACATTCGTGTTACAGCCCTGGCACCCAGCACCATTGTAACAGAGCTTGCCGAAAGTGCCAACCTTATAACCGGCGATCCTGAACGGGTAATGCATCCCGAAGATTTTGCTGAACTGATTATTGCTCAGCTAAAATTGCATCCACGGGTATTAGTAAAAGAAGCAAGCATATTTTCAACCAATCCATAATTTAATCACATAAGTAAATATTGGTAACTGGACGATTGATTTGTTTAATTGTAATTGATTTCTTAAATGGTCTACTGACCTACGAAAATGCGTTGCCATTTTTAATAATGTTACCCAACGCACTTATCATAGAAAATGGATGATAGAGTCCGACGGATATTGCTAACAGCAACGTTCTGCGTTCGTACCTCTCCCCAAAGTCAAAGCTGCACAGATAAACGTAAACTTCCTCCGAAGCCTTCACTAATAATTCTCATAAGAGTTGAAAGTCTTATGTCACTTGCATGGTTCTCAATCCTCGAAATGTAAGATTTAGTTGTCCCACACTTAGCAGCAAGTTGTTCCTGTGTCAAATTACTTTTCTCCCGCATTTCTTGTATCAAAACTCCTAATTTAAAAGCTTCATAGCCCTGCTCATATTCCTCCCGCTTTTTTGTTCCTTTCTTGCCGTATTTCTCGTCAAGCAGGTCTTCGAAAGAAGTCAGATTTTTATTGGTTGTCTTTCTCATTGAAATATTCCTTTTTTAATTTTTCAGCTAATTCAATTTCGTTTCCCGGTGTCTTTTGCGACTTTTTCTGAAAGCCATTTAAAAGTATTACTAAATTTCCCTCGTCAAAGAAGCTAAACACTCTAGAGATGTTACTTCCTACTTCAACTCTGATTTCATAAAGTCCATCAGTATTTTCCATGTGATTGAAATACTTTGAAGGAATTCTTTCCAGGTTCATTATCAACTCAATTGTCCAGTTAATTTTCTTCTGTACAATCAAATTTTGTTTGTTCAGAAAATCAAGGTAGTAGTGTTTATAGAAAAAGATGTTCCTTTTAAAGTTTTCTTTCACGCAAACGAAGTTAGCTAATTAGACAACATTTACAAAATTGAATGATGAAGATTTGAGTAATGTGACGTGTCCAAAAGGCATGACATACTAATCTCTTTTTATTGATGGATAGAAGCAGTGTAGGCTGGCTCTCAACCATTGTTTTCTAATGACAACCGAACTGTTTATTAAGAAATAGAAGCTCTCTAAGGGATAAAGTTGAAGATGTAAAAAACTAGTTAACGGGGTATGCAATCAATGGATCATTTCCCTCCA
>JAJAYD010000087.1 GCA_026786345.1 Chitinophagaceae bacterium
TGGCACAACCTATTGAAGCCAGCAGGTAAATAACCAAACCTATGTACAAGGGCTTTTTGCGGCCAAAACGATCCAGTAACGGACCATACAATAATTGCCCGAAAGAGATGCCAATAAAGAAACTGGATAATGAGAGTGAGATGTGACCAACCGTAGTATTTAAATCTCTTGCGATGTCGGGGAACCCCGGCAAATACATATCAATGGAAAGCGGTCCGATAGAAGAGAGAAGCCCAAGAATGAGTATTGTAGAAAATTTCTTCTTTCCTTTCATTATATAAAATTCAAAAAAATTGCAGGTTTAAGTACAACAAGAACTCAAATAATGAAGGAAAATTCAACGTCAACACATTCCAGCTACTGCAATTTACCAACCCGTTTACATGAGAATTGCTCAGTACTATTCAGTATTCAGAGAAACGTAGTAGCGATTTACTAAGGAGAGCATTAAATATTTTTTAACTCTTCTTCAATCAATTCTTCAAAGATTGCTGCATTTTTAGTAATCCAATCCGGCAATGTAGTGCCGGGTACAATATGCCAATGAGAATCGCTTTTTTCCATATTAAAAATAATACGATTGCCTCTGTCATCACTTACATCTACAGTAAATAATCCATCCTGCTTGCTATTAATTTTTCTAAAATTAAATTCTCTTAACCTGTTATCGGCTTTTACAAGCTTTGTAAACTGTATATTTTTAATAAACTGTATTTTCATAATCTGTGTATAAAGTCCTTCCTAAAAACAATAATGCCTGCAATCCTGAACATATACAGCGCATGTTGGCAAAACTATGAGAATAAGGTTAGGAGCAGTTAAAAAGAAATAAACATTAAGAAAATATTTCAAAAACCAGGCTTCCAATGTTTCAATTGAAAATCTTCCTTAACAGACAGATATTGCTGCTCTTTCATAAATTGTGTAGTGGCATTTCTATTGCATGTTGTGGGTTGTAGACTGATCATAAAATTTTCGCTTTGTTCAATTGATTATCTAAAGCTGATAACCTCAATCTTAAAGAATATTAAATGACTGAAAATATAAATGAACAAATAGTGCTTTTGTTTTTGCTGGCACTACCTATAGCATGTATTGCGTGGACGGTAACCCACGAAGAAGTATTTAGAGAACCGAGAGATTATTGTATGGAAAAAAGTAAAAACTGCGATAACTTATTCAAGAGAAAATTTTTTTACCTGTTTACCTGCGAATATTGTTTCAGTCATTATGTTACTGCTTTTTTTCTTATCATCACTCATTATCATTTAGTATTTAACGATTGGCGGGGTTATTTAATAGGTGGATTTTCGTTGGTATGGATTGCCAACATCTACATGGGCATATTTGGGCGTTTACGAATTAATTTAAAAAGCGAAAAACTTGAAACACAAATTAAAGAGGAGGTGCTCAAGAAAAGCGAAGCAGAAAATGGATTGGCAGAAACAGACGTACTCAAAAAGGATTAGAAAATATTAATGGCCAACGTTATATCCCCACCAACTGCTGTTTACATCTGACTGAAAACATCCATAAAGCCGGGAGACTTTTTTAATTAATAATGCACGGCAAGGTGCGCTTTCATTCGATTGTTTCAATTACTAAATCATTGCATCTTATCACTTTCCATTGATTTGGTTTTCTTACTTTTGCGGCTCAAAATAAAAATTGAACTCCTAAATTATTTATTGGAATGATCAGTGTAAAAAATGTAACGCTTGCCTACGGTAAGCGGGTTTTGTTTGATGAGGTTAACCTGAATTTTGTAAAGGGGAATTGTTATGGTGTTATAGGTGCGAACGGTGCAGGTAAATCAACTTTTCTTAAAATTTTAAGTGGCGAAATAGAACCTAATAAAGGAACAGTTGAGATTACACCAGGCGAAAGGCTGGCCATTCTAAAACAAAATCAGTTTGAGTTTGAGGACCAAACTGTTTTGAACACGGTTATGATGGGGCATAGCAAGATGTGGAAAATTATGCATGAACGTGAATTGATTTATGCAAAAGAAGATTTTACCGAGGAGGATGGAATGAGAGCAGGCGAACTGGAAGGCGAATTTGGAGAAATGGGAGGTTATGAAGCAGAAAGTACTGCTGGTACTTTACTAAGCAGTTTGGGTGTTAACGAGCAATATCACGGTAGCAGAATGCAGGACATACCAGGTAATTATAAAGTAAGGGTATTATTGGCCCAGGCACTGTTTGGCGATCCTGATATTCTTTTATTGGATGAACCTACCAACGGACTTGATATTGAAACGATTGGCTGGTTAGAGAACTTTTTAGCCGATTATCAAAACATAGTTTTGGTAGTTAGCCACGACCGTCACTTTTTGGATACAGTTTGTACCCATGTAGCCGATGTGGACAGAGCAAAAATTAAAATATTTACCGGTAACTATACTTTTTGGTATGAGAGCAGCCAATTAATGGCACGTCAGATTGGCGATAAGAACAAGAAGAACGAGGATAAAAGAAAAGACTTACTAGACTTTATTGCACGATTTAGTGCAAATGCCAGCAAAAGTAAACAAGCTACATCGCGTAAAAAAGCTTTGGAGAAATTGACCATTGAAGAGATTGAGCCCAGCAACCGTAAATATCCGGGAATCATTTTTCAGCAACAAAGAGAGGTCGGTAACCAAATCTTAAATGTTGAAAATTTAAGTAAATCGGTTGATGGCCGTAAGTTGTTCGACAGAGTTTCTTTTAGCATAAGTAAAAACGATAAGATTGCTTTTTATAGCAAAGACCCGCTTGCTGTTACCAGTTTCTTCGAGGTAATAAACAACGAATCAAAAGCTGAAACAGGAAAATTTGAATGGGGCACCACTGTTACCACTGCCTATCTTCCTTTGGAAAACAATGATTTTTTTCAGAACGACTTGAATTTAATGGATTGGTTACGCCAATATGTTCCCAGCTACGTTAACGATGTTGACGAACCCTTTTTAAGAGGATTCTTGGGTAAGATGTTGTTTACCGGGGATGAGATAGCTAAAAAAACCAAAGTGTTGAGCGGGGGCGAAAAAGTTAGATGTATGATCAGCAGGATGATGCTTCAGAATCCCAATGGAATCATTTTAGACCAGCCAACCAATCACCTCGACCTGGAAAGCATACAGTCGTTTAACGAAAGCTGTACGAATTTTAAAGGGATTGTACTGCTAAGCAGTCACGATCATACGTTTATGCAAACCGTTGCAAACCGTATTATTGAGTTGACTCCAAAAGGTATAATAGACCGTTTAATGACCTTTGACGAATTCCTTGAAGATGAACGAGTGAAAGGAATGAGAGAAGATATGTATAGTTAGAAAGTAAAAATTTAAAAGTAAAAAGTAAAAAATCGAAAAGTGTTGCTGTATCATTTTGATTAGCTAATAATAATTTTTAAAGAGGCTGTCTCAAGAATGAGAGCAGCTTTTTGCTTTAAACAAAGTGTATGAACTTTTGACTGCAATCACAAAATGCAATTTTTATTTTTTACTTTAACTTTTACGTATAAATTTTGTAAGTTTGTCGTATAAAAGAAAATTATGGACTCAAAAATCACTTTAAGTTTTGATGAAGGTGTAATTCAGAAAGCCAAAAGGTATGCTGAGGAAAATAACATTAGCTTATCGAGGTTAATAGAATTTCTGTTACAAAAAATAACTAATTCTAATTATCATTCCTTAGAAGACTATCCAATTTCAGATTGGGTTATGCAGGTTGCCGAAGGAGAGGCTGTTTATCAAACTAAAAAAAGAAGTCGCAAATCTTCAAAAGATGAATTCTTTGCTTCAAAAAAATAATGAAGATATTTTTAGATGCGAACATTTTAGTATCCGTGTTGAATAAGGAATACCCACAATTTACTTACTCCAGCCGGATTTTAAGCCTTCATAACAAAGGTGGTTTCCAGGTGTATACATCACCTATTTGCCTGGCAATAGCTTTTTATTTTAGTGAAAAGAAATACAAAACGCAGGTGGCTAAACAGAAGATTAAACTTTTAGCTGAAAATATTTCTATAGCAGAAGCCAGTGCTTCTTCGGTGGTTAAGGCAATTAACAATAACCAGGTTAACGACTTTGAAGACGGACTTGAATATTATGCCGCATTGGAAAGTAATTGCGTGTGCATCGTAACTGAAGACGTTCATGACTTTTACTACTCGTCGCTTGAAGTTTTAAACTCTAACGATTTTTTTATAAAGTACATGTCTAAAAAGCACTGAATAACCCCAGGTTGTCCGACATATTCTTTCTATTTGAATTTTTTCCACGATTCATAGATAACTTCCCCCAAATCAAAATACTGCATGAGAAATTTTTTAGGAATGATGCTTTTTGCATTCATTTGTAGTAACGCTGTTGGACAAAATCTCGACTATTACCTACCGAAAAATGTAACGTACGATCCCTCTATTCCAACCCCAAAATCGATTATAAATCATGAAGTAGGTGAGTGGCATGTTACCCACGACCGTTTGGTGAATTATATGAAAGCCGTTGCCACGTCATCTGACCGGGTAAGCATGCAGGTTACGGGTTACTCTTACGAAGGCAGACCCCAGCTATTGTTGGCAATTACCTCGCCCCAAAACCAAAAACGATTAGAAGAAATACGGAAACAACATTTGTTATTGAGCGATCCGGCGCAGTCAGCCTCTGTAATGATTGACGATCTGCCGGTCGTTGTCTGGATGGGTTTCAGCATTCACGGTAACGAAAGCAGTGGCTCAAATGCATCGTTACTTACGGCTTATTACCTTGCAGCAGCCATAGGCCCGCAGGTTGATGATCTGCTCCAAAACACCGTTATTCTTATAGATCCTTCTTTTAATCCTGATGGTTTAAACCGGTTTGCAACCTGGGCTAACAGCAACAAAAGCAATACACAGGTTGCCGACCCAAACAGCCGCGAATTAAACGAGGCATGGCCGGGAGGTCGTTTCAATCATTACCTTTTTGATCTCAACCGCGATTGGTTGCCTGCTCAGCATGTTGAAAGCCAGAACAGGTTGGCGGCTTTTCATAACTGGAAACCAAATATTTTTACGGACCATCACGAGCAGGGTTCAAATGCTACGTTTTTCTTTCAACCCGGTGTACCGGCAAGAGCCAACCCCAATACCCCTAAACGCAACCAGGAGCTAACAGGTCTCATTGCAAATTATCATTCTAAATTTTTGGATAGTATAGGCTCCTTGTATTTTACCAAAGAGGGCTATGATGACTTTTATTATGGCAAGGGATCTACTTACCCGGATATAAATGGAGGTATCGGTATTTTGTTTGAGCAGGCAAGCAGTCGGGGACATGCACAGGAAACCGATAACGGCTTGCTTACTTTTCCTTTTACCATTCGTAACCAGTTTACAACTACGCTGTCAACATTAGAAGCTGCCCGAATGATGCGGAAAGATCTATTAAACTATCAGCGAGGTTTTTATACCGATGTTATGAAAGAGGCCGCTGCTTTTACTACCAAAGCCTATGTTTTTGGTGACGAAGCGGATAAAAGCAAAACCTGGCACATGCTTGATATAATGCAGCGTCACAAGATAAATGTGTACGAGCTGAAGCAAAAAGTTATGGCCGATGGCAAAACATTTAGTCCTGGTAGTGCCTTTATAGTGCCCACCAGTCAGCCCCAGTTTAAGGTAATAAAAACCATGTTTGAAAAGACCTTTGATTATAAAGACAGTTTGTTTTATGATGTCACAGCCTGGACTCTATCGCTGGCTTTCAATATTGACAATGCTTCCATTACCACAGCGCCTGCAGCTTACCAGGGCAATGCAGTAACAGCAGTAAGTAAACCTGCAGGCAGAATTGTTGGAGGTTTAAACAATTACGCTTATGTGTTTGGATGGGAAGATTATTATGCTCCCAAACTGTTGTATGCTTTGCAGAATAAGGGCATTGTAACAAAGGTTGCTACCCAAAAATTACAGGGTCATACTGCAGAAGGAGACAAACAATTTACTTATGGAGCCATATTGATACCTGTTAAGCAACAAACTGTTGGTGCCACCGAATTATATAAGTTAATAGACGAGGCTGTAAAACTAAGCGGGGCAGAAGTGTATGGTTTACAATCCGGGCTTTCGGTTGCAGGGATCGATTTAGGCAGCAACAGCTTTTCTTCCGTTAAAAAACCAAGCATAATGATGTTTGGCGGTACGGGCACCAACCCAACCGATTTAGGCGAAATATGGCATTTGTTAGACCAGCGATTTAGCATGCCGGTTACTATTGTTGATGTAGAACGTTTTAACGGCATTGATGCTTCAGGATATAATGTAATGATCATGCCTTCGGGACCCTATAACAACCTTGACAGGCAAGGGCAGGAAAAACTTCGCAATTGGGTAAGCAACGGAGGAACCTTACTTGCTACGGAGGATGCTGTAAAATGGTTAAGCACAAACGGCCTTACCAAAGTGTTGTTTAAAGCAGATATTGAAAAGAAAGACTCAGCAATTGCCTTACCCTATTATTTAAGGATGGATGAATTACGGGCAAAAGAAATGACGGGTTCAATATTTGAGGCAAGGCTCGACCTTACACATCCATTGTGTTATGGTTATACTACCCAGACTGTAAGTGTGTTTAAAACAAACACTTTGTTTATGGATCAAAATAACGGTGCCTACGATTCGCCGGTTATGTATACCGATAACCCATTACAGAGCGGCTATATTTACCGGGGTAATAAGGAATTGATGAAAAATTCGGCTGTTGTTAATATAGACCAGGTGGGCAAGGGAAGAATAATTTCGATAGTGGATGATTTAAATTTCAGAGCCTTTTGGTTTGGTACCAGCAAGATTTTTATGAACTCCATATTTTTTGGCAATATCATACGACTTTAACCGGGTTTCATAGAAGCTGTCTAAAAATGAAATTTTATAATACCGACAGCAGTTTTCTATAGGTTCTTCCTCCGCCGTGGCGGAGCACTTTATCTGTAGTAAATATGGCATCTTCAGTTTCAAAATCAAAGTTTCAAATTATATTTAAACAGCTTCTTAGTTTCCGAAGTAATAAATAGTTTTAGTTTTTGAGGAAGTATTTTGAGAGCAAAATTTAATTCACAGGCAGCAGTTTTTAATCTTCATTTGCATCTTAATAGAAAATATAAAATTGAAATTATGAAGTTGAGGTTTTGCAAAATAGCATTGGTGGGATTGTTTTTTTACCTGCCATTCCAGTCGATTGGATGGGGTTTGTTAGGGCACAGAATAGTTGGCCAGATTGCCGATAATCATTTAAACGCTAAAGCCAGGGTGGCAATAAAATCCATTTTGGCAAATGAGGGTGTTGCCATGTCAGCCAACTGGGCAGACTTTATAAAATCTGATTCCAATTTTAAATATCTGGATCCCTGGCATTATGTAAACTTCGACTCAGGTATTGATTACAACACCATGCAAAGTTTTTTAAAAGAAGATACTGCGGTAGATGCCTTTACAAAACTTACCTTTTTGTCGCAACAGCTAAAAAATAAAAAGCTCGATAAAGCCAAACAATTATTTTACCTGCGTTTGCTAATTCACATTGCAGGGGATGTACACCAGCCGTTACATGCAAGTGCCAAAGGCGATAGGGGAGGAAATGATTTGAAGGTTCAATGGTTTAATCAACCTGCCAATTAGCACAGCGTATGGGATAGCTATATGATAGAATCGCAGCAATTAAGCTATACAGAATATTCAACCTATCTCGACCATGTTACACCTGTGCAATTGGCAACCTGGCAAAAGCAACCCATTTCAAAATGGTTGTACGATTCGTATGTCATCAGCGACACTTTAAGAATGGAAATTAAGCAACCCAACCAGCGGTTGAGCTACGATTACAATTTCAGGCATCTCCACACTTTAAACGATCAATTATTGAAGGGTGGCATACACCTGGCTGGTTTACTTAACGAGATTTTTGGAAGTTAATTGATACTACTTTTTTGAATTTTTTGCATAAAAAAAAGAGGCGCCTGTTTAAACCGGGCGCCTCTTTTTTTATGATGATGAACTTATTTATGTCTTTGGAGACTTATAAACTTTAAACTTGACACAACCATGTATTTATATTTATCCTGTTTTAGCAGATGCTTCCACTCAAGTATGATGGCAGTAAAATAGTCAGTAAAATATTCGCTGAATTGCATCAGTCAATATAAAAATTTTTTAAACTCACATGTTCGGGAAGAGAGGAGATTTGCAGGTGATGAACACCCTGCAAAGGCGAAAAAAACTATTAACGGGCTGCAATAATCAGCCCGAGCCCAACTACGTACAGCAACAACATAACGTTTAGTATGGCTGACGTACCTCTGGGAGCGGTTTTGAATTCCTTCCAAATATAAATACCCCAGATAGCGGCTACTACGGTAGCGCCCTGCCCCAGCCCGTACGATATGGCCGGGCCAGCTTTGCCGGAAGCGATGATGCTAAACGACATGCCTACACACCAAATGCCGCCGCCCAATATTCCGGTTATATGATTTTTAAGACCACCTTTAAAATAGTCACCATAGGTGACTGGTGCGCCTACAAACGGCTTGCGCATCAGCAGCGTGTTAAATAAAAAGTTACTAAGCAAAATGCCAACAGAAAAGAATACTACCGCTGTATACGGACTAAGCTTTCCGGCTACCGGCACATCAAAATTTGGGAACATGGCTGCTGCCACATACTTGTAAAAGAAACCCATCAACACACCTGCAACTATCGATAGCAATAATCCCTTGGAGGAGGTACCGGCACTTCCCGACTTCATTTTGCGATAAGCATTGGCATTTAATAAAATTGCTATTACAATTAATGCCACCCCACCAAAAATAAATGCTGCGTTGCCGTAAGGGCTATCAATGTAATTGACCACTACGCCTATTACCAGTGCCAGCCCTATGCCTACCGGAAACGCTACTGCCATGCCCGCAATGGATATGGCGGCTACCAATAAAATATTGGCTGCATTAAATATAATTCCACCCAGCATGGCGGAGAAAATACTTGCAGTATCGGCCTGCGCCACATCAGTTAAAAACGACCGGCCACCGCTGCCACTGCTACCCAGCGTAAAAGCGAAGATGAGCGACACCAGCAATATGCCAATTACATAATCCCAATAAAATAACTCAAAACGCCAGTTGCCGGAGGCCAGCTTTTGGGTATTGGCCCATGAGCCCCAGCATAACATAGTAATGACGCAAAACAAAATAGCCGTGGTATAACTTTCTATAATAAACATGTATTAGTTATTGCTGATGAGGGTTGAGGTGGAGGGCTTGTCAGAGAAAACGACCATGTTGTTGCTTGTTAAACTATGTTTTGCGCTGGGGTTTAGTACTTTAATGGATACGGTGTGCTTACCCATTGGTAATTGATACTGCCAAAACAACTCGTGGCGGCGGGTGGTATAGTTGGTAGGTAGTTTAGCGGTCTCAACTTTTTTACCATCAATACTCATTTCAGCTTCAAAAACATAGTCGTCGGTTACATCCCTGTTTTTACGGGCTTCGCCACTTAAAATAAAA
>JAJAYD010000088.1 GCA_026786345.1 Chitinophagaceae bacterium
GCAAGAGCTTGCCTGAAGACAAGTTTTTCATCACCGGTAAATTTTTTCTTGTGCAGGTCGTTATAAAACATTTCCGCTTCCTGTTGGCGGGTAGCAAACACCTGATCAAAATCGGCAAACCCGGCTTTTGTTGTATGGGTTAATCTAAGCCTTATGGTGTGCGATGCATGAGCTTCTATAGTCACTTCGTAATTAACAGCAGCTTTGGTTCCGGACCGGTCAGGATTGATTGTTTGTTGGTTATTTACCAGGTAATTGTTGATGCCATCTTTAAAGAAGGTGTGCTGTCCGTTGAACCCATAAAGCCTGTTTGTATTGGTTTCGTTTTCGCAAAACAAAGTCTCGGGCAATCCATCAAAATAAAGGTGCTGAATGTCAAGATCGGTATGATTGATTTCTATGGCATTCTCTTCAACATATAACAGCGAAGGTTTGTAGGCATTCGTATCGGCCAGCCAGGTATTTCTAAACCAAATAGCTGGTAAAATGTGAAGCGCTGCGGCCTCATTACCGCGATTGTGCACTTCAATTTTTATAAGAATATCACTGGGCGTGGCCTTGGCATATTCAATAAAAACATCAAAGTATTTATCGTCATTAAAAATGCCGGTATCCACCAGTTCAAACTCGGTTTCTTTCCTGGAGCGGCGCTTGTTTTCGTCAATCAATTGGGTATAGGGAAAAGCCTGCTGGGGGTACTTGTACAGCATCTTCATGTAAGAATGCGTAGGCGTATTATCCAGGTAGTAAAACAGCTCCTTTACATCCTCACCATGATTACCCTCCTGGTTGCTGAGACCATAAAATATTTCTTTAATAATGGGATCTTTTTTGTTCCATAAAGCCAGCGAAAAACAAAGCAATTGCTTGTTATCACTAATACCCGCTATACCTTCTTCGCCCCAGCGATAGGCTTTACTGCGGGCCATATCGTGGGTTATAAAATTCCAGGCATCGCCATTGTTGCTATAGTCTTCGCGTACGGTGCCCCACTGGCGATTAGAAACATACGGTCCCCAGGTTTTCCAAAGCGGATCTTTTAACCGTTTTTGTTCCGCATTCATTTTCTAAAAGTTTATTAAAAAGATGGGTTGATTTGCAGCTTTGTTTTTTTGAACCGAGCCTTTAAATGCTATGAAACATTGTTGCCACGCTCGGTTCACAGGCAGTTTTTCATAGCAGCAACGTGGCAGTTTACCCTGAGCCTGTCGAAGGTGTTTACCCTGAGCCTGTCGAAGGTGTTTACCCTGAGCCTGTCGAAGGTGTTTACCCTGAGCCTGTCGAAGGGCACACTTGTACTTTGGGTAAATCTGCGAAGCGTACCCGTAAATATTTTTGAATTTACTCGTTAGAAATCCCAGTATGCTTACGTGTTAATCCAATTGTAAAAGTGGCTGTCGCAAACTCTAAAATACTTTTAAAAGTATGGCCATCTAACCGTTATCAGCAAACCCGGGATACAAGGTCATTCCACCATCAATAAACATGGTTGCTCCTGTAACATAATCGCTGTCGTCGCTGGCCAACCAAACGGCTGCCTTACCAATATCTTCCACCACCCCAACCCGTCCATATGGTATAAGTTTTAGAAGCTTTTGTTCGGCCTCAGGAGTGTTCCAGGCTTCTTTGTTTATTTCAGTTTTTATTGCGCCGGGAGCAATGCTGTTGATACGTATTTTTTTAGGTGCATATTCCTGTGCAATGGTTTTCATAAACATGCTAATGCCACCTTTACTGGCCGTATAATTGGCGTGCCCAGCCCAGGGTATTACCTCGTGAACGCTGCTCATACAAATAATCTTTCCCGCAGCCAGTGACCGGTCGTTTTGGACACCTCTTCGTAAAAATTCTTTCACTGCTTCTCTTGCACATAAAAACTGGCCGGTCAGGTTTACGCCTATTACTTTGTTCCATTGGTCGAGGGTCATTTCGGTAAGAGGTGCATCTTGTTGAATACCCGAATTGTTTACTAAAATATCAATGGTGCCAAATTTCTGAATAACATCAGCAAACATTTTTACCACCTCCTCTTCTTTACTTACATCGCATTGGTAAATAATGCCTTTTCCGCCGGCGGCTTCAATATTATTTAATACTTCTTTAGCCCTATCGGCCGATTTTGCAGATGAATGATTGACCACCACAGTTGCGCCTTCCATGGCCATGGCTTTGCTTACACCTGTACCAATACCACTGCTGCCACCGGTGATAATTGCTATTTGTCCTTCTAATTTCTTAGCCATTTTTAAATATTTATTGCTAAAGATGCATGAAAACCATGCCTGAGAAATTCAGTTAATTTTTAGGCTCCCGCAGTAAACCTTAAACCGTTTAGGAGCCTATGTGAAGAAATTAATAATCCATCACCTTACTTCTGCAAGTGAAGGGTAACATTTATTTAAATCAATCATAAAATTGGTAGAGGTGTTCAGTTTTAATTTCAATCTCAATAACTTTTAAAAAACCCAAAAATTCATTCTTAAAGCTAAATTTTAAATGGTGGGTTTCCTGTTTTTCTATATATGCGCAAACTTTTAAAATATGAGAAAGACCGTGATCTTTTAATACATACACCAATCAATTACTTTTAACTAAAGGCGCAATGCTTAACTTGATTGACTGTTCCCAAATTCATTCAACTTTTACCAATTAGATATTTACTGATGTTAGTCACTTGTTTAACTTTTGCATTGATATCGATTGCCCAGGATTCGGTGGTTCAAAAGAAAAAGCCCCTGTTTTTTTTATCAGGCGCTATAGGTTATGCTAACAAAGGAGCATTAATAGGTGGCTCAGCCAATGTAATATTTTCTTCACAATTTGGCATATATGCAAGGGGTTTTACCAATCAATTCAAGTCTAAGATGTTACCGGCAGATTTTAAACCAGGCACCTCTTTATTTGGAAAACGTTCTATGCCCCAAGATGTAACTAATGTATATTCAATAGGCGCTATAAAAGAAATTACATTGAAAAAGACGTCTTACATCTATAAAGCAGGATTTGAATTAGGCCCCTGCATATCGTTTTATAAAGCTGCACAATTTACCCCATCAAACAACATTGGCGGTTGGTTGTTCAGCCCGTCTAATTATAAAACAACTTTTACAAAAACTAATTCGTTTGGGTTACTATTGAGATCAAAACTTAAGATGCTGGACATGCTGAGTTGGGGAATTGAGCTTGTGTCATCAGTTGTAATTAGTAAATCCTCCCCCTTTTATAGTATTGAATTGAATATAACTTCCGGCACTTTTAAAGGACTCAAAAAGAGAACACCCCGTTAGTTTAAATGTTCTAAAATTTTGATCATATCCATCTGGGTACACACAATGACAAAGGGCTGCCCCTCCGGGGCAGTAAACACCTCATATCCATATTTGCTACAGAGCGGTTACGCCTCTGGCGTAGGAAGCATAAGGCATGTCAAGTATACCATTTGAGCTGCCCATCCGGGGCAGGAATAAACTAATATTCATATTTGCTACAGAGGAGTTACGC
>JAJAYD010000089.1 GCA_026786345.1 Chitinophagaceae bacterium
GGATTACGTTGACCTATATTGCCAGAAAACTAAAAATTAACCCGGCTACGGTATCAAGGGCGTTAAATAATCATCCCCGAATAAGTGCAAAAACAAAGGCTTTAGTAGTAAGTGTTGCCGGACAATTAAATTATCGCCCTAACCGGGTAGCCACTTCACTGCAATCAGGAAAATCTCAAATTATCGGTGTAATGATACCTAGTGCTGATATCAATTTTTTTGGTTCGGTTGTACACGGTATTGAAAGTGTGGCAAGTACACTTGGTTACAACATTATAATATATCAAACAAACGAGTTAACCGCATACGAAAAGAAAGGGTTGAATACTTTTATTGATGCTTCGGTTGATGGAATAATTGCTTCTATTGCAAAAGAAACCACCGATTTCTCTCATTACGACGAGATTAAATTAAAGAACATTCCACTCGTATTATTTGATAGAGGAAACGAAAAATTAGGTATTTCATCTGTAGTTATTAATGATTATGATGGGGCATTTAAAGCAACCGAGCATTTAATAATTCAGGGATATAAAAGAATAGCACACATAACGGGTCCGCAGCATATCGAAATATTCAAAGACCGTTTTATGGGTTATCGCAATGCCTTAAAACTACATCAGCTTCCGTACGATGCTTCGTTGGTAGAGAAGGGCGATATTTCTATTGAAGCCGGAATTAAAGCAGCAAAAAAGTTGCTTTCATTGGCTAATCCCCCGGATGCAATTTTTGCTGTTGAAGATTTTACTGCCCTTGGCGCCATTAAGGTGTTAAAGGAAAATGGTATTAAAATTCCCGAAGATTTCGGCATAGTTGGCTTTGCCAACGAGTTGTTTGGCGCACACATAACACCAAGTCTTTCTACAATTGATCAGCAAACTGTAAAGATGGGAAAGGAAGCCTTCAACTTGTTGCTTTCTCTTATCAACCAAAAAAATATTAAAGAAAGAGTACAGACAAAAATTGTTTTAGAAGCCATACCACTTTTTAGAGAATCATCATCAAGAAATCAGAATATTTCATCACCATAAAAACTATTAAATGAATTACCCTTTACATTTTTCAACTTTCCTTTCAGCAATCGAAAAGATCCTAAAATAATCTCAAATTTTTTTTCAATTTCCAAACGATTAAAAAAATGCCATGAAACATTACTTAATTAAAGTAAACTACCATCCCAAAATTTACTGTAGTAATATTTTGGTTAAATATTTTTTTCAATACTGTTTTTTGATAATTATATCATTAGCTGTATCTCAAACTACGTTGTTTGCCCAGCAGTCCATTATTACCGGCAAAGTAATTTCAGGTGTTGATAATGCACCCCTGGCAGGTGCTACTGTGCAAGTAAAAGGTACCAGCATTGGTACGGTAACCGATGGAAGAGGAAGCTTTAGAATTAATGCTGCAAAAGGTGCCACCCTGCAAATTGGCTTTGTAGGTTTTACACCACAGGAGTTGGTAGTTAAAAATGAAACAACTTTTAGCATAACCATGGCATCGATTGAAGCCAGCATGAACGAAGTTGTAGTAATTGGTTATCAAACGGTGCGTAAAAAAGACCTGACAGGAGCGGTGGGAATAATAGACCCGGCGGCGGCAAATCGTAATGTGGCTAATACCCTTGCCGAAAGCATACAAGGGCTTACGCCTGGCGTTACTGTACGTAATACAGGTACACCTGGCGGTGCGGCTAAAATAGACATTAGGGGTGCAGGTACGTTTGCCGGCAATAATCCACTTTATATTATTGATGGTATGTATACCGATGCCACTCCCGATTTTAACCCGCAGGATGTTGAATCAATACAAATTTTAAAGGATGCCTCTGCCGCAGCAATCTATGGAAGCAGGGCTGCAAATGGCGTTATTATTATTACTACCAAAAAAGGAAGGCAAGGTCCTTTAGTAATCACAGGCAGCATTAAAGCAGGCGTGCAGTCAGTGCACAACCGTTATGAAATGATGGATGTAAATGAATATCGCAGCCTGGCAACCAGGCTTTACCAGGCCGGTGGATTGCCCGTACCTACTTCCCTTAGTACCAACTTTGATCCAAACATAAATACTGACTGGCAGGAGGAATTTTTACGTACCGGCGCAATAGGCGAATACAGTCTTGGTTTGTCGGGCGCCATTAAAAAGAAAGTAAATTTTTACATTAGCGGAAATCATTTTAATAACAAAGGACCTGTTATCGACAATACTTTTTCACGCAGCGGTCTTCGCATAAACACTAATACAAAGCAGGGGCGCTTTACAATAGGACAAAACGTGTTATTTAGCTGGACAAACGAAAATCCAATTGCCTCAGCCGGGGTTGGGGTAAATCCGTTTGTAGATATGATAAGCATGCCACCTGTAGTTGCTTTTCAGGGACCGCGTTACATCAGCGCAGAAAATCCCGGAGGATATGGGATTGGCTTAAATAATTCTTACCTCAGTACCTTAACTGCCAACGTTCCGGCTTTGCAAACGCTGGATCAGTTTAGACAAAAAAACTTTAAAATAAGAGGCAATGCTTACCTCGATTTTAAAATTGCTGACGGCCTAACCTACCGGTTTAATTTTGGGATAGAAAAAACAGTAGATAAGGGTGAAGGATCACGCCAGCCAGGTACCGTTCGCCAGGGAACACCATCACCTAATAACAACAAGTTGTCGAATTTTAGGAGCAGAGGCGAATTTGATTCTAAACTATATGAGCATACTGTTAACTACGATAAAACGTTTGCGGTTCATCATAAGTTAAGTGCTGTTGCAGGTATCAGTAATCAAACTTTTAAACATCCCGTTTACCGGTTTACTACCATTGCTGGTAGTGCAACGGTAGAAGATCCCTATACCAACTTATGGAACAATATTGGTTTGTTAGGAAGAGTAAATTATGGTTACGATGAAAAATATTTAACCAGCATTACTTTTCGTCGCGACGGAAGTTCACTTTTTGGTAAAAATAACCGGTGGGGCAATTTTCCTTCAGCATCAGCAGCATGGCGTATTTCGCGTGAAAAATTTTGGAATGTAAAAGCTGTCAGCGATTTAAAATTGCGTGCATCTTACGGCTCTTTAGGAAATTCTGAATTTTTACAACCGTGGTTATACTATTCTCAAATTAATCCTTTTCCACGTGCAGTATTTGGAGCAAACGAAGCAGAGCAAATTGGAAATATTGTAACCCGTCTTTCCAATAGCGACCTACGCTGGGAGCGGAAAAATACAACCAACTTTGGAGTGGATGCTGCCCTGTTTAATAACCGTGTTTCAATTTCAGCAGATTATTTTATTTCAAAAACAAAAGACGTTTTGGTGGATTTACCCATTAATCTTACCACAGGTAATGCAGGAGGAAATCCGGCTGTAAATGCCGCTTCTCTTCAAAATAAGGGGTTCGAACTGGCACTAACCTATCGCACTAAAACATCCCGCAACTTTAAGTGGGATGCCACTGTAAATTTTACATCTATTCGTAATAAAGTGATTGCCTTTGGTAATGAATCAACCAAGTATACACAGCTGGGCGATGCACGTACTCAACTGGGGCGTTCAATTGGTGAATGGTACGTTTTACAAACCAACGGTATTTTTCAATCGCAGGCCGATATTGATGCACACCGGGGCAAAACCGGCCAGGTGCTTCAACCATGGTCTAAGCCTGGAGACATACGCTACATGGATGTAGATAATGATGGCATACTTGATTTAGATAAAGACCGCTACTATGCAGGGTCTCCATGGGCCGACTTTGAAACAGGTTTGCAACTAAATGTGGGCTATAAAAATTTTAGTCTTAACATGCAATGGTATGCTGTAGTAGGTAATGATTTATATAATCGACCACGCTATACGGTTGACAGAATGGATCAAAATACCAACTTTAGAAAAGGTGCAACCTTTTGGACGTCACAGGCACCCGGCAATGAGTGGCCAAGAGCTGCCATTCGCAACAGCTCACCCGCCGATAAAGGCCTTGACTACAATGTTCTGCCACAAAGCGACCGCTGGTTGGAAGACGGAAGTTACCTGCGTTTACGCAACCTTGAGTTAGCATATACGCTGGGCAAAAATTCGCTAAAGCGATTAGGCTTTAATAGTAGCCGGGTTTTTGTAAGCGGCCAAAACCTATTGACTTTTACAAAATATACAGGTCTTGATCCAGATATTGCCGGTGTTAATATTTTCGAAAGGGGACTTGACAATGGTCAATATCCGGCCCTTCGTATAATATCAGCAGGTATCAACTTTGGTTTTTAATCATCACCCTCAAATCTTTTGCAATGAATACACTTCTTAAATATTGCTTTGTAGCAACATTTGCATTGTCGGTTACGGCGTGCAAAAAATCATTGGATCTGGATATTGAAAATCCAAACCGAATAGATGAGTCGAACTTTTGGAAGACAGCTAAGGATGCGCTGGCTGGTGTTAATGCCGTTTATGGAAACTTTTATCGCAACGGCGCTCCGGGTTCGCGTTGGCAACCTTATTATTTTGATGTCCGTTCAGATGATGGCTACTCAACAAGTCCATGGCCCGAGCTGCGCAGTGTATCCGGTTTAAACATAACCCAATATAGTTTTGAGGTAAACTACGATACATGGGGGCATCACTGGCGCGGTATTTACCGGGCTAACCAGGTTTTAAAAAATGTTCCTGCTATTACAATGGATGCCGGTACCAGAGACCGCTATATGGGCGAAGCTAAATTTATACGTGCATTATATTACTACAATCTCGTAACAATCTGGGGAAATATCCCTTTGATCTTAGAACCTTCCAATCCGGCAGATAAACCATCGCAGGTACCACAAGAGCAGATTTGGGCTCAAATAGAAAAGGATCTTACCGAGGCAGCAGCAGTCTTACCTGCATCTTATACGGGAGATGAGCTTGGAAGGGCTACAAAAGGTGCCGCTTATGGACTTTTAGGGAGGGCTTATTTACAACAAAAGAAATACCAGCAGGCTGCGGATGCTTTAGCCTGGTTGATTGGCGGACCCGGCCAACCACTGTATGATCTGGTGCCGAATTACGGCGATAATTTTAAGCATACAACCGAAAATAATAAAGAGTCTGTTTTTGAAATCCAATTTAAAATGCGTCCTGAAAATGGTGGCGATGATGGCCCTACATCAAATGTTGGTACAAGTCGTGCTCCATTTTTTGCACCGCCGGGTCATGGCTTTAGTGATGCCAATATGCACCGCTGGGTGGTTGGTGAGTTTCAGAAAGAAAATACAGCTACTAACCAGAGAGACCCCCGGTTAGCAGTTACTGCCTTGTATGATTCTACAGATGTGGGTGGACCTAATGTAACTATGGTTTATGGTGCTTCGTTCGCTTCTAAAAATTATGGTGCTGATGTACGCAACCGGGTGTGGTATCGCAAATACCTGGATGATTATTTTAGAGTCAATCAGTTTGAAGTATTTAACAGCCCTATCAATTACAGGGTAATTCGGTTTGCTGATGTATTGCTAATGTACGCAGAAGCCCTTAATGCATTAGGACGTACTGCCGAAGCATATACCTCCGTAGACAGGGTTCGATTGCGTGCAGGCCTTACCAGCTTATCAGTAAGCAGGCCGGGTTTAACCCAGGCTCCGTTTCTGCAACAATTAATGCATGAACGTATTACTGAATTAACTGGCGAGAGTGTTCGCTGGAACGATCTTGCCCGCTGGGGATATTTTGATGATGCTTCAAAGCTGAACGAGTTAAAATCGCGGGACACGGAGTTTACTAATTTTGAAATAGGAAAAAGCAAATACATGCCCATTCCACAGAGTGAGTTAGACATCAATCCTAACCTAATTCAAAATCCTAAGTATTAAACGCACATCATTAAAAAAGCAGTTGGTTAGCCCCCAATGCTTTTTGTTTTAAAATTGCTATTGAATATAATTTTTAAATTAACCGCAAACAGCAATTTTCAAAATCCCAAAAATGATTTTCGACCTATTTTAAAAATTTCTGTTTATGAAAAATAACACGTTGATTTTGCTGCTTTTTGTTACGGTTTTTGGATGTAAAAAAGCTCCATCCCCTACTGTCATTCCTCCGGTTATTATTGTAACAGACACCACTTTTGCCAATCCGTTACTTAGCAGTGGTCCTGATCCCTGGGTAATTAAAAAGGATAGCTTTTATTATTACATGCATACTTCCGGCGATAGAATAAGGGTTTGGCAAACCAAGGCAATGTCTAAATTAAGCACTGCCACCAGTCAAACTATCTGGACGAAACCTGCGATCGGCCTGAATTCACAAAATGTGTGGGCACCCGAATTGCATTATCTGGATGGTAAATGGTATGCCTACTACACGGCAGGGTCTTCTGCATCTGATTTAGGTACGCAACGCATGTTTGTCCTTGAAAATGCATCAGCCGATCCACTACAGGGCACCTGGGTAGAAAAAGGTAAATTAAGCGATCCTCTAGCAGATTATTTTGCTATAGATGAAACCGTTTTTGAACAGGGAGGAAAAAGATATTTAGTATGGAGCGGTCAACAATCTGCTTCAGACAGAACCCAACGTATTTACATAGCCGAAATGTCTAATCCATACACCTTAAGCACTTCCCGGTCTCTCATTAGTTCGCCTCAATTCTCCTGGGAGAGTATTGGTGCGCCGCCTGCAGTAAACGAGGGTCCTGAAATTGTTAAGAATGCTGCTGGTAAAGTATTTCTTGTTTTCTCTGCTTCCGGGTGCTGGACAGATGACTATTCGCTGGGCATGATGACTTTAAAAGACGGAGGCAATCCGATGAATGCAGCAGACTGGACAAAAAATCCTCAGCCGGTTTTTTCTAAAGTGCCTCAGAACGGCGCTTATGGGCCGGGTCATAATGCCTTTTTTAAATCTCCTGATGGAAAGGAAGACTGGATTATTTATCACGCCAATCCTTTTGCAGGACAGGGCTGCTCAGATACCAGAACTCCACGCATGCAAAAATTTACCTGGAATGGTGATGGCACTCCAAACTTTGGTCAGCCTGTTCTCATCAACAACAAAATGGCAAGACCATCAGGTGAAAAAGATTAGTGTAATTGACGACTACACTACCTGCTTTTTATTACGAAATAAACGTGCTGATAAATAGGGATATGAATGTTTAATCACTGCGGTGCCGATGAACGTACTGCGACCCCGCAAGTCTGACGGGGGAACCGCAACGATGATGCATGAAGGACAAATGATTGGTTCAAAAAAAATATTTCCTGATGAAGAGGTTTTGCTTTTTGCTGATCGCCTTTGCATTGCAAAACTGTGCAGTACATGCGCCACAGAAAATAAATGAACAAACCTTTACCAATCCTTTACTTGCCAGAGGTGCAGACCCATGGAGTATTTATAAAGATGGATTTTATTATTATACACATACAGTTTCGGATAGCCTGGTAATTTATAAAACAAAAAATCTTGCAGACCTGAAATCAGCGCAACGAAAAACGATTTTTGTTCCGCCAGAAAACACTCCCCGTTCAAAAGAACTTTGGGCACCTGAAATACATTTCATAAATGGCAAGTGGTACACCTACTTTGCTGCAGACAACGGACAAAATAAAAATCATCGCCTGTATGTTTTGGAGAATGCTTCTGCAGACCCTATGGTTGGTGATTGGATGTTTAAAGGAAAGGTTGGCGACGCCTCGGATAAATGGGCAATTGACGGTTCTGTTTTTGAGCATAAGAAACAATTGTATATGATATGGAGCGGCTGGGAAGGTGATGAAAATGGGGAGCAGGATATATACATTGCAAAGATGAAAAACCCATGGACGATTGATGGTAATCGGGTTCGTTTATCAAGTCCAATATATGAATGGGAGAGACATGGCGATCTTCATGATGCAAATAATCCACCACATGTTTATGTGAATGAGGGACCGCAAATTTTGATGCATAATGACGATGTTTTTTTGATTTATTCAGCAAGCGGTTGCTGGACGGATAATTATTCGTTGGGTATGTTATCAACTTCAACTAATAATAATTTAATGGATTCTGCTCAGTGGAAAAGGCATGCTGAGCCGGTATTTAAGGAGTATGTAGCAAATAGCGTGTATGCACCGGGACACAACTCTTTTTTTAAATCGCCGGATGGAAAAGAAGACTGGATATTATACCATGCTAATTCGGCCCCGGGTCAGGGTTGCGGAAGATTTAGAACACCAAGAGCACAAAAATTTACATGGAACGCAGACGGTACACCCAATTTTGGCAAGCCGGTGAAAGCAGGTGAGCCTTTACCTATTCCTTCAGAAAAATAAAAGATAAACCAGATGAAATTTAAATTACCTGCTATGTTTAAAGTAAGATACTTTCCATTTTTGTTGTTACTATTTTTTGTTTCGTTTGGAGATATTCAGGCACAACAAAGCAACCCTAAAAGCACTAAAGTTGAGCAGACTCCTGGTAAGGTTTGGAGCATAGAAAAATCAAATGCATGGTATAAACAACACGCATGGATGACCGGTGCCAACTTTATTCCAAGCACAGCAATCAATCAATTGGAAATGTGGCAGGCCGACACATTTGACCCGCAAACGATCGATCAGGAACTTGGGTGGGCTGCTGGCATTGGCTTTAATACAATGAGAGTTTTTCTGCACAGCCTGGTATGGACACAGGATGCCGCGGGTTTTAAAAAACGGATCGATCAATATTTAGGTATAGCAGATAAGCATAAGATCAAAACTATATTTGTTTTCTTTGATGATTGCTGGAACAAAGATCCAAAACCTGGTTTGCAACCGGCACCTAAACCCGGCATCCACAACTCAGGGTGGATGCAGGACCCCGGCGATCCATATTCAAAAGACTCTACCACTTTTGCTGCGCTCGAAAAATATGTAAAAGATGTAATGAAGCAATTTGCGCATGACAAACGCATACTGTTTTGGGATTTATACAATGAGCCTGGTAACTCCGACAAGAAAGAGTCATCAATGCCCTTATTAAAAAAGGTTTTTTCATGGGCAAGGGCAGTCAATCCCGATCAGCCATTGAGTGTAGGTTTGTGGGCGTGGGATTTTTATAACCTGAATACTTTCCAGGCAGCCAACTCCGACATCATTACTTACCATAATTATGAAGAAGTATTATGGCACCAAAGAGTTATTGAGTTACTGCGTGTGCAAGGGCGCCCTTTAATTTGTACGGAGTACATGGCGCGAACACGCAATAGCACTTTTAAAACCATATTGCCACTTTTGAAAAAGCAACAGGTAGGTGCTATTAACTGGGGGCTTGTGGCAGGAAAAACAAATACAATGTACCAGTGGGACACACCCATGCCACAAGGCGGTGAACCGAAGGAATGGTTTCATGAGGTGTTTAGAAAAGATGGAACATCCTATCGTAGGGACGAAGCAGATTTAATAAAGAAACTTAATTCGGAAAAGTAATTTTTTAATTTTTTGAGTTAGGACAAAGAAACTGTTTAAAATAATTTATTTGGATACCGGCTGTGGCTTTTCATAGCCCGCCCGAACGTTCTACATCAGCAATGTTTTTGGTACCAACGTTCGGAACGGGCGGGCATCATCCTGTAGTCGCAATCACTTTAGCCGCATTACATGATGCGTTTGTAGGTATCAATTCAAATGCAAAAGTTAACTTAAAGAGAACCTAAGGTTTCTAAAAGATTGTATGAATTATAAGCGCGAAAAAATGACAAAGATGGGAAGACAAACCTGGACTTTACTCTTTGCTTTTATGTTGTCTGTTTGCAGCTCCAATGCACAAAAATTGGTTCTTCCGGGGGATCATGCTGACCCCTCTGTTGTAAAAATTGGCGATACCTATTGGGCAAGCGCCACAACATCAAACTGGTTTCCGGCATTCCCGATATTGAAATCAAAAGATCTCGTTCACTGGACTCAGCAAGGATATATATTCGATAAAAAACCAGCGTGGGCCGATTTTTATTTTTGGGCACCGGAGATGTCTTATGAAAAAGGCAAAGTGTATGTGTATTATGCAGCACATAAAAAAAATGGCAACTTATGTGTTGGTGTTGCCAGCGCTAATAAACCTGAAGGTCCGTATAAAGATCATGGACCGTTAATATGCCAGGAAGATGGTTCTATTGATGCTTTTCCCATGAGAGATGAAAAGGGCAAGCTCTACCTGGTATGGAAAGAAGATGCCAACAGCATTAGGAAACCCACACCCATTTGGGCAAGTGAAATGAATGAAGAAAGAACGGCATTGATTGGTGAGAAGAAAGAACTGTTTAGAAATGAACTGGACTGGGAACACAATCTTGTTGAAGGTGTATCAATGATGAAACATGATGGGTACTTTTATGCATTTTATGCAGCGGCAGGTTGCTGCGGCCCGGGCTGTAATTATGTTGTTGGCGTGGCACGCTCAAAAAGTTTGTTGGGGCCGTGGGAGAAAGATACCAGGGGTCCGGCATTGAATAACAATCCTGATTGGGTATGCCCAGGTCACGGCACTCCGGTGCAAAAAAATGGGAGGTTTTATTTTTTATACCATGGTTATAACAAAACATCGCATGCCTTTACAGGAAGAGAAGGTTTATTAACGGAGTTTATATTTAATAAGGAGGGTTGGGTAGATTTTAAGAACGAGGCTTCTTCCCTCAATAAAAATAAGCCACTTTCTATAAAAGATGAATTTAATAATACCAGGCTATCCCAGAATTGGCAATGGAGTGTATTTCAAAATGCAAATAAAAGCTTGAAAAACGGCCAGTTATATTTAGCTGCTTTGCCCGGGGTTTCAGGTGCTTTCGTGGGGCAAAAAATATTAAGAGGTAATTATGATGCAATAACTATTTTAAATGCAAAGCAATCCACAGCGTCCGCCGGAATTGCAGCTATAGGCGATGAAAAGAATATTGTCGCTGCTTTGCTAAAGAATAATAACATGCAGGTTGTAATGGTGAAAGATGGGAAGGAAACTATTGTATCATCGAAAGATGTTTCCGCGGTAGGTAAGGTGTATTTACGCATGCAGGTTAGAAACGGAAAGGATATAACTTTTGCATACAGCCTGGATGGAAAGAAGTTTACAACTTTAAATGTACCTTTTGTGAATGGAGATTTTTTACCACCATGGGATAGAGCTGTCAGGGCTGGATTGGTTTCAAAAGGCGATAGTAAATTGAAAGCTGTGTTTGAGCGTTTTGAAATGGTAACTAAATAAAATTGTTATTATGCCCCTGAACATTCAGCCTTTGATTCGGGAAGTTTAAATGAGTTACTGAAAAAAGTGATGCGGGTTTAAGTGAAAGTACAAATGAGTGACCCTTCGACAGGCCGGGGGTAAACTGCCACGCTGCTATGAAAAACTGGATGTGAACCGAGCGTGGCAACGATGATGACATGGAAAACTTCTGCTGGTAACAAAAAAAATTGATTTTGTAGTTACCTCGTTATTATAAAATTCTTGAAATTATATTTTTAATCAAACATTAAATATTCTGGCGTTATGAAAAAAAATCTACTGTTATTAATGGCGTTTGCCGGCATAAGTTACTTGCCCGCTACAGCCCAGCCAACAATCAAAAATTTAAATTTTGAAGCTCAGCATGCTGACGTATCATTTGTTGATATTGATGGCGATGGCGACCTCGATATTCTTATTAGTGGTGAAAGTGGGCCTGACAGAAAACTCCAGTTGTTTAAAAACGATGGTGCTGGTAATTATACTGCTTCCGCATCGCCTTTTAAACCGGTAACCCGCAGCACTTTTGATTGGGATGATATTAATGGAGATGGGAAGATTGACCTTATTATGTCAGGCTTTCCTGCCGGCGGCATTTTTGATAGTGTGTACACCTCGGATGGTGTTGGAAACTTTACCCTTGCTACCTCAATCCAACTTCCTCAACTTGCCCCCAGCACGGGTTTTGCCGATCTTAATAACGATGGCTTTACCGATATTTATGTGTTCGGTAACAAGTTTGATGGCAAGCCAAAAATTTTCTTTAATAACAAAGTTGGCGGCTTTACAGAGTCAGCACAATTTGACGCATTTAATTTTGTTGACCCTGAGGTAACTGAAGTTGACTTTGATAATGATGGTGATATTGACCTGTTTGTAAACGCAGGATTTGAAGACGGAGTTGCCAGCCGCTTTTCAAAAATGTTTGTAAACACAAATGGTGTTTTTAATGTAACGAGTTTAACGGGCATCATTCCAAAAGGTAACGGCTCTGCAGTTTGGGGCGATTTTGATAGTGATGGAGATCTTGACTTGCTACTAAACGGCGATGGCTATTTAGGGTCTGGCGAAGACAATGATGGCGTTTACAGGCTCTACAGAAACAACGGCGGTGGCACTTTTGCAGAAGCTACTACCTTTCAGAGCTATCGTCAAAACAGTACCGGTGATGGTGGCCGTTTTTTTGACTGGGACAATGATGGAGACCTTGATATTGTAGTGACCGGCTATAATTCCACCATAAACAGGCAGGCAACTGATATATTTATCAATACTGCCGGAACCTTCGCTCCTTATGCTTTTAACGCAAACATACCCGGCGTATCTGAAAGCTCCATTGAAGTAGGCGATATTGATAACGACAGCGACCTTGATCTTATAGTGACTGGATTTTCAGGCCATAATTTTAGCGGTACCGGCGCTCCTAATACCAATGTATCTATAATTGTTGTTAATCCCGCCACACTCATAAATATCGCTCCAACGCCACCTATAAATCTAAACGTTAGTGGGGGAACATCAGGTTTAACATTTAGCTGGAGCCCCGGCGCCGATGCTACAACACCCATCGCTGCTCTTACTTACAACTTGTTCATAGTTAACAATGCGGGCAAAACTTTTTATTACCCGGTTGCAGATACTACTACCGGCAGGTTGCTTGTTCCAAGAATGGGTAATGTGCAGTTAAATAAATCATGGAAAATTAATGGATTGCCTGCCGGCACTTATCGTTGGGGTGTTCAATCTGTTGATAATAGTTTTAGAGGTTCAACATTTGCCACAGGTAATTTTGTAATAAGTGCTGACGGTTCACTTCCTGTTCAGCTTACCAGCTTTAATGTTGCAGCAGTGGGCAGCAGGGCAAAAATTTCTTGGTCAACTGCATCTGAACAAAACAACGATCGTTTTGAAATAGAGCGTTCGGCCGATGGCACCACCTTTACTAAGTTAACCACTGTAAAGGCAAGCGGAAATAATATAGATGCAAGACAATATTCGGTATATGATTACAGCCCCGCAAAAGGAATGAATTATTACCGTTTGATGCAATACAACAAAGACGGTAAACAAACCAACTACGGTATAAAAACGGCGAACTTCAAAACCGGAGGTGTAATATCCTTATCTGTTTATCCAAACCCGGTTGTAAAAGACTTTGGTGTAAGGTTAATGAATTACGAAGGAAAATCTGTTACTGCTACACTTTTTGATATGGTGGGAAAGCAAATTCACAAGCAGGTAATTCAAATAGCGGCCGGGCAAATAGATTATCAACTTAATTTGAATAATAAACCGATGAGTGGAAATTATATTTTACAATTGTCTGGTGAAGGAATAAATGAAACGGTGAAAGTGATAGTGAAATAGTTAATGAGATTAATAAAAAAATCCCTGCAGGTTTCATCTGCGGGGATTTTTTATACCAGGCATTGGCGTACCACCATCTACAAATTTATTTAAGCCAGTGAATAAAATTCTTTTTCCTGACGGAGTTAGAAAAAATTATAGTCCTGTTTAAAACTTACCTACCAAACTTTTTCTTTAGCAAAGCCAGTGCAACACCCATGGGTATAACAGCCTCTGGTATTTCTTTGCTTTTAAGGGGTGAGTTGAATGGTTTGATTGATAAGTTGCGTTGTTGCTTTGCAGGCGCTTCCTGGGTTTGCTTAATAGAAAGCGCAATACGTTTACGGGCAATATCTACTTCTGTAACTTTTACCTGCACATGCTGGTTAAGTTTCAATACCTGGTTTGGATCGGTAATGTAGGTATGAGAAATCTCGGAAACATGTACAAGACCATCCTGCTTTACTCCTATGTCTACAAAAGCCCCGAAGCGGGTAATGTTGGTTACCACTCCCGGCACAATCATGCCTGCAGATACATCCTCAATCTTATAAATATTAGCAAACTCAAATTGTTGCACCTCGCTGCGGGGATCAAGACCCGGCTTTTTAAGTTCATTCAAAATGTCGTTTATCGTTAGTTCACCAAATTGCTCATTCCTATACTTTTTTGCGTCTATTTGTTTTATTAAAGTTTCATTACCCACCAAGGCAGATACTTCCGTTCCAATATCCTTAGCCATTTGCTCTACCAGGCTGTAAGCTTCAGGGTGTACTGAACTAGCATCTAATGGGTCTGATCCATCTTTTATTCTTAAAAACCCAGCGCATTGTTCAAATGCTTTTGCGCCCAGGCGTGGCACTTTCATCAATTCTTTCCGGCTGTTAAATTTGCCTAACTCACCCCTGTGTTTTATAATATTTTCTGCCAGGGTTGACCCGATACCACTTACATAAGCCAGTAAATGTTTGCTGGCGGTATTAAGGTTTACGCCAACCATATTTACACAACTCACCACGGTTTGATCCAGCCTTTCTTTAAGTCTGAACTGGTTTACATCGTGCTGGTACTGCCCTACCCCAATGCTCTTTGGATCAATCTTTACCAGCTCGGCCAGGGGATCCATTAAACGGCGGCCAATGCTTACTGAACCCCGAATGGTTACATCTTTATCGGGAAATTCTTCACGGGCTATTTCTGAGGCGCTGTACACGGAAGCGCCATCTTCGTTAACCATAAACACCGGTAAACCCAACTGCATTTTTTTTATAAACTGTTCTGTTTCCCTTCCTGCTGTTCCGTCGCCTATAGCAAATGCCTGGATGGAAAATTTTGCAACATAGTCTTTAATGATATGCTCAGCTTCGTATTGCTTGTTGCCCTCATGCACATAGATTAAACCTGTTTGCAGCAACGCACCCTTTTCGTCGAGGCAAACCACTTTGCAGCCTGTACGATACCCCGGATCAATCGCTAATATTCTTTTACTTCCTAAGGGGGCGCTTAATAACAATTGCCTTAAATTTTCGGCGAACACAGCTATTGCCTCATCGTCTGCTTTTTGCTTCAATTCAGTTCTGCATTCGGTTTCAAGGCTGGGTTGTAATAACCGGCGCCAGGCGTCTTTAACAGCTTTCTTTAAATGCTCGCTGGCAGGGCTCATTCCTTTTATATACAAAGCTTCCGCTACCATTATGGCGGTGGCTTCATCCGGGGTAATTGAAATGCGGAGGTATCCTTCAAGAAACCCACGAAGCACCGCTAATATTCTGTGAGAAGGAACTTTGGATATGAGTTCAGAAAAATCGAAGTAGTCTTTATATTTTACACCTTCGGCTTCTTTACCTGTTACAATTTTGCTTTGCAGGGTAGCTTCCCTTTTAAATAAAATTCTTAACTTTTCCCGTACCTGTACCTCTTCGTTTATTGTTTCGGCAATAATGTCTCTTGCACCTTGCAAAGCCTCGTCAATGCCCGGAACATTGTCTGTTATAAATTCAGTTGCTTTCAAAGAAACATCAATAGTTGATTGTTCTAAAATAATATCAGCCAACGGCTGTAACCCATTTTCCCTGGCAATAAGCGCTTTTGTTTTTCTTTTGGGTTTAAAGGGAAGATAGACATCTTCAAGGCCAGCAATGGTAGTAGCCTTTTGCAACCGTTCTTCAATTTCCGGGGTCATTTTTCCCTGATCGGTAATAGCTTTTTCTATAAAAGTTTTGCGTTCATGAAACTCTTTTAAAAACTTAGCTTCATCTTGTATCTGCTGAATTTGAACCTCGTCTAATCCACCGGTTTTATCTTTTCTATACCGGGCAATAAAGGGAATGGTAGCGCCCTCCTCAAACAAACTCAATACTGCGGCTACCTGCTGGTTTTTCAATCCAAGTTTTAAAGAAATATCATGTACAAATTCCATTAGTTCAACAAATTTTAAAGTAGTTATCAATGATCAGTGCACGGGTACTCAGCCTAGCATACACTAACAATTCTCATCTTTATAATTCGGCGAAAGTAACAGGTGAAGTGGGAAACATAAATTTGGAATTGTAAATGAGGATAAATAAAAATCAGGATTTTTTGATTAAGTTCTTCGGTAAACTTAGAAGCTGTCTAAAAATGATGTTTTATAATACCAACAGCAGTTTCCATAGTTTCTTTCGTCCCCTTAGCTAACGGGATGAACTTCATCTGTAGTAAATGTGGCATCTTCAGTTTCAAAATCAAAGTTTCAAATTAAATTTAGACAGCTTCTTAATGGAATTCAGTTTTTTGGCTGCTTAACCTCAGAAAAAATTTCTGATATTTTTTACCAAAGCCCTGTCTGTCGGCGCAGCCGGGCAGGCTCATTACCTTATTATGATTGGCATACCTACAATAGCTAATAACGTTAGATTTCTATTGCGTCGCTTTTTTATTAAGGCTAAATAGCCGTTTTTGGAGAATGTAAAAATCGTATTCCACTAAGTTTACCGAAGAGTCTTCAATTCAGCAAAATCAGGCAAGTTCTCTTTTTCTTTCGGGATGTTTGATGGCGTATTGATACACCAACCCTCTTATGTACCCATTTTCGGGGTATGGAGTAATATGTGGCTTTAAATCCGCTATGGAAGAAATAGAAACGTTTGCAGGCAGATAACCCATTCCAAAAAAGCGGCCGTTCTCCATTAAGATGATGCCCTGCTTTTCTTTTTGCAATAATGGAGCTTCTTCTACCACAGCAAAGCTTGGCAGCGATTCTTTTAAATAATTGATGGCCTTGCTTACTCTTTCATTATAAGCTGCAGCATCCAACTGCTCCGTATCCGGAAGTATTGGCCCGGCACTGGTATCTATGAAACAAAGGCGGGAACACAAAGCAAATTCTGCTATCAGCTTCCTGAGCATTGTATGACCTTCCAGTAAAATATTAAATGTATACAACGGCTGTAAATGCTTTTTCTTTTTTTCAATCACCAGGCGGTTAAAGCCACGCCCATCCTCAAACAGGTAAAGGCCATAAGCCTGCTCAAAACTTTTCTGGCTGCGGTTATAAATAGGCCACAACCTTTTTATCTCCACACTTTCTAAAATAAAAGCCATTAGCTCCGAGCCGCAAACCTGAAACGAAATATTATGCACCTCACGTAAAAAATCCTGCTTTTGCCTGCCCGGCTTGTTATTAGAAAAATGGCTGTTAACCCTTTTGCTTAAATCCTTTGCTTTACCAACGTATACAATTTTTCCCTTTTGATTATGGAAATAGTATACACCTGGCTCGCTGGGCAACTGGTTAATATTTTCGACCGAAAGATGTGGTGGCAGAAACTGGTCTTTGCACTTGCCTTTCAGCATTCCCTTTATTTCGCCGGCCAGGTCGTTTTTTAAAATGCATTCAAACAGTTGAACGGTGGCCAGCACATCCCCACCTGCACGGTGCCTGTTTTCAACCTCAATTTCCAGGCTGCGACAAAGGTTGCCAAGGCTATAGCTACGGTGACCCGGAAAAATTTTACGGCCCATCCGCACGGTACATAACTTCTTGCAATCCAGGTGGTAACCAACAAGCGACAAATGATGTTTTACAAAAGAGAAGTCGAAGTTTACGTTGTGCGCAACAAAAATTTTATCGCATAGCATTCCAAATATTTTTGGGGCTACCTCCTCAAATAAAGGTGCCTGGCTTACCATAGCCGGACTGATACCGGTAAGCGATTGTATGTAGCGTGGAATGGGTAATTGGGGGTTGATTAAGGTTTCAAAAAAATCAACCATTTTATTGCCGTCGTGGATGTCAATAGCTATCTCAGTTATGCCATTTTCACTGGCATAACCCCCTGTAGTTTCAATATCAACAATAGCAAACATGTGCACTGGTAGATGACGTTCAAAGATACCATTCCGGTGCTTACAGATTCTTGTCAAAAAAAAATTTGATGTAACAACAGACTATCATAACTTTATAATCGTCTATAGCCTAAGATCCAATACATTTTTTTGAAAAGACAACTTTAATTCTACTTCATAGGCACAGGCGTTTTCTTTATATCCGTGAATTACCAGGGTTTTTAATAAATTTTTAAACTTTTAAAATGTAATGTCATGAAGAAATCTACCCTTATCGATTTCCACATTAGTGAAGGTGTAAGAAATGCTATTATTGTTTTAGCCATATTTGGCGTAATTGCATTAATTACTTACCTGGAGTGGAGTAATAGGATCAATTAACCAACAACTTAACTTACTTACTTTTCTACTCAGTTTTGAGGTAACCTGGTGCAGCGCACCGGGTTTTTCTATTTTAGGAAGTTGAGTTAAACGCCTGCTTTAATTTTTGAATGAAATTGTTTAATTCTAATACCTACACCATGCCACAATACCTGGTACTTGCCAAAGATGAAAAAGATGAAAACGCGCTGCAAAGAAGATTATCCGTAAGACCTAACCACCTGGACAGAATGCAATTAGAGAAAGCCAAAGGTATTTTTATTTTGGGTGGCGCTACGCTTGATGAAAACGGAGCTATGAATGGATCGATGCTTGTTATAGAAACAGCAGATATACAAGCCGCCAGAAATTGGATTAGGGAAGACCCCTACATTACCGGTAAAGTATGGGGCACGGTTGAAATATTACCTTTCAGGATGGCCAATGTTTAGACTGCTTCCTGTATTTGGACCCGAAATTTTATAATGGGAAAAATCTAATAAAGTATTGCCCTTGCACCACGGTCAATAGCGGTATTCTTAAAAAGATTTAAAAATACTAAGTAAATGAAATTCAATCATCGCTTTCATAAAAGAAGGAGAAATTAAGGCCGTAAGCCGGAATGAATCAGACCCCTCCGTTTATGGCATAAGGTTGGTTTACCATAAACAAATCCAATATCAATATTTTAAACCAACGAGCATGTTTGTTACAAAAACAAAAACCACCGAAACTTTTATTTTACCTCAGGAATTTGATTATTATACAAATTTAGGCTACACAATTTTTATGTCGAAACCTACCATGTTTGGAACATACAAGGCATTAAAAATAGAAGCGATCAAAACCGCCGTTACAAACCAGGAGCCTGCAAATTACAAAGTGGAAAAGAAACATATTAGCCCCTTTAGCCGCCTGTTGAGCACCTTAATGCCGGGGTAACCTAATAATCCACAAACCTGATTTTTTTAAACACGATAGCTTTACAGAAATTGTAATGGTTGCTGCTTTGGAACTTTACAGTTGAACCGAGCGTGGCAACAGAAGCCCTATTTTATCTAAACTGCCGGCTACCAAAAAAAACCTGGTTATTGTATTTCTTCCAAAAACTCTTTTGATAGGGGCTTGGAAATAAAATCTACAACGGCATTAAACGATTTGGCTCTTTTGTAATCTTCGGGATCGACGGTGGAGGATA
>JAJAYD010000090.1 GCA_026786345.1 Chitinophagaceae bacterium
ATTTTGGTAATCGCCCCTGTTGGCATCCAGCGAGCCCAATACACCTGCATCGGCAGCTACCTGTATTTCATGAGCAAACGTATGACCGGCCAGTGTAGCATGGTTTACTTCGATGTTGATTTTAAAATCGTCCAGCAAATCGTACTGGCGTAAAAAGCCAATTACTGTTTCGCAATCATAGTCGTACTGGTGCTTTGTTGGCTCCATTGGTTTTGGTTCGATAAAAAAGTTTCCTTTAAAACCATTGCGTCTTGCATAGTCTTTTGCAGTGTGTAAAAAGCGTGCAAAATGTTCCTTCTCTCTTTTCATGTTTGTGTTGAGCAAACTCATATAACCTTCTCTGCCTCCCCAAAAAACATAGTTCTCACCATCCAATGCAATCGTGGCATCCAGGGCGGCTTTTACCTGGGCTGCAGCATGGCTTAACACATGAAAATCAGGATTGGTAGCAGCGCCGTTCATATAACGCCGGTGCGAAAACAAATTGGATGTGGCCCATAACAATTTTACACCGCTTTGTTGTTGTTTCTGTTTGGCATACTCAACCAATGCCTGCAGTCGACGGTCATTCTCATTTATGTCGTTGCTATACTCTACTACATCTACATCGTGAAAACAATAGTAAGGCAAATTCATTTTGGTGATGAACTCAAACGCAGCATCCATTTTGTCTTTGGCTTTTTCAACAGCATCCTGCTTTTTGTTCCACTCATAAATATGCGTAGGTCCACCGAAAGGATCAGAACCATCGTTTACAAATGAATGCCAGTAAGCACATGAAAATCTTAAATGCTCCTTCAGGGTTTTGCCTGCTACTACCCTGTTCTCATCGTACCAACGAAATGCAAGTGGGTGATCGCTTTCAAGTCCTTCGAATTTTACCTGGCCTATACCACTAAAATATTCCTTGTCGCCCAATGTAATTGACATAATGATGTAGTTTTTGTTAGTTGTTATAAATAGTTTTTAAAAAGAAAATATACTGATGGATTGGATGTTTGTCTGTATGCCAACCCGGAATAAAATGTTTTACCAGTATCAGTAGACCGTATGCTACAATTAATACCATTAACACAAGTAAAAAGTTGGCAGAAGACAGGTGTTGATTAATGACATTTTGTTCAGCACTTCAATGTTAAAAAAGTGTAAAACCAATCTGAAAGGTGGTAAATATTTTTGCTAATATCAACAATATTTAGGAAGATGCAACCGATTGCATTTCTTATTCTTAAAAAGTTTACTTTAGCCTGCCTTTAATTTTAATCAACATTTAACCTTCGTGCGCTATAAAAAGAACATTGCGCTTGCTCGTGTTACTTATAATGGGTGACAGCTTTTTAGCAAAGGCATATCCGGATGCCAGGCCCTGCCCGCAAAGTCACAACCAACCAATGCCAGGCTGAAGGTGTCACTATGATTGCTGAGGCATTAGCTCTGCATGAAGACATAATAAGGTGTCGAGCCTTTATGTATAAGTAACAAAAAGACCAATACCTCGTAAAGCAAGTTTACAGCAGTTTGAACTATTGAAGGGTACGTTTAAATAAAATTTCTTATTGCAGGTAAAAAAAACACCACATGGCACATTGTTTTAAAAATTTACAAATGATAGGGTTGACAGGTTGTTGGGTGATGCTCTTTCTCTCCTGTGCTGCGCCCAAAAACAGCGGCGCTTTACATGAGGCTGGCACATCAAAATCAACCAAAGGTTTAAAAGATTATTACAAAAATTATTTTGCAATTGGCGGGGCGGTTTCACCCATGGCATTGCATACTGAAGAGGCTGGCTTGATACTACAGCAATTCAATAGTCTTACTGCGGAGAATGCCATGAAGATGGGCCTTGTTCATCCGGGAGAAGAAGTATACAACTGGTCAGGTGCTGACTCAATAGCCACCTTCGCGAAGCAAAATAATTTAAAACTTCGTGGACATAATTTGTGCAGGCATAATCAAACACCCACATGGCTGTTTAAAGATGCAACCGGCAAGCAGGTAAGCAAAGAGGTTTTACTAAAACGTTTAAAAGATCACATTACCACCGTAGTCAGCCGTTATAAAGGGACCATTTTCGCATGGGATGTGGTGAATGAAGCCATCAGTGATAAGAAAGATGAATACCTGCGCCACTCCGAATGGTTTAACATTTGCGGCGAAGAATATATTGCCAAAGCATTTGAATACGCTCATGAAGCTGACCCAAATGCGCTGTTGTTTTATAACGATTACAATGAGATTGATCCTATAAAAAGAGATAAAATTTATAAACTGGTTAAGGGATTGAAGGATGCAGGAGTACCTATACATGGAGTTGGATTGCAGGCGCATTGGGCTATAAACGAACCGAATAAAGAAGCGTTGGTCAACATGCTGGAGCAATTTGCCTTACCTGGATTAAAGGTGCAGATAACTGAACTGGATATATCTGTTTATCCAAAAGAGCACAATGCACGTGGTGCGAGGCAGGTAGACACGGACACTTTGTTAACTAACGAAAAAGAACAACTGCAAATAGAAAAATATAAGATGTGCTTTAAAGTATTCAGGAAATACAGGAAGATGATTTCGGGGGTTACCTTCTGGAACATCCCGGACCGTAGTAGCTGGCTGGATAATTTTCCTGTACGCAACCGTAAAGACTATCCATTGCTGTTCGATAAAAAACTTAACCCTAAAAAAGCTTATTGGGAAGTTATAAATTTTTAAACCACATAAAATGTACTGATGAAACTACAAATGATTGCTATAGCCTCTATTTTTTCCCTTACATGCTTTAGCCAGCAGGACACCGTTGCCACCGATGTTTATAAATGGAAGGATGCCCGGCCTGGTAAAGAAAAGCCAGGCGCCATTCGCAACCTGGTACATGGCAGTACGCTTGACCTTGCAGACTTTACTATTTACACCATAACATTGCCACGGGGCGAAAACAAGCAGCCTGCTGTTGCTTATGAAAATAAAGAGCAACTAATTATTGTAAAAGATGGGACCATAAACTTAACTGCAAATGACAAATCAAATGTAATGAGTGGCGGTGGTCTTGCGCTCGTATTAGCAGGAGACAGGCAGCATATAAGCAACACCTCCAACCAACCAGCTACTTATTATGTTATCAGCTATACGGGCAAAGCACCCGTTAATATGGAGCGTGGAAAAAGTGGTGGCGGTTCTTTTATGGTTGACTGGAAAGACATGCTGGTAAAGCAAACAGAAAAGGGACAATCAAGGCCCATATTTGACAGGCCTTCGAGTATGTTTCCACATTTTGATGTGCATGCTACCACGCTGAACCCCGGCATTTCAAGCCATGCTGCCCATACACACCGGGTAGAAGAAATTATATTAATGATCAGGGGCACCGGCAATATGCAGTTGGGTAACGAATTTAAAAAAACAACCGACGGCGATGTAGTTTTTGTAAACTCGATGGTGCCGCATGCCATTACCAATATTGGTACCGAACCATGTAGTTACTTTGCCATACAGTGGCATACCAATTAAAAAATAGTCGATGAAATAACATGAACAATAATCAGCTATACACCACACTAAACAATGGCCGATCCATGCCTTTACTGGGTTTAGGCGTGTACGATATGCACCAGGCCGAAGCAGAAAAGGCTATTGAAACAGCCCTCGGTATTGGCTACCGGTTAATTGATACGGCCGCCATGTATAACAACGAAAAAGAAGTGGGCAATGCCATTCGAAACAGCGGGGTACATCGCAACGAAATTTTTGTTACTACCAAGGTTAATAATACCGATCATGGGTACGAAAATGCGTTGCGTGCCTTTGATACCAGTATGAAGAATCTTAACATTGACTACATAGACCTTTACCTGGTGCATTGGCCCATAAGAGGTACAAGAGAAGATACCTGGAAAGCGCTTGAATACCTCTGCTACAACCAAATGGTTCGCGCCGTAGGAGTGGCTAATTACTTAATTCCTTTTTTAACAGAATTAGAAACATACGCCTCCCTTGTTCCGGTATTAAACCAGGTAGAGTTCAGCCCTTTTCTTTATTTGAAAGATCTGCTGAATTATTGCCGGCAACGCAACATTCAATTACAGGCATACACGCCACTTACAAAAGGCAAAAAGTTCAAAGATCCTTTAATTGTTGAGCTATCAAATACCTACCATAAATCGCCGGCGCAAATCATTCTCAGGTGGAATATTCAAAAAGGTGTATCTGCCATTCCCAAGTCTGCTAATCCAAAACGTTTGCAGGAAAATTTTGACATATTTGATTTTGAGATCAGCGAAGCAGACATGCATAAAATGGATGCGTTGAATGAGTATTTTATAATAGTAGACGACCCCATAACTTATTTATAAAGTGTATCCAGACTTTAAATATTTTTAAGCCGTCTCCAGCATTTTATTATGAAACATGAAAAGGAAATTACCATTTATGATATTGCGGAGAAACTAAAAATTTCTGCTGCAACAGTTAGCCGTGCATTAAGTGGCAAGCTTACGGTACACGCAGATACCCGTAAACTAATCAGCGATGCGGCCAAAGAAATGGGCTATCGCTCAAACAATTTTGCCAGCAATTTGCGCAAGAGTACCACCCACACCATTGGTGTTTTATTACATGAGTTGAACAGTACTTTTATGATTACCGTATTAAGCGGTATTGAAAAAATAATTGCCGAAAATGACTACGATATTTTTATTGTTCACTCCGCCGAGTCGGGAGTAAGAGAAGTGAAGAATGCACAAAATCTTTTTCATAAAAGGGTTGATGGAGTAATTGCTTCCCTGGCATTTGACACTCCGGATATATCGCATTTTGATGCGTTTAAAAAGAAGCAAATACCAGTTGTATTTTTTGACCGTGTAGAAGAAAAAAGTGAAGGCATCAAGGTGATCATTGACAACTATAAAGCGGGATACCAGGCAACCGAGCATCTTATAAAAGAAGGCTGCAAACGTATTGCTCACATAACAGGTTATTTAAGTCGTAATGTGTACGACCAGCGTTATAAAGGATATGTAGCAGCGTTAAAGAAGTACAAATTGCCGTTTGCTAAAAGCCTGGTTGTAGTAAATGATTTAAAGAAAGAGTCCTGCCAGCACGCAGCGCGGCAATTGATGGAACTACAATCACCACCAGATGGATTATTTGTTACCAATGATTTTTCGGCAGCCATTTGCATACAGGTTTTTACTGCGGCAGGTTTATTGGTGCCGGATGATATTGCAGTAGTGGGATTTAATAACGATACCATTAGCACCATAATTGAGCCTAACCTTACCACCATAAATTATTCGGGTTTTGCAGTAGGCGAGAAAGCTGCACAATTATTAATAGACATGCTTAATGGAAATGCTGATGTATCGGCCAACAAAACCATAACATTGGACTCAGCCTTAATCGTAAGAGGATCTTCTTTAAAAAAGAAGGCATAAAAAAACGGCCTGAATTTATCAAGCCGCTATTTAACAATCAAACTTATTTTGTGTTTACTGCATATTTCTAAACTTTGTCTGTATCTCCATAAGCTCATCTGCTTTCTTTTGTTTATTCTCTAACTGACGTGTAAGTTTTTCAATTTTTTTTTCGAGATCCTTTACTTTATTGGAAGCGGAAATAACGTCTTTGGCATTACCATATGCCTTGTTGGCTTTACGCTTTGCGGATTTTGCATCACCCACATCGCCGTTAGTGGCTTTGCTTGCTGAATTACTGCTTTCGTCTGCTGATTTTTGAGCTTCTGCTTCGGCATCCCTTACCTTTTGCTGGTACACAGGTTGGTCGTTTTTTGCAGTAGATAATTTAAGAGTAAGATCGGCTATATCCTTATTCACTTTGGAAATGTCTTTATTGAGCTTTAAAGTATCCTCAGCCGTTTTATATTTTTGGGCGTGGAGCGAACCGGCTAAAAACAATAACAAAAAGGCGGGCAAAAAGTAAATCTTTCTCATATAATATCTTTAATGGATAACCTGTTTAATAAAGGGTTAATTGGCACTATGAAAGACTATAATCGTGCCACAAGTTATGGTCACCTCAGACCATGTACCTTATTGTCTTCTTACATCATCCACCTCTACATCGATGAAGCCCAACTATTTTAAAGCATGTACGCTTTAAAAAAAGCTTTTCTATGTAAAAGCAAAAATTTCTGCCCGTTTATCAGCAGCAGCTTTTACCAATTGTACCACTATTTATAAACCCTTACATAATCAACTTCCATGGTAGCATTGCTAAAAGCAGGGTCTACTGAACCGCCAAATGTACCACCCATAGCCAGGTTAAGAATGAAGAAAAAATCTCGATTAAAGGGAATAGCAGTGGAGTTGATAACGGTATGCACCAGTTGATCATTTGCATAAATTTTGATTTCCGACCTCGACCATTCAAGTTTATAAATATGAAATTCTGTTGTCGCATTTGCAAGCGTAATAGTCCTCCCATCAGCAGTACCACCCGAACGTCCGGGGTAATGCAACGTTCCAAAAATTTTGTTGAGTTCGCTGCCGCGGTGTTCCATAATGTCAATTTCGCCACAAGCGGGCCAGGGTGTGGTGGTAATGTTGCTACCGAGCATCCAGATGGCGGGCCAGGTACCAACACCCGATGGTATTTTAGCCCTTACCTCCACCTTTCCGTAAGTAAAAGCAAACTTGTTAAGCGATAATAGCCTGGCCGATGTATAAATTCTTCCCCCGAAAGTTTCTTTAAGGGCTTTAATCTTTAAAATTCCACCTTGAACAATGGCATTTTCGGCGCGGTTGGTATAATACTGCAGCTCCGAATTACCCCAGCCATCTCCACCAAGGTCGTAGCCCCATTTTGTTGGGTCAGGAGGCCCGTCTGTATTAAACTCGTCGGACCAAAACAAAGCTACCGGCAGATTAATAGTAACCTGCACACTTTTATTTACCGTTTGCCCCGAAACACTTTTTGCAACAACCGTTACTGTGTAAGTATCAGTTGCTGTGTATTTATAAGTTTGCACACCGGAAGGCACTACAAGAAAACTGCCGTTACCAAAATTAAACTCGTAGCTAACAGCATTCGTAGCAGTGGCGGTAAACAATACATTACCACTATTATCGGGATTAACCACAGCAGTTACCTGCAGGTTTGTTGGAGCTCCTGCTCCGGAATCGTTTCCACTACTTTTACTGCATGACTGTAATACAGACATTACAATCAGAAACAGGAATGAAAATTTTCTCATTGTCGTATTTTTTATTTTAATCAATTTCAAAATTTTTACGCCGAATTTATAACGGCTAATTAGCAGCCTTTAAATTAATTCTAATTTCTTTCTACTTTAAGCGGCCTTATTACCTGTACGCCGCCATTGTTCTTTGAAACAATCACCTGCTCTCCTGTCCTGCCTTTCAAGACCACCATATCCCTTGCATCGACAGGTATGTATAGGCCCGTTTCATTATGTACGCCCGTTTTAAAATCACCTTTATTATTTCCACGCAGTAACAGCCCAAAATTAGCATCATTGTTTCCCTGCTGCACCCTGAACGGGTAAAAATTTCCTGTTAGCAAAAGATCCTTTTTCCCATCTCCATCATAGTCCTGGAAACTCAATCCGTTCATACAACTAAACTGTGCCTCTATTGGCAAAGCCTTTCCTGTAAAAATGCCCTTATTATTTATAAATATCATAGAAGCAGTTTGGTAAACAAAGAATTTTTTAGCCGCATCCAATTGTTCTTTGCTAAATACATCGGTTATAGTAGCATTGCCATAATCGGCGTACTTTAAAAACCGTTTATTCAGGTTGGGCATTTGTTCTACCAGTTCATCCCGTGAATGTGCAGGATAAGCCTTGCCCTGTATAAACCGTGTCATTACAGGATCGATGGTTCCGTCGTTGTTAAAGTCGGCTGCATAAGTGGTTAGGGGTTCTGTAACACTACATTTATATTGCGTGTTAGTACCCATGTTGCCTACAACAAAATCAGTA
>JAJAYD010000091.1 GCA_026786345.1 Chitinophagaceae bacterium
ATCTGGCACAACAAAGTCAATGTGATTGAGATCGAATTTAGAGATATGCGTATCAAAATGATTTAGGTAAATATCAATGTCGTTGCCGGTTACCACATCAGTATAAACCAGGCGGGTTTTGTCTACAACAATCTTTTCGATAGAAATTTTTAAGCTGCTGGTATCGGTTGATTTGGTAGTGGGTGCAGTTACGAATGCATCTATTATAAATTGAAAGTTGAACGTAGTATCGGGAAGCTGTCGCTTAACTTTTGCAGTTATACCGTTCAGTTTTATTTGGTTTATCTGAATTTCGCTCTCCAGCAATTTAAACATGTCTATGTCAACCTTTAACTGGTTGCCCGATAGTAAAGTATCTTTTTGTTTGTCTTCAATATACACACCTTCCAAAACCAGCATTTTAGGAAAATCAATTGACAACCTGTTGATGGCAACTTTTGTATCCAGCTTTTTTTCCAGAAAGGAAACAATTTTTTTTCTGCCAAAGTTTTGAACCGGTCCGGTTTGTATGAGAAGTAAAACGAGTACAATGAGGGTGATGAGTGATAACAGAACTATAGCAATTATTCTCCCTATTCTTGCTAAGAGGTTTCTTTTTATTTTTGGTAATTTTTTATCTGTCTGCATAGTAGCTAATCACAACTTATAAATACATTTTTCAAGCTAAATAAGGCAAAATCTAAACCAATGCAAACCGCACTAATTTATACCTTAAGTGTTATGGAAACAATGAATGAAATATTATAAAACCATAAAATAGGTTTCTATGGGGAATTTCTTCCTCACAGAGTAGCAAGCAGATATACGCGAAATCAAATTTAAAAATATATAATGTAGAGATCGACCACAGAATTCTATGTGCCTGAGCAACTTGAATATATGTTTAAAAACAGAAAAATTGTTAACCAGGTGCATCACACTACAAGGAAGCCTAACCAAAATTAAATACGTTCAGCAATTAATTTGATCAGGGTTATAAATTGCCATCCGATGTAAAATTTTTATTTTCTTGCTTTACCAAGCAGCCACAAAACCAGTGCTATTATACCAACTACAACTATAACTCCTACCCACATACCGGCTTTAAAAATTCCTGCAATAGCATCGCAACTGGTAAGGGTCAAACTTATTACAAACAGGGTAGCAAGAATAACATTTGTTTTCATGGAGAATTTTTGTGGTTAATAAATAAACAACTTTAAAAAAGTAGTGCCATCCCGCTAATCTGTTTATAAAACTTAGCATGACTGTTCATGCCAAGCCGAATTTGTTTCAATTAACCAGTATTAAAACAACTCAACTGCCTTCAGCTTTCTTTTTGTATTTAACGGATAGAATTATCACTACAATGTTTAAGAGTAATGAAAAGCCATTGGTAATGATAATCGGCCAATCTTCGCGCAGCGTGCCATAATAAATCCAAAATCCCAAACCTGTTATAAGTATTGCAAGCATGCTCAAAGAAAGATCGTTGGCTTTTTTTTCTTTTATAATTTTTATGAGTTGAGGCAGCATTGAACTGGCAGTAAAAACTCCTGCTATCAGACCTATTATTTCGGTTTTCAATATTTGTGTTTTTGAGGATGAAATTTTTAAGAAAAAGCTTTTGAAAGGTAGCCTGGTTCTAAAAATACTTGCCAGAGTTTGCCGTCATTCGTGCCTAACGAAAGAACCGTCAGCATCCCAAACAGGAGTACAAAAGATTGTGCCCATGCTTGTATAAAGTGCGTTGGGATACCAGGTAGATTTGCTAAACCGATGGGCAAAATGTTCTACAGCAAAACAATTTTTCATAATATATCAACAACAAAAAAACTAAAGTGAGCACGGTTTGTATGGCATGTTTTTTTAGATTAATTCATACAATTATTAATAAAAATATTTTTTACCATCAAAAACTAAGTATTATGAATTCAGGTTCCAAAGTATTAATGGGAATATTGGCTGGAGCAGCCGCCGGAGCTGTTTTAGGTTTATTATTCGCACCAGAACCAGGTGTTGAAATGAGAAGAAAAATCGGTGAAGGCAGTAAAGATCTGGGTACTAATTTAAAGGAGAAATTCTCTGAGTTAGTGGATGGAATTGCAGATAAGTATGAGTCAGCCAGGGAAGGTGCCTCTGACCTGTTACATAAAGGCAAAGACAAAGTTTCTTCTGTAGCCGATGATTTTAACGAAGGCACAGGTCAAATGTCGTCTGATGCAAACAGGCCATCATACCAATCGTAACTTGTTTAAAATACTTGTACTAACAAGTTCCAGGTGATTATAAAAAACAGCAATGAGTAATCCTACTTTAACTTTAATAGAGTCGTTAATTAATAAAAGCCATGAATATGCTGAGACACGCCTTGATTTATTTAAACTTAAACTAGTTGATAAGTCTTCGCAAGTGGTGTCAACTATTGCAAGTGGCATAGCGTTGTTTGTTATAGGTTTCATTTTCTTTATTGTTTTTAATATTGGATTAGCATTATTGATTGGCGATTTGGTAGGAAAATCCTATTGGGGATTTTTTATTCTTGCTGCTTTTTATGCATTCATCGGGTTTATTTTTTATAAGAACAGGAACAGACTTTTTAAAAAACCTATACTAGGTACGTTTCTAAAAAAGATAGGAGAAAATAAAACTTCATGGGACAATTGAAAACGCAGGAAGAATTGACCAGGGCAATTGCTGAGCTTGAACGTAAAAAAACGGTTCAGCTGTTGGAAATGAAGAGCGGCCTGGAGCAGGTTAAACATGCAATGAAACCGGTAAACCTGGTACGAAATACTTTCAGCAGGTTTGCCGAAATTCCTGAGGTAAGAAGAACGTTGATTAGTACGGTAGTTGGTTTTGGTATGGGCTATGTAGCTAAAAAAGCAAAAGATGTTCTTTCAGAAGAATCAATGGACAACCTGGTAAGCACTTTAGTTCACACCCAAATGTCGAAATTAGAAGATAAAAATCCGGACAGCTTTTTAACCAGGGCTGTTACTTATTTTAGAAAAAATTTAAAGGAAGAATCACCGCTTTATCCTTTTATAGGTTATAGAAAATAAAGGTTTTTTTTGGTTGGAAAAGTGGCTATAATACTAATTTTTCTCCAGAATTCTCATCAGTAACTTCTCTTCTGCGGTGAGATCAGACTTGTTATCATCCAGCTGCAGTTTCTCCAGTTGTTTTAAATATTTATCAAGCGAGTGGCTTTCGTATAAACTCAGGATTAAAGGATGTATGTAGTACTTTTTACAAACGGTACGTGTGTTGCCTAACAACTGCGACACTACATCCAGCGCAGCTACAATATTCTTTTTAATGCCGGTTTGTGTTTCGCTAAATCCCAGCTCTTTAAAGGCCAGTAAAGCCTGCACAGTTCCCGACCAGGTTCTAAAATCCTTGGCCGTAAAATCGCCCCCGCTTATTTCTTTAATGTAGGTGTTTACCATACCTGAATCAATCGTCTTTTTGTTACCCTCCTCGTCTAAATATTGAAATAATTCTTTGCCCGGTATTTCCTGGCAGTGCTTGACAATCCTGGATAGTCTTCGGCTCTTCAAGGTTATATCGTGATACACCCCTTTCTTTCCTTTGAATGAAAATTTAACATTTGAACCTTTAATCTTTACGTGTTTATCTTTTAAAGTGGTAAGACCATAAGAACCATAAATTTTTTCGTAAGACCCATTACCAATACGTATGTTCGTTCGCTCCATAAGGCTTACCACTGTAGCCATCACCTTTGTTTGAGGCAGACCGTTTAACGAAAGATCTTTTTCCAGATGAACACGCATTGCTGGCAAAGCTTCGCCAAAAGAGTACAACCTATAAAATTTTGTATGATTTCTTAATGAGTTCCAGAGCGAATGATATTTGTATTGTTTCCGGCCTCTTACATCCAAACCTGTTACCTGCAGGTGACCATTATCCAGAGAACAAATCCATACGCTTTGCCAGGCCGGAGGAATAACGAGGTGCGTTATACGCAGCAACATTTCATCATCAGTTACTATCTTTTTTTTAAAATAATATTTAAATTTCTCACCCTTTTGAACGCGGTTTATTCCATCGTCCGTATCCGAAACGTACACAAGATTTACTGCCTGTGCTGTTTTCTCGGGGCTTTTTACAATCGATTTAATTTTCCTGTTTGAAAGGGCTGCAATCGGGTCGTCTGCAACAGTAGTTGAAGTCATATTTACAAAGCTTATGGCAGTAATTGTTATAGAAAAATCATACCCGGTTTTGTTGTACCAATACGTTGTTATTATACTGTAGAAGAGGTAAAAAAGCGATCTGTTTTTTAACCAGACCAAATTGCTACTATAAAGCGGCCTTTGCTGCCTGCCCCGTCAGACTTGCGGGGGTCGCACTCTTGTACATTTTCTTCATTATTCAGCAGTAATTCAATAGTTACTAATTGTTCCCTTACAAAGTTTACGTCTGCATGCATGAACATTTATGGATAAATAAGGCTACCATGACCCATTTTATAAATCTTGCGAAACATCCAATTCAACCATGCATAAATAATTGTTATGATCTGCCTGTGTCTTATCCATACCAAAGTTTATATCCTTGTTAAGGCAATGGTCTGTTGTTTGTAACTTGTTATAAAAAACTGGTATGGTGTTACAAAATAGTGCGTTGTTGCAAACTCAATCTTTTATCAATAACAAGTGGGTGGCCGCCAGGTCGGGTAAAACATTTAAAGTTTTAAATCCTGCCAATGGAGCGGTGGTAGCCAATGTTGCTGAATGCACAGAAGCAGAAACGGAGGCGGCCATAAAAGCAGCTTCTAAAGCATTTGTGTTATGGAGGAAAAAGACAGCGAAAGAGCGTGGGGCACTTATGAGAAAATGGTACGAGCTGGTGATGGCAAACGCTGACGACCTGGCTCTTTTAATGACTACGGAACAAGGCAAACCGGTTGCGGAGGCTAAAGGCGAAATAGTTTATGGAGCTTCGTTTATTGAATGGTTTGCTGAAGAAGCCCGGCGCATCTACGGTGAGGTAATCCCCACCCCATTAAATGACCGCAGAATTATAACGGTCCGCCAGCCGATTGGAGTGGTTGGTGCCATTACCCCCTGGAATTTTCCGGTTTCAATGATCACCAGAAAGATTTCACCCGCAATAGCGGCCGGCTGTACGGTAGTTATTAAGCCTGCATCTCAAACACCGTTATCTGCCCTGGCACTTGCCTGGCTGGCTGCGGAAGCAGGCATACCCGAAGGTGTAATCAATGTAATTACTTCAACCGATGCGGCGGGCATTGGTCAAATGCTAACCAGCCATCCTTTGGTGATGAAAATATCGTTTACCGGCAGCACTAAAATTGGTAAACTACTAATGCAACAGAGCGCTTCAACGGTAAAAAAAGTTTCGCTTGAACTGGGTGGTAATGCTCCTTTAATTGTTTTTAACGATGCCGATACAGATGTTGCGGTTAAAGGAACCATAGCCAGCAAATACCGCAATGCCGGTCAAACTTGTGTTTGTGCCAACAGGATTTTTGTCCAGGAGAAAATTTACAATTCGTTTATTAAAAAATATAGGAACGCTGTTAAGGCTTTAAAGGTGGGAGATGGTACGGAAGCAGGTGTTCAGATAGGTCCCTTAATAGATGAGGATGCAGTAAAAAAAGTTAACCGGTTGCTGAAGGATGCAGTTAAAAGAGGTGCTGACATTACAGTAGGAGGCGAAGGTCACGGGTTAGGTAAATTATTTTTTCAACCAACTGTTATAGAAGATTGTACCAGAAAAATGACCGTATTTAGTGAGGAGATATTTGGTCCGGTATCGGCCATTTATAAATTTACGACTGATGAAGAAGCCATTGATTTGGCAAATGATACTGAGTATGGATTAGCAGCCTATTTCTTCACCCAAAATTTAAATAGAACCTGGCATGTTGCAGAGGCGCTGGATTATGGCATCGTTGGCATAAATGAAGGAATTGTATCGCATGCTGAAGCTCCTTTTGGCGGAATGAAAGAAAGCGGTATTGGCAGAGAAGGAAGCAGGCACGGTATAGAAGAATATGTAGAAGTAAAATATTTGTGCATGGGTGGGTTGTAACACTTGCTAATACTTATTCCAAATTTTTCTTACCAATACAGCTTTCTGAAAAAAATTCTCACCGTTGCACAGGTTAATTGCTGGTCCGCCGAAACCCCCTACCTGGCAGAGTGGTGTGCATTCGCTTGTTAAAATAGAAGTAGCGCCGTCAGCAATTACTTTGTTTTCGGGGTTAAAGGCATATACCAGTTTGCCCTGGTATTTATATTCTTCTACACTGCCAACATACCAATCAGTCTTGTTTTTGTTTGCTTCAATATTGTTCTTTATACAAGCAGGCGTGCCATTGGCAATATTGCTTTTTTTACAAGCTGTCATTAAAAGAGGCGCTGCCAGAAGTAGGTATATTACGAGTTTCATCCCTGCTTTTTTAGGGTTGACATTCATTCAGTTTCGATCGTTGCATTTGGTTTGTTAATCAAATATGAGTGTTGGGACCATTGAGGATAAATTGGAAAGAGCAGTGTTATGATTGGAGGTAATAGAAGCAAAGTTAATAGGAGAAATGGCTTGCTCCTTCTATACACAAACGTGGTTTGAAACTCTTAGTCTACAAAGCTGTTGCTCCTGCTGTAGCAAACATTGTCCATTGGAATATGAAAGTGCAATTATTCAGCCTTGATCTTAATGAAGCGTTTGGCTCGGGAAGAGCCACCTTTCTGTAGCATTCTATAAAATTTACGTTTCGGGGCACCTGACGGGCAGCCTTTATTTTTATTTACCTGCTTCCCAAATCTTTCGTTTGAAAACAGCCTTTTCAAAAAAATTATCTCCGTTGCAATTGCTGTTTTTGGGGCCGGCAAAACCACCCACATTGCAAAGATCTTTACATGCTGCCGATTTTATTAAAGTGGTGCCGTCCATTATATTTTTGGAAGGAGTGAAGGCATATACCGGTTTGCCCTGGAATTCATATTCTTCAACGCTGCCTACCTGCCAGGTTGCTTTGTTACTGTCTATAAAAGTTTGAATGCAAGAAGGCAAAGAAGATTTCATTCTGGTTGTTTGGCAATTTGCTGCAAGCACGGTTATTAAAACAAGCCCGGTTATCCATTTCATCGTCATACGGATTTGGTTGATACAGGTAAGGCAACAATTCTGCCATCAGGCATAAATCCGCTCAATTGCACCGCGAAATTTTTCCATGATCACTTTACGTTTGAGACTCATTTTTGGTGTCATTTCGCCGCTTTCAATGCTCCATTCGCGGGGCAAAAGCTCAAACTTTTTTATTTGCTCCACATGGTTAAAATATTTATTGAAACTCTCTACCAGGTCGCGGTACATTGCTAAAACCCTGGGGTTTTGAATAGCCTGTTCGGGGTTGGTATAAGTAATTTCGTTCTCCCTCATCCAATCGCGTAACATAGCAAACGATGGAACGATGAGAGCGCCCACAAACTTTTTATCGGCCCCTACTACAACTACCTGCTCAACATACTTGCTTTCTTTTAATTTGTTCTCAATGGGTTGTGGAGCAACATATTTTCCACCACTTGTTTTAAAAAGCTCTTTTTTACGATCAGTTATTTTTAGGTATTTACCTTCAGACATCATGCCTATATCGCCGGTATGCAACCAGCCGTCAATCAATACTTCATTGGTAAGGTCGGGGCGTTTATAATAGCCTTGCATAACGCAAGGGCCGCTCACTAATATTTCTCCATCTTCGGCAAGTTTAACCCGTGTGCCCTCAATAGGCGGGCCCACCGTGCCAAAGCGAATATCGTTGGCAGGGTGGCGGCGATTAATGCTGATTACCGGACTATTTTCAGTAGGGCCATAACCTTCGTAAACAGGAATTTTAGCCGCATTAAAAATGCGTAGTAATTTTACCTGGCAGGCCGCTCCACCGCTAATAATAAACGATACATTACCACCCAATGCCTCCCGCCATTTACTAAATACCAGCTTATTGGCAAGGGTAAGTTGCATATTGTATAAAAGACCACCACTTTTTACATTGTCATATTTTTCTGCAAGGTCAACTGCCCAAAAAAACAGTTTTCGTTTTATGCCTGTTAGCTCATTGCCTTTAGCCATAATTTTTTCGAATACTTTTTCCAACAAACGGGGTACGGTTGTAAATCCATCTGGTTTTACTTCCTTCAAATTATCACCAATGGTTTCCAAACTTTCAGCATAATAAATGCTTATGCCGCTAAAGAGATAAATGTAAGTGGCCGTCTTCTCAAAAATGTGATTAAGAGGTAAAAAGCTGAGCACTTTTGTATTGGGTGCATCAGGAAAAGGGAAACTCTTTTTTGAAAAGAGTACGTTATTATAAATGTTACTGTGGCTGAGCATTACGCCCTTTGGAGTACCGGTGGTACCCGATGTATAAATGATGGTGGCAAGGTGTGATGCCGGAATGGTGGCTTTAATTTCTTCGACTTTGGCTAAAGATTCATCAGTAGCCAATGCTGTAATTTTTGACCAGTGGTCTGCGCCTTCTATTTCATCGAAGGTGTAAACGTTTGTAATGGAGGGAACCTTATCGCTTACGCTTTTTACCTTATCGAGCAGGTCTGCATTGCTTACAAAAATTAATTTAACGGCTGCATCCTGCAAAATAAATTGTAGTTCAATAGGGTTGGTGGTCGGGTAGATTGGCACCAGTATAGCACCGGTTTGTTGTACGGCCATATCTGTAAAAATCCACTCAGGTCTGTTATTGCTTATAATGGCAATTTTATCAGAGGTTTCAGGGGTAAAATCGTTTCCGCTAATACCCAATTGTAATAATCCTGCACTCAGGGCATTTGCTTTTTCCTTTACTTCTTCTGTACTATGTGAAATCCATTGACCATTTACTTTTTCAACAAGCATATCGGGCTGTGGAAAATTTTTTAGTTGGTATTCGAGGCAGTCAAATAGGCGTTTTTCTGTATCCATGTATTTGTAGCTTGAGCAATCGTTTAATTTTGATTTTTAAGAAGGTGCCTTACAAAGAATATTTGGGTATAATATCAGGTAGGAAATATAAACTGTTAACCTGACACAAATTAATTTTACAGTTGCTGGTTCCTTTTCAGGCGTTCATATTCCTTTGTAGTCTTGTCTTCATTGTCGCCCTTATATGCATCGTAGTACTGTTTAAGCAAACCAAAGCCCCATCCTAACATAACCCATATTGGCCACGGAATACCAACCACACCTAAGCGACCCATGGTAAACCACCATATTGCCCACAAAAAGCCATTAATTATTAAGTAAGCATATAAACTATTTCTGAATTCAACCCTTTTTCTTGCAATTTTCCACAGTTTTTCATCCTGGTTTTGTAGCATAAGGTTACGTATTTAAAGGGTTCAAATTAGTTAAATAGAAAGATATAAAAAATCGTGAAGAGCTGGTAGCAATTAAAACCATTGAATTGCTTACGGGCAACGATGTTCAGCTTTATATTTAAGTCTTTACTAATTAGCCAGTCCTGTGGATTATTGGCGCCTTTATAATTCATACCCCAAAGAGTTCTGTTAATTATAAAATCGGCTTCCGCTGACAATTGTTTATCGTCCATTTTTATTTTGGCCGGGAAACGTACGTTTTTTGTTACGCCTTTTAAAGTGAGGTTGCCACTGATGGTATGGGTTGCGCCTTGCAAAATGCTTTTTTCAATATCCGGGTTAAAAATCTCCACTTTGCTTAAGGCAAACCGGGCCGTTGGATATTTGGCTACATCAAAAAAGTCGGCGCTTTTTAATTGGGTTTCTATCTTATGTTTTTCTTTAGGTGGAAGATCTACGTTATTGAGCGATGTAACGTCGATGATAAAATTCCCACTCGAAAGTTTGCGCTCCTTCAGGCCAATTTTTCCATTGACGATTTTTAAGTTACCCTTATGGCTGCCATTTATTTTTGTGCCCACCCACACAATTTTACTTATTGCCGTATCAACGCTGTAGCCTGGGCCCTCCATAACAACCGACTCCTGTATGTCGCTGGTAACCGTTTTGTCGGCTTCAGGCGATGGAACACATGAAGTGCCCAGAAGGATGAAGCATACCAAACTGGTTAAAAAAGTTTTCATGGAAAAAAGATTAACGGGTGCATGGTATAAATAGTTAAGGCCAAATACCCACTGCAATTTAAAATTAAGGATTCTCAACTTACTATTTTTAACGGCCAGGTATAAAAATGGAGGGGTATAAACCTGGTACCCTTATACTTGTAAAGAAGCCGGGTTGGGATTATTACCGCTCAGCTATTCTATAGAAAAATGCTTAGTAAAAGCACGCTGTTTGAAGATAATTTATGAAGATGAAAGAATGAGTATTTGTACCCGTTATAAGTTTAAGATTCAATGTAATTTCAAATTGGTTAAAAGTTCTCCCCGTTTTTTTCTAATATCTGGATAATCTAAAAACATTAATTGTTTTGGTGTTTTGAGATTAAGATTACGCCACCCTTTTGGTGGCGTTTTTTGTATAGTAACTTTAAAGATATCAGGGTAAAATATGGTACAAAATGCATCTTTTGAAAGAAACTAATTGAGATTTTTATACTGCTGGCCTCCTGGAATTTTATATACCCTGCCTCTTATAAATGAGAGATAGTTATTGTAATCTTCGGGATGATATTTTTGCCAAAGCTGGTAAGCTGCCAGGTTTGAAGCCGGGCCAAACAACCATTGATTATAAGCATCAAACAAACCTTCCTGTAACAATTGTCTTTGATGATCGAATAACCTGAAAGGAAATTGGTCGGCATTTTGATCGAACCATTGTAAAATAAAGCGGGTTCTTATTACGGTAAAGCTTTCGGGAGTAACGCCAAAAGCAGCCTGGCTTTGCTGATCATATAAAACACCTGCAACGGCTTTTAAAAATTCATTTGGTTTTTTATCGGCATTAACATTGACCCCTGCCAGGGTAAAAAACTTTTTATATTGTTCTAACAGCAGGTTCTTTATTTCGGTACTGCGGGGGGTAAAGCTTTCAAGATTTAAAAACGTTTCAGCGTACAAAATGCTCCATAAAGTTTCGCCTTGCTGTGCGTGCCACTTTGCAACATGATAATAATTGGTGCTATGGTTTGCATCAGCTTCAATCCCTTTTTCAAAAAGCTTTATGGCTGCATCCGGTTCCTTTACAGCCAGCATTTCACCATACTCGCTATATAAGATGCCTTCGTTTGCAAACTTTTTCAAACCGTTTTTATATAGTTTTTCTGCTTCTTTATTATCGGCAATAGCTTTGTAAGCCAAGCCAAGCATTTGGTACGTTTGGGCATCAGCATCTGGCCTTTTAACCAGCAGGTCGCCAATTTCTATAGCCTTTGCAAAATCTCTTTTCAGATAGCTGGCATAGAGCAGATCTTTTTTTAAGTCTTTATTTTCGGGATCAATTGTAATGGCCCTGTTCAACACAAGTATGGCATTATCAAAATCTCCCTTTTTTATAAAATCTCTTGCAGTTTCATGCAAAGCATTTGCATTGGCTACCTGCGCAAAAGTGGCTGTTGAATAGCTTAACAGGCATATGAGCAAAATAGAAATAGTTTTCATTTAGATTTTATCTGATGGAATGATGAAGCAATATCAAGTTTTGTGCTTTACGAGATGAGATGCGTAAGTAGACCGTCTCTTAGCTTAGGTTCGAACCAGGTACTTTTTGGCGGCATTACATTACCGCTGTCGGCTATGTCAAACAATTGTTGAATACTTACAGGATAGAGAGCAAATGCCACTGCCATATCTTTTTCATTCACTCTTCTGGCCAGTTCGCCCAGGCCTCTGATGCCACCCACAAAATCAATTCTTGTATTGGTGCGGGGATCATTAATGCCTAGTATTTTATCAATAATGTTGTTTTGTAAAATCGAAACGTCCAATATTCCAATGGGATCATTTGTATAAGTTCCTTCTCTGGCTTTAAGGCTGTACCAGTTACTACCCAGGTACATTGTAACGTGATGTAAACCTTCGGGTGTAGCAGGGTTGGTGCCAATTTGCTCAACAGTAAAATCCTCCTTTATCCTGTCTAAAAATTCTTCTTCCGATAAGCCATTTAAATCTTTTACAAGGCGATTGTAATCCATTATGTATAACTGGTTTGCCGGAAAAAGTGTTGTTAGAAAACCATTGGCATTTTCGGAAGCTTTTTTACCCATTGCCCGTCTTACTTTGGCCGCTGATGCTGCCCTGTGATGTCCATCTGCTATATAAGTATGTGGTACTTCTTCCTCAAACAATGAGGTTATGTGGCTGATAGTATCACTATCGTTTACTACCCACACCGTATGTTGTACATTATCGTCTGCCATAAAACTATAAACAGGGCTTCTGTCTTTTTTCCACAAAGCAATAAGGCTGTCAATGGAACTGTTATTTCTATAGGCCAGGAATACATTACCTGTTTGTGCATTTGTTGTGGTAATATGGTTAATTCTATCCTGTTCTTTTTCGGGCCGTGTATGTTCATGTTTTTTTATGATGTCATTTTCATAATCATCTACAGAGCTGGTGCAAACAAGTCCTGTCTGGCTACGGCCATTCATTACCAGTTCATAAATATAATAGCAAGGTTTACTTTCTTTAAAAACCACATTGCGTTGAATGAATGCCTCGAGATTTTGTTTAGCCTTATCATATACTTCTGTGCTATGAATGTTTACATTCTCTGAAAGATCTATCTCGCTTTTGGTGATATGTAAAAATGAATAAGGGTTACCTTCTGCAGCAATCTTTGCTTCTTTGCTGTTTAAAACATCGTAAGGTTTAGAAGCTACTTTTGGAGCCAGTTCGGCTGCAGGTCTAAGCGCTTTAAAGGGTGCAATTTTGGCCATCTATTTTAAAGTTATGGTGCAAGATAAATTAAGATTTGAGAGTTATAATACCGTGCCCGCACATTGGAATTTATTTAATGAAGGTTGGGCAATGCCATATAATACAAAACCCGGCACGAAGCCGGGTTAGGGTATTTATAAAACTATAAGTTTACATGGCCGCTAACTGAACCTTTTGTTGAAGCTCCATAACGTTCTCTCTAAACAAACTGTCCGTATCCATCAGATCTTTAACCGTTTGGCAACTGTGTATTACAGTCGTATGATCTCTTCCGCCAAAATGTTCCCCAATAGTTTTTAAGGAGTTTTTAGTAAAGGCTTTTGCAAGAAACATAGTTATCTGCCTTGCCTGTACAATCTCTCTTTTACGTGTTTTTTGTAACAACTTATCGTAAGGAACGTCAAAAAATTCACACACCATCTTTTGGATGGTCTCTATCGTTATTTCTTTACTACTTGTTTTTACGAAGTTTCTCAATACTTTTTTTGCTAGTTCCAAATCAATTTCCCGCCTGTTTAGCGAAGATTGTGCCAATAAAGATATTAAAGCTCCTTCCAATTCTCTAATGTTGCTGTTAATATTGTAGGACACATATTTAACAACTTCTTTTGGCATCTCCAGCCCATCGTTCTTCATCTTCTTTTCCAATATCTCAATCCTGGTATCATAATCAGGCATTTGAAGATCGGCACTTAAACCCCAGCGAAACCTGCTTAACAAGCGCTCCTGCAACCCGTCAAGGTCTTTAGGCGGCTTGTCCGACGATAGCACCAATTGTTTACCTGATTGATGCAAGTGATTGAAGATGGCAAAAAAAGCATCCTGGCTTCTTTCGGCCCGGTTAAAGAATTGAACATCATCAATTATCAATACATCTATCAGTTGGTAAAAATGAATGAAGTCGTTAATAGCATTGTTGCGGCTATGATCCTGATACTGGTTTATAAATTTTTCGGAGCTAACATATAGCACCACTTTGTTGGCATGAAGCTTTTTTACTTCGTTACCAATGGCCTGTGCCAGGTGTGTTTTACCTAAGCCTACACCACCGTAAACAACCAGGGGATTGAATGAATTAGCACCTGGTTTTTCAGCAACTGTTTTACCAGCTCTGCGTGCCACACGGTTGCAGTCTCCTTCAATAAAACTGTCGAATGTATATATAGGGTTTAACTGGGGATCGATCTGCATTTTTTTGATACCGGGTATAACAAAAGGATTTTTAACCGGGTTGTTTATAACCAGGGGAAAGTCCATCTCGTTATTGCTGTAGGTTTTTAAGTTGTTGGCAGGTATATCCATGGTAAGCGGTTTGTTGTTATTGTTGCCGCTGTCAACCATTATTCGGTATTCCAATCTTGCCTCTTTTCCTAATTCTCTTTTTAGCGTTTTTGCTAACAGGTTTACATAATGTTCTTCCAGGTATTCATAAAAAAACTGGCTAGGCACTTGTATAAGTAAAACATTACTTTTTAACTCCACAGATTTGATGGGTTCAAACCAGGTTTTGTAATGTTGCCACTCCACAATGTCTTTAATAATCTTTAAGCAATTATTCCAAACGATGTCAGCAGTTTTGGTCATTTTTATCAGACAATTTATATGTAATCAGTTATAGATGTCAGGTCTGTTTTTCACCTTAAATACTTCTTCACACTATGTGTAAAAAAAAATTTGGGAGGACGGCGAATATCAAACAATAATAGTTAATAAAAAATTTTTTAATCACTTGCATTTTATATTATAACAACAGTATGGCGCTTCACGTTTTTTTCTCATTAGTTAAAGAAAAATTCTTGTTCAAATCTTCTGTAATCCAATACCATAAAGGATTTCAGATTTTTATTCTTTATGCTTGATTATAGGTTTTAACTTTTTTTGCGTCCCAACTTTTTTACTTTTCCTAGCCTTAAGATAAAGATTTCAATTGTTAATAACCTTTATGTACCGAACCTGAAGTTTACTCCAAATTTGGGAAAAACATATGATTTTGACTGTTCACTTCCATACATTTTTTCGGCCTTCAAATCTTAGCAATGTAGCTTCAATATCCAAATACCTATGCACCGGGTATTTATAAGTCAATCTTTTATTAAAATTCGATCTGTAAAACTTCTTTGTCCTTTATTCAATATCATCAAAAGTTTGCAGGTATATGGATTACGATTGATAAAAATTTCCACTATTACGTTCAGTTTTGTGGATGTACTGCACACACATTTCAGCCTTTAATCAAAAGCAGGTTCAACCCACTATTCAATAGCAAAAATCATAAACTTATGATGCAAGAGCTATTAATAAGTAGCAACACACAAAACTTGGAAGTAGGGTTCACATGAATATCGATACGCTCTCGCTTAATACTTAGTGAAGAGGTGTCTTTTTCCAAACTGCAAAACCAGAGTTTGGTAAAAGCATTATTACTATGGATTAAAAACGGAAGATGAAAGTACAAATTTATAGTCCCAATACAAGAGGAATGTTGTCCTAAAAATTTTTAATGATACTTTTGTCGAAAACAGTTAAAAATGGCCTACGAAATTGTTGGAAAACTCATCGCTAAATTCGAAATCAATCAGCGTACTGAAACTTTTAAAGTAAGAGAGTTTGTTATAGAAAAATCGGAGGATGTTAATGGCAGACTAATAACCAATTATGTAAAATTTCAATGCGTGCAGGATAAAACTGCCATGCCTGATCGTTTTAATATTGGAGACGAAGTAAAGGTATCCTTCAACCTTAAAGGAACAAAGTGGGAGAAAGAGGGTAAGGTTAACTATTTTACCAACCTTGATGCCTGGCGCATGGAAAGTGTGAAACTTGGACAAGAGAATACAGTTGCTGAAGTAAACTATAACGACATACCACCCTCTGATACTGTGGATGACCTTCCATTCTAACTTTTTTTCTTATCGTAACTAAAGCAGTTTTTTAGGATAAACACCTGACAACATGCAAACTGAACTTTCATTAAAATTACTTCCCTCTAAGGCGGTCAGTACACAGGCCATCAAGGAATATATTGCTGCTTCTCTCTCTAAAAGTGAAGATTCGATTACAGGCTTTCACAAATTAAAACAGTCAATAGATGCCAGGGGGAAACAGCCTTTTGTAAATGTTGTTTTAAAAGCATTTGTTGACGAGCCATTTGTTGATAGGCAACATGAATCGATCAATTTTAAGGCGGTCAAAAAAAATGCAAGAACTGTTATTATAATTGGAGCCGGCCCTGCAGGATTGTTTGCTGCATTGCGTTTGATTGAATTAGGCGTTAAACCCATCATTTTAGAAAGAGGCAAGGATGTAAGGGCCCGCAGGCGTGACCTTGCAATACTTAACAAGGAAGGCATCATTAATACTGAAAGTAATTATTGTTTTGGTGAAGGTGGTGCAGGTACTTACAGCGATGGTAAATTGTATACCCGTAGTAACAAGCGTGGAGATATAAATCGCATACTTAACCTGTTTGTTCAATTTGGTGCCGAAGACCAAATTTTGTACGAAGCCCATCCTCATATTGGAACAAACAAGCTACCCCAAATTATAACTGCTATGAGGCAGGCTATTGTTGACTTTGGCGGTGAATTTTTATTTGAAAAAAGGGTTACAGAATTTGTTATAGAAGGTGATAATTTGTCTGGTGTTGTGACAGCTAACGGCGATAAATTTTTTGCTGATTCTGTTATTCTTGCAACGGGTCATTCGGCCCGCGATATTTACCTGATGCTTGACAGGCAACAGATACTGATTGAAGCAAAGCCCTTTGCATTAGGAGTACGCGTGGAGCATCCGCAAGCCATTATCGACCAGGTTCAATATGGTAAAAGCCAGGTTTCTTCCAATGCACCAAGAGATCAATATTTACCCCCGGCTTCTTATAGTTTGGTACAACAGGTGCATGATAAGGGAGTATTTAGTTTCTGTATGTGCCCTGGTGGTATTATTGCTCCGGCCGCAACGAGTAGCAATGAGTTGGTAGTGAATGGGTGGAGCCCAAGTAAACGTAATAATCCTTTTGCCAATAGTGGTATAGTGGTTTCATGCGAACAAAAGGATATGAACCAGGTTGAAGGCTACACACAATATCTTACAAACAACGGAGTTACGCAGCAATCGCCACTTGCACTAATGTTTTTTCAACAAATGGTTGAGCAAAAGGCATATCAATCAGGCGGTGGAAAATTTGTGGCACCTGCTCAACGCATGGTTGATTTTTGCAACAATAAAGTCAGTGAAAGTCTGCCCGGTTGCAGTTACCTACCTGGTATTTCAAGCGCAGCTTTGGGTGATTGCCTGCCTTCATTTATTCATAAAAGATTGCAGGAGGGCTTTAAAAGTTTCGGCAATAAAATGCGGGGTTATTATTCGAATGAGGCAGTGGTGGTAGCAACTGAAAGCCGTACCTCATCCCCTGTACGAATTCCCCGTAACCTGGAGACTCTCCAGCACCCGCAGATCAAAAATTTATACCCCTGTGGAGAGGGTGCCGGCTATGCCGGAGGTATTGTTAGTGCGGCTATGGATGGCGAAAGAGTAGCAACCATGATAGTTGCAACACTTGTTCGTTCATAGTGTGCTTTTGATAACTAACTCTTTATTATTTTCTTTTCTACTCTTATGCACAGGTATGTTTAAAGAATCATGCTTCAATTTCTTTGTAAGTTCTTAAATGGTCATAACCGTGTGCAATACATACCGGTCTCCTTTCTTTTACCTATATTCAAAAAAATATCTTAATCAAATTTAATGCTGGTAAAAACTTTTGGCAGTGCAGTTTACGGGGTAGAAGCAATAAACATTACCATCGAGGTAAATGTAGCCGAAGGTCAAGGGTATTTTTTAGTAGGTCTGCCCGATGGAACCATTAAAGAAAGCCAGCAGAGAATTGATAGTGCTATAAAGAACAATGGGTTCAGGATGCCGCGGATTAAGATCGTTATAAACATGGCGCCTGCTGATATTAAAAAAAGCGGATCTGCATTCGACCTGCCCATTGCTATGGGTATACTGGGTGCAAGCGAACAGCTTGAGAATACTGACTTATTAAAGGATTATGTAATTATGGGCGAATTAAGTTTGGATGGAGCAATACAGCCTATAAAGGGAGCCTTACCTATAGCCATTCAGGCTCGCAAAGAAGGATTTAAAGGATTAATAGTTCCCGTGGCAAATGTTAGGGAGGCGGGTATGGTCAACAACCTTTTGGTATATGGAGTATCGCATTTGAAAGAAGTTATTGAATTTTTTAAAGATGAATCTTCACTCAAACCGGCTGATGTAAATACCCGTGAAGAATTTTATAACACTCAAAATCAATTCGATGTTGACTTTAGTGATGTAAAAGGACAGGAGAATATTAAAAGAGCACTTGAAATTGCAGCAGCTGGTGGGCATAACGCCATATTGATTGGTCCACCCGGAGCAGGAAAAACAATGTTAGCAAAACGCTTACCAACCATTCTTCCTCCTCTCAGTTTGCAGGAAGCACTGGAGACAACCAAGATCCATAGTGTTGCCGGTAAGCTGCCCGAGAATGCATCCCTCATTAGTAAGCGGCCTTTCCGAAGTCCACATCATACCATAAGCGATGTTGCCCTGGTTGGGGGTGGTGGAGTGCCGCAGCCGGGCGAAATATCTCTGGCACATAATGGAGTATTATTTCTTGATGAGCTTCCTGAATTTAAAAGAACGGTTTTAGAAGTTATGCGGCAACCTATGGAGGAGCGCAGGGTTACCATTTCAAGGGCCAAAGCTTCGTTAGATTTTCCGGCAAACTTTATGTTGATTGCCAGCATGAACCCCTGCCCATGCGGATATTATAATCATCCTGACAAAGAATGCACTTGTCCGCCGGGCACTGTTCAAAAATATCTCAACAAAGTATCTGGTCCCCTTTTAGACCGCATAGATCTGCATGTGGAAGTAACACCGGTTTCATTTTCTGAATTAAGCAATAAGTTAAAGGGTGAAGATTCAGCTTGCATTCGTGATCGGGTTATTAAGGCCAGGGAAATTCAATCAATACGGTACAAAGAAACACCCGGTACTTATTCTAATGCACAAATGAGCAGCAAGCAACTAACAGAAATTTGTGCCATTAGCCAGGCGGGCGAAGCATTGCTAAAGAAAGCTATGGAGAAACTAAATCTATCGGCCAGGGCATACGACAGAATACTTAAAGTTTCGAGGACCATTGCAGATCTTAGCAATAGCCCCGATATAAAGGTTGAACATTTGGCCGAGGCAATTCAATACCGAAGTTTGGACAGGGAAGGGTGGGCAGGCTGATTTTGTCAATTTGCGTCAGTATTTTCCTTAGGCCAGTAAAGATTAAGCTAATTTTAATGCATATAGTTTGTTTAAAATCGGCAATAAGAAAACCACAAAATCTTTGTAAAATATTTTAAATGTTGAAAGAAACACTTGTTGTGTTACAATTTTAGGACTGGAATCTGGTTTAGATAATTGTACTTACAAGGCAAGTTTGGCTCAACAGCTCAAAAATTGCCAGATTATTATAATTTTACAAATTATTGAATAATGTTCTTACGGTTACTACAACAAACTATTATGTTTATATTAATTTTATTAGAACAATCCAAACAATATTAGTAATATTAAAAACGAAAAAGATCATTTCAATCTGATAGCGTTGTAAGTGAAAAACTCCTTTTATAACCCATTTAATGCTTGTTAAACCTGACATTAATGCAGAAAAAATTACATCAAAGAATAGCCCAATTCAAAGACGCCGACCTAATCAGAAGCCAGGGAGTTTACCCTTATTTTAGAATAGTAGAGTCGGCACAGGATACTGAAGTAATACTAAATGGTAAAAAAGTATTAATGTTTGGTTCTAACTCCTACCTGGGATTAACCAATCACCCCCGAATAAAAGAGGCTGCCCAAAAAGCTATTTCCAAATATGGTACCGGGTGTGCGGGTTCAAGATTTTTAAATGGAACCCTTGATATACATATAGAACTTGAAGAAAAACTTGCCCGTTATGTAAATAAGGAAGCTGCTGTTTTATTTAGTACCGGCTTCCAGGTAAACCTTGGTGTACTTTCAAGCATTACTGGCCGTACAGACTATCTTATTTTAGATGAATACGATCATGCTTCTCTAATTGACGGTTCGCGTTTATCGTTTTCAAGAACGATAAAATATGCCCATAATAACATGGAAGATCTTGAGCAGAAGTTGTACAACCTGCCGGCCGACGCAATGAAACTTATTGCCGTCGATGGAATATTTAGCATGGAGGGTGATATAGTGAGACTTCCCGAAATTGTTGAACTGGCTGATAAGTATGGAGTAAATATTATGGTGGATGATGCCCATAGCCTGGGTGTTATTGGTGACTTGGGTGCAGGTACGGCTTCGCATTTTGGATTAGAGCATAAAGTTGATCTGATAATGGGCACTTTTAGTAAATCGCTTGCTTCACTTGGTGGCTTTATTGCCGGCGACGCTGCAACCGTTGATTACTTAAAGCACAAGGCACGTTCTTTAATATTCAGTGCAAGTATGCCGCCATCAGCTGTTGCCAGTGTAATAGCCGCACTGGAAATCATACAATCTGAGCCTGAAAGAATTGAGCAATTATGGGCAAACACCCGTTATGCTATGCAATTGCTACACGAAGAAGGCTTTGATACGGGTGTAACAGAGAGCCCCATCATTCCTGTTTATATTAGAGATAATTATAAAACTTTTTATATAACCAAAATGCTGCAGGAAAATGGCATTTTTGTTAACCCCGTAGTTTCTCCCGCTGTACCTTCAGATTCTTCATTAATTAGATTTTCGCTTATGGCTACGCATACTTTTAGCCAGATTGAAGAAGCAGTTGAAAAATTATCAAAAGCTGCAGTTAGCCTTGAGATTCCTACCATGAAGCAAAAGTACCAGATATGACCTTGATCGAAACGGTCGAAAACAAAAAACAACTGACGGCATTTATTGATTTTCCTCACGACTTATACAAGGATGATCCCAATTATGTACCTGAATTATTTATCGCACAACGCGATATTCTAACTCCGGGCAAACATCCTTTCCACGAGCACTCCAGCATGCAACTATTTCTTGCCAAAAAAGGCGGAATAATTACAGGACGAATTGCCGCTATCTTCAATAACAATCATAATAAGTTCAACAATACCAATGTTGGCTTTTTTGGATTTTTCGATTCTATAAATGACCAGGATACCGCTAACCGGTTATTTGACGGCGCTACAGCGTGGCTGAAAAATAAAAAGGTTACAGGGGTTATTGGCCCGGTCAATCCATCAACCAATGAGCCTGTTGGAGTTTTAATAGATGGCTTTGATAAGCCACCCGTAGCAATGATGACTTATAACAAGCCTTATTATGTTAGCCTGCTTGAAAAATATGGGTTTACTAAACAGGTTGACCTTCTTGCGTACGACCTGGATATTACTACTTTAAACGATCGTACTTTAAAATTGCAGGATGCCCTTCTTAAAAGGCTTGCACAAAAAAACATCGTCATAAGGTCCATCAACCTAAAAGATTTTAAAGCCGAAGTTGGCAAAGTTAGAGAAACCTACAATGCTGCATGGGATAAGAACCTCGGGTTTGTACCCATGACAGAAAACGAATTCAATTACCTTGCGAAAGATTTGAAAATGGTTTTGGATGCAGACTTTTGTTTGGTAGCAGAGCACAACGGTAAGATGGTAGGTTTTGCCCTGGCAATCCCCGATTTAAATCGTATTTTAATCAAAATAAAAAGGGGTAGACTGTTTCCTACCGGTATTTTAAAATTGCTTTTTGGTGCTAAAAAGGTAAAGTACCTGCGGGTAATAGCTCTTGGAGTTGTAGAGGAATATAGAAAGATGGGTATCGAGGCCTGTTTTTATGCCCACATGATAAAAAAAGGTCTTACCAAAGGAGTTACCGGTGGCGAAGCTTCATGGATTTTGGAAGATAATGAAATGATGAATAAGGCTATGCAAAACATTAATGGCAAAGTATATAAAAAGTATAGGTTGTACGAAAAGGCGCTATAATGCAAAAGGTATTAGTAACCGGGGCCAATGGGTTTGTAGGTTCTCACGTAGTTGAAAAATGCCTTGAGAATGGATTGGAAGTTTGGGCAGCTATACGAAAGTCAAGTAACCTTGATTATTTGAAAGCAGCCAGTGTAAAATTTACTTACCCCGATTTTAATAATGTTGAATTACTTACAAAAGAGATTGAAGAAAAACAATACGATTTTATCATTCATATTGCGGGTATTACCAAAGCCCGTTTTCCTAAGGAATACGAACAGGTAAACGCACTCTACACCGCTAACCTGGGGCGGGCCATTAAAGAAAGCAGGCACAAAGTGAAAAAATTTGTGTTTATGAGCAGTCTGGGTGCAATAGGTCCACTACAATACAACGATGGCCTGATAACCGAGAACACCATCCCAAAACCGGTAACTGCATACGGAAAAAGCAAACTTATTGCTGAGGAAATGTTGGCCGCTTTACATTTGCCTCTGGTGGTTTTAAGGCCAACCGCAGTTTATGGTCCCCGCGAAAAAGATATTTTCATTCTTTTAAGAACCATTTCCAAAGGTTTTGAACCATACCTGGGCAAAGCAAACCAACACCTGAGTTTTGTGTATGTTAAAGATCTTGCTCAATTAACCGTCGATGCATTATTTAACCCAAAAACCGGATCGTATAATGTTACTGATGGCAATTGTTATAACAGGTACGAATTTGCACAAATAATAAAAAAATACCTGTCGAATAAGACTTTTAAAATATATATTCCATTAACTATAGTAAACTTGCTGGCAGTTTTAACAGAAAAGGGTGCTGGTTTGCTTAACAAAACTTCTGTATTAAATAAAGAGAAACTAAACGAGTTAACAGCAGCCAACTGGTGTTGCGATATTAGCAGGTTACGTAACGAAATGGGATATTCGCCACAGTTCAACCTGCAACAGGGACTAAAAGAAACAATACAATGGTGCAAAACAAATCAATGGCTTTAAATATTTTTTCATTAATAAAGTATCAAATATGAAAGAGGAAATTCTTCCGGCAGAAGGTAAACTGGGCATATTAATGCCGGGTTTAGGTGCAGTGGCAACCACCTTTATAGCTGGTGTTGAAGCAATAAAAAAAGAATTGGCTAGTCCTATAGGATCATTAACCCAAATGGGAAGTTTAAGATTGGGTAAGCGTACTGAAAACAGGTACCCGAAAATTAAGGATTTCGTTCCCTTAGCCTCTTTGAACGATATAGTTTTTGGTGGATGGGATTTGTACAAAGACAATGTTTATGAAGCTGCTATGCATGCAAAGGTTTTGGATGCTCACCTGTTGCTTTCAATTAAGGAAGAATTGTCGGCCATAGAGCCAATGACCGCCGTATTTGATAAATCGTATGTTTATAACCTTGATGGAGAAAATGTAAAAACCGGTGCTACCAAATACGACCTGGCATTGCAGGTAATGGAAGACATTAAAAATTTTCAGGAGACAAATAATTGCAGCAGGGTAGTGATGGTTTGGTGCGGCTCAACAGAAAAATACATTCAGGAAGCCCCGGTTCATGCTACTATTGAAAGTTTTGAAGCAGGTTTAAAAGACAATGATCCGCTGATTGCTCCGAGCATGATTTATGCCTACGCAGCCATACATATGGGAGTACCTTTTGCTAATGGAGCACCTAACTTAACCTGCGATATTCCTGCGTTGGTTGAGTTGGCAAAAGAAACTAAAACACCCATTGGAGGAAAGGATTTTAAAACCGGGCAAACGCTTATGAAAACCATTCTTGCACCAGGATTACAGGCGAGGGCCCTGGGGATCCATGGTTGGTTTTCTACAAACATCCTGGGTAACAGGGATGGATTGGTATTAGATCACCCGGATAACTTTAAAACCAAGGAAGTATCTAAATTGGGTGTGTTGGAAGATATCCTGCAACCCAATTTAAATCCTGAATTGTACGGCGATCTCTATCATAAAATAAGAATCAATTATTACCCTCCGCATGGCGATAACAAAGAAAGCTGGGACAACATAGATATTTTTGGTTGGTTGGGTTATAAAATGCAAATCAAGATCAACTTTTTGTGTAAAGATTCGATATTGGCAGCGCCAATCGTTTTGGATCTTGCCTTGTTTCTTGACCTTGCAAAGCGGGCTCAAATGTCAGGTATACAGGAGTGGTTATCGTTCTATTTTAAGTCACCACAAACCGCACCGGAACTTGATGCAATGCACGACATCTTTAAGCAATTAATGAAGTTGCAAAACACCTTGCGTCATATAATGGGCGAGGATTTGATAACACATCTTGGACTGGATTATTACCAGGAATTGGTGGAAGCATTATGATAAAATTTCACAAACTGGTTGCAACCGCCGGAGGCATTGGTTATATAGGTAAAGGTGGTGGCACGGTTGCAGCGATTGTTTGTTGTTTAATTTGGCTTATCATACCTGCTGGTCAACATTCAGATTACCGGCAGGTTTTTTTTACTATCATGGTTTGCCTGGCAGGCATTTGGTCGTCGAATAGCGTACATAGTATTTGGGGCAAAGACAGCAGCAAAGTGGTTATTGACGAAGTTGCCGGAATGATGATCACTCTTGCACTTATACCAGTCTCCATACCGAACGTAGTTGCAGGTTTAATACTTTTTAGGTTTTTTGACATAGTTAAACCATTGTTCATACGTAGATTGGAACAATGGCCAAAAGGCTGGGGCGTAATGGCCGATGATGTTCTGGCAGGGTTTTATGCACATGTAGTACTGACGATACTAGTTAAACTAAATGTTTTTTAAGAATGGCTACTTTTATTAAAGCCAACGTTGCTTCACTAAGTGCTTCAGCTTTTGATTACATGGTTACCATTGCGCTGGTAACTTTTTTTCATGTGGACCCTTTTAAAGCCAGTATCACTGGTACTGTTTGTGGCGGAATTCTAAATTTCTTCATGGGCCGTATCTGGGTATTTCAATCAAGGGATACTTTGTTACTTCACCAGGCTCTTAAGTATTTATTGGTTTGGGTTGGAAATTTATTTTTAAATGCCGGAGGAATGTTCGTTCTGTTAAAAGTGTTACACCTTCATTACCTTCCTTCAAAAATTGCGGTAAGTCTTATTGTAGGTTTCGGTTATAATTATTTTATGCAAAAGAAATTTGTGTTCCGCTTGCCTGCATCGGACAGGTGATTTTAGTGCCCGGTTTTTAAAGCATTCTTTTGTTTCTTTCCTTCCATTTGTTAAGCCATCTGCATCGTTTGCAATAATTCCTTTTTTGGATGGAGCAACTTAATTTGTTAGCCCAAAAACATAAACAAGAGGAGATGTAAATTTTAAGATAGATATTTACAGCCGTCTGATTTTAAGTAAAACAAATTAGAAAATACAATAGAAACGCAGAACGAAGTTGGCAACCATTTGTGCCAGTAAATAGAATTATGGATAAACCTACCCTAAGAGACCGGCTTCAAAAAATGGTCTATGTTATTATTGATCCATTGGTTAAGGGATTAATAAAGATTGGTTTTACCCCTAACACGGTTACCACGATCGGCCTTATTTTAAATATTGGTGTTGCAGTTATTTTTATTGCGGGGGCTGAAGAAAAACCCAGGATAGATCTTTCGTATGTGGGTTGGGCAGGAGCCCTAATATTGTTTGCCGGCCTTTTTGATATGCTTGATGGCCAGGTGGCACGCCTTGGTAATATGAGCTCTGTCTTTGGAGCCTTGTACGATTCTGTATTAGACCGTTACAGCGAAATGGTGATGTTTTTTGGTATTTGTTACTACCTGGTGGCCAATCACTATTTTATGAGTTCCATATTTGCCTTTATTGCACTTATTGGATCAATGATGGTTAGTTATACAAGAGCCCGAAGCGAAAGCCTTGGTGTGCAAAACAAAGGGGGACTAATGCAACGGCCAGAGCGGGTAATATTGGTAGGAGTGTCTGCCGTAGCCTGTGGGATTGCTTCAAAATTTATTGGGGGAGATTATAAATTATTCATTAAAGGAATACCCTTTCATGTGTTTGAAACCATGAGCATTTTTACAATTCCTATAACTGCAATGGCGGTTCTTACAAACATTACGGCTGTTAAACGTTTGAGGGATGCAAAAAAATCATTGGAACAACCTTCGCAATCATAGCACTTTTTTGCGCAGTAACAGCAACCCATTACCTACTTTTAATAATGGATCAACGGGTACCCAAGGTCAACACAAAAACAAGCTTGTTTTATAAAAAGGATATTGTAATTACCACAATAGTTTCGATAACCTATCTCTTGCTTTCAACCTGGATACTCGGCTTTAAAATTGACCAGTTGATCCTGGCACTGCTCTTTAATGTCATGTACTATCTTTCGCATCCTACGCGGCGCTTTATTACAGGGTTTTCAATATTTATAGTTTATTGGATTGTGTTCGACTTTATGAAAGCCATACCCAACTACCAATACAATACGGTGCATATTGAAAGTTTGTATAATGCAGAAAAGACTTTGTTTGGAATACATGAAAATGGCAAAAATTATACACCCAACGAATTTTTTGCCATACACAGCATCTCTTTTGCCGACTTATTAACCGGCATATTTTATCTCTGCTGGGTGCCGGTACCCTTAGCTATGGCCGCGTATCTTTTTTATACAAACAGGCGGCAGTTCATTTATTTTTCACTCACTTTTTTCTTAGTCAACCTGCTGGGGTTTGTAGTGTACTACATTTACCCCGCTGCTCCTCCGTGGTATGTTCAGCAATATGGTTTTACATTTTTGTCTAAAACGCCTGGTAATACAGCGGGGCTTAGCCGTTTCGATGCCTATGTTGGTTTTGGCGTCTTTAAGTCGTTGTATGCAAAAAGCTCAAACGTTTTTGCCGCCATGCCCTCGTTACATTCGGCATATCCCATCATCGTTTTATACAATGGTATAAAAAATAAATTGGGTCTTTTAAATATTCCCTTTGCAATTATTATGGCAGGCATCTGGTTTGCTGCCGTTTATACCAGCCATCATTACGTACTGGATGTACTTGCCGGTATGCTCTGCGCCATAACAGGCATATTCATCTTTAATTGGTTCCTCGTACCCGATAAACGTTTTGAAGCTTTTGTAATAAGGTTTCTAATAAAAATGAACACACCTGTTAAGTAGTATTTTAACGTGGCACTTTATAAACTGAATGGCAGTTACTACATTAAAAAACAAGGTTGCCTTTGTTCTTAATTTTTTCGTTGGTTAGTTCGGCTACCAACTGTACGCCTGCAATACTTTTTATGGAGGTCGTTAGGCCCATGCATTTACTATCGTCCACAACATCATCCTTCATCAGCCACAAAAAATCCATGTGCCTGAACTCGGGCAGCAGATACTCCCCATTACAATGGTTGTGGTAAATGTAATGGTTGAGAAAGCTATTCTTTTCAACGTGGTGGTACAGGGAGAAATAATATTTACGTCCTTTTTTCATCATTTGCACCTCAATGTCGGTGCTTAAACGAAAGTTGTAGCCAAGCAAATTATTTAGCTGCCAGCAAAACTGGTAATTTTTAATGGGAGCCATAATGCCGAGCAGGCGTGTCTCTTCAAAAAAGTCATCTGTTATTGCTTCCTGGTTAAGGCGTAGTTTCATGTAAGGCTATCGGTTGAAAACGCAACACTTTGCCAAAGATATTTCTACCGGGGGTTAAATCAATTGGTGCGTATAACTTTTACACCTAAAACATTTATTAAGATCTTCCCTCAATAGTAGAGACGGATGTAAATGTTTGCAGCCTGTAAGAATCCTTCGCTCTCAAAATAGTTGACACTCAATCGTCTTTCGAAACCCAATATTATAAAAATCACTTTGTCCATCACATCAGTTCTCCTTTCATAACAATTATATTTCAATCATGTCATCGGCATTACTTTTGTGTAATCCATCTGAAATGTACGTTGTATGAAGCAATTGTTGTGGGTCTTGTTGTGTTTTCCTTTGTTATTGCAGGCCCAATCAAAAAAAGAAAAAAAGGCTGCCGCTGCCCGGCAGCAGGCGCAGCAGGAAGCTGTTAGCCGAATAAAAACACATGTACAATTTTTGGCTGGTGACGAATTACAGGGTAGAAAAGCCGGCACTACCGGCGAACAGATGGCTCGTGATTATATCGTAACAGAATTTACAAATCTGGGACTGCAGCCAAAAGGCAACGATGGTTTTGTACAAACATTTTTAATTGAAGAGGGAAAGAAGATAGATACCGCTACCTACTTTTCAATAAACGATAAAAAACTTTTGGTGAGCAAAGAGTTTTTTCCACTCCCATACTCTGCTAATAAAAGTGCATCGGGCAGCCCGGCACTCGATCTTCGCGAAGCAGGCGAACCCTGGTTTGCAGACCTTAAAGAGTGGGTAGATAATAAAGCATTTGCCAATGGCGATCTTCACCAGCTCATAATAAAGGAAGCAACAAGAGTTGCCTCAAAGGGAGCCGCTGCTTTAATCCTTTACAACAGCGCACCAAATGCTGCCAACATCACCTTTAATAAATTTGACAGCACACCTGTTGTAACTATACCGGTGGTTTACATGCCTGTAGAATCGTTTAAAAAATATTGCAACGATGCCGCCGCTATCTACAATATTAATATGAATGTATCTGTCAAATACGCTAAAAGTTATGGCAGCAATGTAGTGGGTTACATAAATAACGAAGCGCCGACAACGGTGGTGCTCGGCGCTCATTACGACCATCTTGGTACCTCCACAAAAAATTTCGGTGATAGTATTTATAACGGCGCAGACGATAATGCCAGTGGCACAGCCGGATTAATTGAAATTGCCAGGGCTTTAAAGAATTCGGGCAGCAAAAAGAACAACTTTCTTTTTATAGCCTTCTCTGCCGGAGAGATAGACAGGCTCGGGAGCAAGTATTGGTTAGAAAACCCTGTTGGCATTTCTAACATTAATTACATGGTGAATTTTGACATGATTGGCAGATACGACGATTCCCGAAGCTTAACGGTAGGCGGCGCAGGCACTTCCGCACTTTGGTCTAAGTTGCTGATGGCGGCAAACGATAATTCTGTCAGGATAAAAATTGATACAACCACTATTGGCCAGGGCGACCATACCTCTTTTATTTCTAAAGAAATACCTTCTTTATACTTTTTTACCGGTAGCCACAGCGACTATCGTCAACCCACTGATGAAGCAGACAAATTAAATGTAGAGGGAGAATACAAGATTATCTCATTTGTTCAACGGGTGTTGGAAACGGCCGATGCCCAGGGAAAAATTGCCTTTTCTAAACCTTTAGTTCCGGTACCCGCTACAGGGGTACGTTTTACAGTAAGCCTGGGTGTAATACCAGACAATACCTATAAGGGAAAAGGTTTTAAAATTGGCGGGGTAACGCCTAAAAGACTGGCTGATAAAATTGGGCTAAAGGCCGGCGATATACTGCTTCAATTGGGTGATTACGAAATAAAGGAAATGAACAGTTATACCCAGGTCTTAAGCATGTTTAAACAGGGCGATACTACCAGGTTAAAAGTGCTGAGAGGCAGTGATGAAAAGAGTGTAGAGGTACAGTTTCAGTAACGGACAGGGTGTTTATTTTAAAAGTTTGTTGATACCGGCGGCCTTTCTTCATGCATCATTGTTGCGTCGCAATCCTTTCATCGGCAAAACTTTTTGCAACTACTAGCACATAAGATTTTACAAACAATAATGACCAGACATTAGCCGGTCATTTTCGTATCTATAATTTAAACCCTTAGCGTGTTATTACCATTTCAATATCCGGTTTGCTTTGGTCGGTTAAAATAACTTTACCCCTGTTTTGTCTTACTATACGAGAGTATAAGGAGATCTCTTTATCGAACAGGAAACGAAAGAACAATTTGGTCCACGACTTATGATAAAACAAAGTATTGTAAAAGTTGGGTGCGTTGGCACGTATTTGCGGCAAGCGGTTCCAGGGTACACTGGGAAAATCGTGGTGCTCGTTATGATAGCCAACATTAAAAGCTACGGTATTTAATACACCATAATAACTATAAGTCTCCTGGTCTTTGCTGTATGTTAGGTAATGCTCCTGTATCCAGCGGGCACCTAATGGATGTAAGCCTACTGAGAAAAAGAAACTGGCCAGCAAAAACACAATTGCTTTTGGTCCCAGCCACAACCATATAGTAGCAATAAATATTATTTGTGCAATCCAGTTAATGGCAACCCAGGTATCAAATGGTTTAATCTCTTTTAACCTGCTAATTCTAAACAGCTGAAATACAGGATAGAACAACAGCCAGATTGCTTTGCCTATAAAATAATTGTCTATCAGTTTTGCCTCCCAATGGTTGGGCAAATCAGCATCCAGTTCGTGAACACCCTGGAATGAGTGATGTTTGATGTGATAACGCTCAAATGATACAGAGCTGGGAAATAATTGGGGGAGATTGGAAAAAATTCCGGCAATCCGATTTAGAATAGGTTTTTTAAACAACAGTTTGTGAGCACATTCGTGTATCATAACAAACAAAGCATGATCGGCAAAAGCGCCAATCAGGTAGGCTGCTATAAAAACGATCCACCACGATTGTGTGCTGGTAAACCAGGCCAATACAACTTGCAAAGCTACCAGGCCAGTGATGGCAAAAATGGTGTTTGGATTTTTGCCAATAAGCTTACGAATGTCGGGGTGGACTTTTAAAATATCTTTTGTTCTAATGCGGTGAGGTTCTGAACCCTCTGTATAAACAAAATCATTTTTTGGTAGCATTATGCCTTTATTAATTCTTAAAGATTGTCAATCTACATTTTTCATCTTTCACCACCAAAACCTATAATTAAAAGGTTAGTACAAACGGAGTGGTGGTTAAACAATTTTTAACATGTTTATCTTTTACCACTGAACCACCACTTTGCCAATGCTTTTTCTCTTTTCTAAAAAGTCGTGTGCTGCTCCAATTTCGGCGGGTTTAAAAACCTGGCCTACTTCAGGTACAAACACACCCTTGTCTACCAGGTCTACAACTTTCTGCAGGCAGTGTTGTATGATTTGTGGCTTATTATCAGCTATTTTAAGCATGTTGACCCCAATGATTGCTTTGGAGGGCATCATTAAAAACAGGGGATGATAGATACCAAAGTCAAGTACCGATTTTAATTTACCGAAGATGTTCTTATCGCTTAAATCTGCTGCCCCATAGCAAACCAACCTGCCACCGGAATTTAACAGGGTCATTCCTTTCTTAACTGATTTGCCCCCAACGGCATCAAAAACAATATCGACACCATTTTTACCGGTAACTTTTTTTACTTCTTCTACAAAGTCCTGGCTTTTATAATTAATGGGGTGATGGACGCCACATTTTTTTAAATATTCAATTTTATCGCTGCTGCCTGCCGTAGCAAAAATTTGGCAGCCTTTGTATTTGGCGTATTGAATAAGGGCTGTACCAACGCCACCGGCTCCTGCCTGCACCAGCACACTATCGCCGGCAAACAGGTTGGTAACATAGGCCGATGCATAGTAAGCTGTACAATATTGAGTAGTTAGCGCAGTAGCTGCAGCACTGGAAATACTGGTTGGAATTTTTGCCATTGCCAATGCTTCAGTCAAAGCATATTCGGCATAACCGCCAAAGCGTGTCATGGCCATAACACGATCTCCCACGCTAAAGCCAGTAACACCGTCTCCCAATTGTTCTATGGTGCCTGCCACATCGTACCCTAAAAGACAGGGTAAAGGAGGGGCTTCTTTGTACATTCCGCGGCGGGCCATTACATCTGCAAAGTTTAAACCAAATGCTTCTACTTTAATAAGTGCCTGACCTTTGCCAGCCTTCGGTTTGGGCACTTCACGTTGTTCGAATGAGCTGAATGCATCGCCTTGTTTGGTAAGATAAATTGCTTTCAATGGTAGGTTGGTTTTGTTGTAAGTTGTAAGATAGTATTTAGAAGATAGTAGTCAGGAGGGGAAAAGCAAATGAATAGTGAATAATGAATAATAAAAAAACTTTGTGCATGTTTGTGCCATGGGGTCTTGATGGCTCGTAAATCGTTGTAAGTTGATCGTTGGGCGATAATATTTTACGGTAGTCTAAGTAGTATTGGTGCATAATATACTTTTTTAAGACTACCGTAAATTGGCGCATAAACTTTTGTGCTTCTTAGTCCTTTTGTCTCTTTGTGGTTCAAAGGAAAAGTTGGTCGTTGTTGCTTTTGGGTTTTTGCCTGCAGCCTTACGCCTTCAGCCTTTTGCCTTTTTACTTTTTCCTTTTTCCTTCTTCATTAAAGCCGCTATGAAAAACCAATTTTGAATGGAGCGTCGCCTCAAATGCTTCACAATGGTAGCAGGCTGGTTAACCAAATACTAAACTCCCGATCTCGTAATATATCGATGTTCGATCGGTTTACATTTGCCACCTTCATTGCAACATGCTTAAACCCTTACTAAACATAGCATTGGTGGGTAATCCCAATAGTGGCAAAACTTCGCTGTTTAATGCATTAACGGGGTTGAACCAGAAGGTGGGTAATTTTCCGGGAGTTACCGTTGACAAGAAAACGGGCTCGTGCCTGCTGGAGCCGGGGTTAACGGCCAACATAATTGATTTGCCCGGAACTTACAGTTTATATCCCCGCAGGGCCGATGAATGGGTGTCGTACAAAGTTTTAATGAACGTTGATGTACATGTGCAACCGCAAATGGTGGTGCTGGTGGCCGATGCCAGTAACCTGAAACGAAACCTCTTATTCTGCTCGCAAATAATTGACCTGCGTGTGCCGGTGGTGGTTGCCCTTACCATGCTTGACCTGGCAAAAAAGAAGGGCATAGACATAGATCTTACGGAACTGGAACGCGAATTGGGCGTGCCGGTAGTTTCAATCAATCCCCGAAAAAATAAGGGCCTTCCCCAACTTAAAAAGATACTGGCCCAAACAGCACAACGGCAATACAAACCCCCGATCCGCGATTTTATTGGGGTGCACAACCTGGCCGAAACACCTATAAAAGCCGTACAGGATATTTATCCGAACCTGAGTGATTATGGGGCGGTGCATTACCTGACAAACCATGAGCACTTTAATTTGGAGGCAGGTAAAAATGAGCAGATTGAAGCAATTGAAACTTCCACAAAGTTTAATGCCACCAAGGTACAGGCCGAAGAAATTATGCAGCGTTATACCCGCATAAAACAAATTATGCAGCTAAGCGTGGTGGAAGAAGATTTGTTGCAGAAGAAGATGTTTACCGAAAAGCTGGACAACATTTTATTGCACCGCACCTGGGGCTATGTTATTTTGCTAACCGTACTCTTTTTGCTGTTTCAAAGTATATTCTGGCTGGCGCAATACCCTATGGATTTTATTGAATGGAGCTTTGCAAAAAGCAGTAGTTTGTTGGGATCGTTTTTGCCATCGGCCTGGTGGAGCGACCTGTTGATTAATGGTGTGTTAGCCGGTTTAAGTGGTATACTGGTTTTTGTACCACAGATCATGATTTTATTTGGGTTGATAACCATTTTAGAGGATACCGGTTATATGGCCCGCATTAGTTTTTTAAGTGATAAACTGATGCGTAAAGTTGGGTTGAATGGCAAGAGCGTAATGCCCATGATTAGTGGCTTTGCCTGTGCGGTACCAGCCATTATGAGTGCACGAAACATTGAGAACCGGAAAGAACGTTTGCTCACCATTTTGGTTACGCCTTTAATGAGTTGTAGTGCACGTTTACCTGTTTATACTATTTTAATCAGCCTCGTTATTCCCGAAAAATTGTTCCTGGGTTTTTTAAGCCTGCAGGGTATTGTAATGATGTGCCTTTATTTATTAGGCACCGTTTTGGCGCTGGTAGCCAGCTACGTTTTTAAGTTAATTATAAAAATATCTGAGCGTAGTTTTTTTATATTGGAATTACCAACTTACCGTGCTCCCCGTTGGAAAAACGTAGGCATAACCATGGTTGAAAAGGCCAAAATTTTTGTGGTAGATGCAGGTAAGGTAATTATGGTCATCAGTTTGTTGTTATGGTTTTTAAGCAGCTATGGTCCGGGTGAGCGTATGGAGAAAATTACCTTCCGCTACGAGCAACTAAAAAAGCAACCGGCGGCAAATATGCTTGAGCTGGATAGGGAATACCGGTCTGAAAAATTGCAAAACTCTTATGCTGGTATTCTTGGTAGTGCAATTGAGCCTGTTATTACGCCGCTGGGTTACGATTGGAAGATCGGCATCGCACTGATTACTTCTTTTGCGGCGCGGGAAGTTTTTGTAGGCACCATGGCCACTTTATATAGCGTGGAAGAAAACAATGATGAAACTTCGTTACGGCAAAAGATGTCGGCAGCTACCCGGGCTGATGGATCTAAAGTTTATACGTTGGCCAGCGGTTTGAGCCTGATGGTTTTTTATGTGCTGGCCATGCAATGCATGAGCACACTTGCCGTGGTAAAACGCGAAACACGTACGTGGAAATGGCCCATTGTTCAATTGGTATACATGACCGTGTTGGCTTATGTTTTTAGTTTGCTGGTGTACCAGTTGTTTAAGTAACGATGCTTGTTGCTGTAAGCTATCTGGTATCTCATTCCATTTTTACACTTCATTTTAAGTTATTAAATTAGGAATTAAGACAGGGTAGTACTTTTACACTTTCGGTAGGTCATGAGTTAGTGGCAATTTAAAATGACAGCGTAATGAAAATTTCTGTAGCACAGACAAAACCAATTAAAGGAAACATTTCTGCTAATATTGACACACATAAAAAATTAATTAAACTTGCTATTTCTTACAAGACAGACTCTATCTTTTTTCCGGAACTTTCTGTAACAGGGTACGAACCCAAACTTGCACAAGATTTAGTAACAAATCAAGACGACCCAAAATTTGACGACTTCCAGGAAATTAGTGACACAAATAAAATTACTATCGGACTTGGTGTGCCGACAAAGACAAATTCAGGCATACAAATTAGTATGATCATTTTTCAACCTGACAGACCAAGACAGACCTATGCAAAGCAACAATTACACGCTGACGAATTTCCATATTTTAGTAATGGCGAAAAGCAAATTATCCTGACGGTTGACAATATAAATATTGCACCAGCAATCTGCTATGAGAGTTTGCAAACTAACCATGCAGACAATGCAAACAAACTTGGTGCAGAAATTTATTTGGCGAGTGTTGCAAAATCAAAAAATGGTATTGACAAGGCAATGGCACATTATGCAGCAGTTGCAAAGAAATTTGCAATGCCAGTTTTAATGTCTAATTGTGTTGGTTATTGCGACAACTTTGAAAGTGTTGGTAAAAGTTCGGTTTGGACAAAGCAAGGGAATTTAGTGGCACAACTTGACGACAGACTTGAAGGAATAATAATTTTTGACACCGAAACAGAAGAGATAATTAAACAGACATTGTAGAAATAAACTGCCACTAACATTGGTGTGAACTACTCAATTGTATGGGATGCAGTTACAAACAGAATCCTGTAGTTAGATGATCAAATCACTCAAGTTTTGAAATATCCTCCCGGCATTTGATTTATTCATCTC
>JAJAYD010000092.1 GCA_026786345.1 Chitinophagaceae bacterium
GTTTTTTCGACAATGGAAAAATTGTTATCTGCAACAAATACCAGTGTTTTATGTCCGTTTGGCAACACGGGGCCAAACGTTACACCTTCAATATTATCGGTGTACCTACCCAAAGTATCCATATTTAAAAGCAGTGTTTTTTTTACGGGTTTTACTGGCGGATTTGCAATTAAAGAGCTGTTGTCGGAGATATCCTCAGCGCCTGAAAGTTCTGCCAAAAACACTTTAATGGTACAAGCCAATCTTCCTGTAGAAAAGGAACGTTCAACTACCAGCAACTTATTATTTGCTATGGATAAAATATCGGGTATGCCATTTAGCTGGAAAGCGTTGGCAGGTTTAGAAGGATAAGCTACCGCGTCTAAATGATATGCATACTGCGCAATGGGCATTCGATTGCCCGTATTGAATTTTACAATTCGTATCCAGGCATTGTTTGGCTGTACAGCAGCCCGTGGTCCATCCTGGTATAATGGCTCCTCAACATTCACAAATAAAGTTTTAAAATCGTCGGCAAAAGTCAATCCTTCCAAAACGCCGTTTTGTCGCGGACCACTTTCGTCCCTGGTCATCCTAAGTTGATTGGGCAGCAAAAAGGTATCTAACAATTGCCCGTTTGTATCTATGGTTGTTATAGAGGGATTGGCCAGCACGGTTGTGTTTTCATTTACAATTCGTTCACCTTCGCTGGTCCATACAAGGGTATTTGTTTTTGGATTAAAACGTATGCCTTCGGGGTCTGGTGTATGCGGTGGATCTTGCTTTGAGTTTGGATATGTGCCGCCATTGCCTGCCTTTAAACTATCAACCGAAAGAAAAATAACCGTATCAATTTTATTGTTACTGATTACAACCCGGGCTTTATAAAACCTGGCCGGGTTAATTGCTGACCGGTCATCGCTTATTAAGTAATACGAATCGCTACCGGCGTTGTAATCAATACCTGACAAGCCTCCTATGGTAGTGCCCCTAAATTGTTGATTGTACGGAATATCCTTTTCCGATAAAAAAACCAATCCGCTAATTCCATTCTTCGTATTAGCTGAAGCAACTTTTAAACCTGAACACGACGAGCTGCACAACCAAATACAACAAATTAAAAAGCATCTATTTTTATTCAGCATAATAAATTTTTACAAATATCACAGAAGCATACAAAGGCTGCAAATTTCAAACACTAACCTCTGATCGGGCGAAAACAGCTACCAAAGTTTTGTAATTATTTTATAATATTTAACCAGAGGTTTTATCCTTAATTATTACCTGGTTACTTTTACAGAGTCATGAAAAAGCTGGTTGCCCTATTTCTTGTAATACTATATTCCGCTTCCTTTTCGGGGATGTTGTGGGCAAAAGATTGTAAGGCCAGCGAAGCTTTAAAAGGAACGCCACACGAAATTGATCAGACCTGCACGGCTGCTGAAGGCCACTCCACCCGGAATGAAAGCCATCCGCTGCTCCAGTTTTGCAAGCTTGTTGAGGTACATAAAGAAGTGATTGTTGCCAAAAAAAATCAAACAATTACTCGTCTTTCCAAACCCGTTGAAAGTACTTATCACACCCTTTGTGCATTACATACCAGACAGGTAATGGCAACTACACTTACTCCAAAGTTTTTACCTGGTAAATTGTTTCTCCATTGGCGGGTTTTGTTGATTTAATATTCAAGTCATTACGCTTCTCTTCCCTTGTTTTTTTGCAATTAAGCCGGCAGTGCGTAGCCTGTAATGCTGTTGCATGCCATTGAATTTTAAAAAACAAAAACGAATCATCATGAAAAATATCTGGTTATTTTTAATTGGGACGTTACTACTATCTGTAGTTAGTAACGCTCAGGAAAATAAAGGTTGTTGCCAGCAAAATAACTGCCGTAAACATCAGCAAAACAAACCTGTTATTAGTAAAGGCTATTATGCAATTGGAAACAATGCCCAAAAACTTGCTACAAATTCAACGATACCCATACGCTGTGATAGTATTGAAACCTCAGCTACTATTAACAAACAAACGGTAACAAAGGGTTATTATTCCATTGCTGATAACAACAATAAATTACTCCGGCAACAACAAAAGTATACAACTACTTTACCTTCAAAAGTGGGTAAAGGCTATTATGCCATTGGAGACAATCATAAAAAATTAAAGAATACCCATAGCTATGTTAATGGATGTTGTATTTGTGATTGCAGGTAGCGACAATAAAATATGGAACGTAGTTAAGAAGCTGTCTAAGTTTTTATTTTTGGTACCGGCATTTGTTTTTTATGGTGTCATCCTTGCGTCGCAATCACTTCATCGGCATAACATCAGGCAGCTTTTGGTTTCAATGCAAATATTATTAAACAATTTTAGACACCTGTCTATGATACAAGGGAATGTCAATTGGCATTCCCTTTTTAATGGGTTTGGACTGAAGTGATTATTTAAAATGACATGAAAAAACTGAGAACCAACTTTACAGAGATTATAATGAGTCTACATCCTGCTGCTGTTTTACTTTTCCTTAATTTACTGCACCAATATTAAAATTCAGTTATGAAGAAAAGTCTCTTATGTTTTGTCCTATCGCTATCACTCTTATTCACACATGCCCAGCAAACCATTTTGCAATGTGGAAAGCTTATCGATCCCCAAAGTGGTAAAGTAAGCAGCGGTGTTTCTATTGTTATTGAAGGCAACAAAATTGTTGATGTAAGAGAGGGTTATATAACCGGTAACATGGGCGATAAAATAATTGATCTTAAGAACAAAACGGTTATGCCTGGGTTAATGGATATGCACGTTCACCTCGAAAGCCAAACCAGCCCTACAAAGTACCTTGATGTGTTTACTATGAATGATGCAGATGTTGCATTTAACTCGGTTCGCTTTGCAGAAGTAACGTTGATGAGTGGGTTTACAACAGTTCGCGACCTGGGTGGTTCCGGTGTAAACATCGCCTTGCGAAATGCAATTGCAATGGGTACTATCACTGGCCCACGGGTAATTACAGCAGGAAAATCCATTGCCACTACGGGTGGACATGCCGATCCTACCAACGGTTATCGCAGATCGTTAATGGGAGATCCGGGTCCGGATGCAGGTGTTGCTAATGGAGCCGATGAATGCAGAAAGGCCGTAAGGCAGCGTTACAAAGAAGGGTCAGACCTGATAAAAATTACAGCGTCGGGTGGTGTCTTGAGTGTGGCAAAAAGTGGCGAAAACCCGCAGTTTACCGAAGAAGAATTGAAAGCTATTATTGAAACAGCCAAGGATTATGGATTTAAAGTAGCAGCCCATTGCCATGGTGCCGAAGCTATGAAACGAGCCGTAAGAGCAGGTGTAAACAGTATTGAACATGGAACCATGATGGATGATGAAATCATGGGTCTTATGAAAGAACGTGGCACTTATTACGTGCCCACAATCACGGCTGGTAAATCTGTGGCGGACTCGGCAAAAAAGCCTGGCTATTATCCCGCCATCATTACTCCAAAGGCGATTGCCATTGGTTCAAAAATCCAAAATACGTTTTCGAGGGCTTATAAAGCAGGAGTGAAAATTGCCTTTGGTACCGATGCTGGTGTGTTTATGCATGGCAAAAATTACAAGGAGTTTGGCTACATGGTTGAAAGTGGGATGCCACCTATGGAAGCCATTCGTGCTGCAACCGTAAATGCTGCCGACCTGTTAGGTATGAGTGATGTGATAGGAACAATCGAAAAAGGTAAAATGGCAGATATCATTGCGGTTTCCGGCGACCCGCTACAAAATATAGAAGTAATGGGCCAGGTGAAATTTGTAATGAAAGAAGGCAAGGTGTATAAGAACGTGGAATAGGTTAGTTGTGAGTTGTCAATGGTCAATGGTCAATAGCTAATGGTCAATAATTAATGGTCATTAGTCATTAGTCAAAAGTCATTGGTTACTAATTATTAAGAACTTATTTTATTACAAACTTATTGGGCGGAGTTAATTACCTGCAGATTTGAGGGGGAAAAGCCGTATGCTTGTTTTTTTATTTTTTCAACGATTTCAATCCGTTGACAGACATAGTAGCAAAGAACATACGAGCCGCAGGCCCGGGCAATA
>JAJAYD010000093.1 GCA_026786345.1 Chitinophagaceae bacterium
TACAGAGATTGTTTTAGTTAAGGTTTGCACTGCAGGAACATTAGGAAAACAGTTAAGATTGTCTCGTTTTTTTTTGTAACCTGTTAAACTAATGGGTATGTTATACTCAACTAATGCAAATAAAAGCTGAAACTCTTTTTGTACAGATGTATTTTGAGTGTTACCAATAACCCACCTGACAGAGTCATAAATATTTGCGTATGGTATATTATCCTTCGCAACAAATTTTATATAGTCAGCTAAGCAAGTATCACCGTCTTTTATTTCAATTAGGGTGTCTCCGTTTTTTGCCTTGCTGTACTTATCCCTGATGTACATTGCAAAGTCAGTTTTAAAAGAAACCTGGTCTTTGCAAGGGTCTTCATTTTTAGTTTTCCTGCAATTTTGAAATGCCAGGGCTATAAATAAGGTTAGACAGCTTAGGGTTATTAGCTTTTTCATAAAACTTATATTTTATTTAATGCCATAATAAATAATACAATTATATCTGTCGTTGTGTTGCATCTAACATTGACTATTATCGTTGACAATTATAAATTTTTTGGCATGTTTATACTTCTTTCCATATTTACCTATGTTGTTTAAAATAAGGTTTCTTACAAATCTTTACTTGCTGCAAGTTAAATCTACTTAGGGCCTGCTCATTAACCACCAAATCCTTTTGCAGCTTACATTTATAAAGATTTAAACAGTTATAGATGCAAGCAAAACCACGCAAGGCTGTCAGAAAGCGTGCATCAACACCTGTGTACGTCAGCCCTAATCAACTGACATTATGGGGGTTTGAGACACCCTTTGGGCAAGCCCTTACTACCACCAATCGGTGGATAAAGCAATCTCGCCTTTTACCTTGGGATAAAATAGTCCGTCATTATGATGTTCAGTTCAAATCAGAGGAGGGGCGTCCGCCTATCAATGGGCGTGTTGTGCTGGGTGCGCTGATCATTAAGCATATGCTTTATCTTTCTGACCGCGAAACCGTTCAACAGATACAGGAGAATGTGTTTATGCAGTATTTTCTTGGATATTCTTCTTTTACCAATGAATCTCCTTTTTCACCCTCGTTGTTTGTTTCCATTCGGGAAGGCCTGAGCCTTACTGTTATCAATGCCATCAATGATATTGTAATTGCCCATTGCTTTGAAAAATCAGCTGCGGATGGCGCTACCAGCATTTCTACACGTGATGAACCCGAACAGGGCGATATTTGGATGACCACATTAGATACTGAGGATAAGTTTAAAGGCGCACCGATAAGTGAAACATCCATTGAGATACCACGCCTGCCCAATGCTGGCAAGTTTATGATGGATGCTACTGTAGCTCCGCATAACATTACCTACCCCACCGATTTAAAACTGCTGGATGCTGCACGAAAAAAAAGTGAAGCCATCATTGATAAACTTTATAACAAGACGCTGCATGGCCAGATAAAGGCCAGAACCTACCGGCAACTGGCGCAAAAAGACTTTTTGAATACGGCCAAAAAGAAATCCAAAACCAGCAAAGCAATCTATCGCGCCAATGGCAGCCAGTTGCGTTATTTAAGAAGAAACCTGCAACACATTGCTACCATGCTAAAGGCATACCAGGCAAGCGATGTTCCTGCACCCTTAAAAGAACGCGACAACAAATATTTGCAAACCATACGGCTGGTGTATGAACAGCAACATAAAATGCACACCACCCGCATCCATAGTATCGAAAATAGAATTCTAAACATCCACCAGCCGTACGTACGGCCTATTGTACGTGGCAAAGATGGTAAAAAGGTTGAGTTTGGCAGCAAACTACAAGCCTCGTTGGTAAATGGATTTACGGTAATTGAAAAGCTGTCATGGGATAATTTTAATGAAGGTCAGTGCCTGATGGATACAGTAGAAGCTTATCGCCGCAGGTTCGGTTTTTATCCGGCCAAGGTATTGGCAGATCGAATTTATTGTACAAGGGAAAACCGGCGAAAGCTCAAAAAGCTACAAATTATGCTGCGATCCAAACCGCTGGGTCGCCCTTCCCGACAGGCATCGTCAAATCCTGTAAGTCCTGGGGAGCGCTGGTCCGATTGAAGGCAAATTTGGCCAGGCAAAGGTGGGCTACGGTTTAGACTGCATCAAAGCTAAATTACAAACCACCAGCGAATCGTGGATAGCCGCCATCACTTTGGTGCTCAACCTCGTTAACCTAACGAGGCTGGGCCTTGTGTCCCTATACCAACGGCTTTATCACATACTGAATTGCTATTTTGGCAGGCCGAAATTGGAGGCCAGTTTATGAGCAGACCCTACTTAGTTGCGACAATTAAGCTAAGTAGCTTGCCTGATTGACTTTAAAAATTTTATATCAATCAAAACAGCTTAAATTGATTTCCTTTTTTTTTCCAAATAGTCATTTAAAATCCATTGCTTTCGGCGATCAACATGTTCGCAACATCAGCATTAACAAAAAAACCCGCCATTCGGCGGGTCTTTCAAAATCTATGTTTTTAAAATCAGGCTACTTCAACATTAGCCGTCTTTGAGTTTCTCTTTCTTGACTCTTCGTCCAGCATTACTTTACGCATACGAACGTGTTTGGGTGTAACCTCTATGCACTCATCCTGCTGAATGTACTCCATACACTCTTCCAGCGTAAAAAGGATTTTTGGAGCTGCACGGCTGGCATCGTCACTACCGCTTGCACGGTGGTTGGTCAGCTTTTTAGGCTCGGTAGCATTAACCACCAAATCGCCTGGCTTAATATGCTCGGCAATAATTTGCCCGGTGTATACATCTTCTCCCGGATCAACAAAAAACTTACCGCGATCCTGCAATTTATCAATTGAATAACCTGTCGTTTTTTCTGAGTTCTTCGAGATCAATACACCATTGCTTCTGCCGGGTATATTTCCTTTCCAGGGTTTGTACTCATTAAAGCGGTGTGCCATAACGGCTTCACCGGCCGTGTTGGTAAGCATTTGAGAACGCAGGCCAATCAAACCTCTTGAAGGAATTTCAAATTCAAGATGCTGCATTTCGCCTTTGCTTTCCATGATCTGCATTTCGCCTTTGCGTTGGGTAACAAGGTCAATTACTTTACCGCTATATTCCTGCGGAACATCTACCACCAACACCTCGTATGGCTCATTTTTTTTGCCATCAATGGTTTTAACCAATACCTGCGGATTACCAACGGTCAGTTCATAACCTTCGCGGCGCATGGTTTCAACCAAAACCCCTAAATGAAGAATGCCACGACCATATACCAAAAAGCTATCGGCACTGTCTGTATCTTCTACCCGTAGGGCAAGGTTCTTCTCTGTTTCTTTCATCAAACGGTCACGTAAGTGACGGCTGGTAACAAATTTTCCATCTTTACCAAAGAAAGGTGAGTTGTTGATGCTGAACATCATGCTCATGGTTGGTTCATCAACACTAATGACCGGCAATCCTTCAGGATTTTCAAAATCAGCAATGGTATCACCAATGGTAAAATCTTCCAGGCCAACAACGGCGCAAATATCCCCGGCTAATACTTCGGTAACTTTTCTTTTACCCAGAGATTCGAAAACGTATAATTCTTTAACCTTCGATTTTTTTACACCATCAGCAGTAACCAGGCTGAACGACTGACCTTCTTTAATGCTTCCACGGTTAACTTTTCCGATGGCAACACGACCAAGAAACGAACTATAATCAAGTGAGGTAATTTGTAATTGCAGGTTTCCTGCGGGCACCTTTGGCTCCGGAACATATTGCAAAATGCCATCTAATAAAGGAGTAATATCCTCGCATTGTTCGTTCTTGATATTAAACCAACCATTTTTTCCTGAACCATAGAAGGTGGGAAAATCCAATTGCTCTTCGGTAGCATCCAGGTTAAAGAAAAGTTCAAAAACTGCATCGTGCACTTCATCGGGACGGCAGTTAGGCTTATCAACTTTATTAATGATTACGATCGGCTTTAAATTTAAATGCAAGGCTTTTTGCAGCACAAAACGAGTTTGTGGCATGGGGCCTTCAAAGGCATCCACCAACAAACAAACTCCGTCAGCCATTTTTAAAACCCGCTCTACCTCGCCACCAAAGTCGGCGTGACCGGGGGTATCAATAACATTTATCTTAACTCCTTTGTAAACAACCGATGCGTTTTTACTAAAGATGGTGATACCACGCTCTTTTTCAAGATCGTTGCTGTCCATAATAAGATCACCAGTTTCCTGGTTGGCACGAAACACATTGGTTTGATGCAAAATTCTATCAACCAGGGTAGTTTTACCGTGGTCAACGTGGGCAATGATTGCGATATTTCTAATGTCCATAAAAAACCCAAACCCCGATAGAGGTTATATTTAGTTATTTAATAAAAAAGCCCCTTATTCAATTTCCATCTAAAATGGAAGCAGGGGTTTTAAGGCGGCGAAGGTACGGATTTACACGGGGTTTTTGGCTCCTTAACAAAACTGTAATAAGGGAGATTAATTATATATGGGATGTTTGGGTGGCATAAAATTTACATCACAGTATTGTAAACCAACAATCATGGAAGACAATAAAAGTAAAGTACAGCATGCTGATGTAGATGAAAGTAACAGACATGAGTGGGAAAAAACTCTTCCAAATGCAGCCAATACAAATTTTGGCAGCGGACCATCGGGCCCCATTGCGGATGGTGGCGGTGATGGAAAAAAGCAGCCAAAAGAAAAAACAGGAAAAGACTCAACTATGGGTGGCGCCGATGGAGGTACTGCTGGAATGGGCTACTCAAAAGAAATTGTTGAACAACAAACAGAAGATTGATAAAAGCCGGGCAAGTTTAACTCTCGTACCTTAACCAAAATCCGGCACTTGAAAAAATTTGCTCTAATTGTTTGTGTGATTTTATATGTGATGGCGGGTGTCAATCATTTTTGGCACCCTGCCTTTTACCTGCATATCATACCCCCCTATTTGCCCTTTCCTAAAGCCATCAATTACATTTCAGGTTTCCTGGAACTGTTCTTTGGAGTGTTATTAATTTTTAGATCTACCAGGTATACTGCTGCCATTGGCATCGTTGTCTTACTCATACTATTTATCCCGGCACATATTTACACTGTTCAAATCGCCTGCCCACCGGGCACAACCTGCAACATGCAGTGGGTGGCCTTAATCAGGTTGATTATCTTTCAACCCCTGTTGATAGCCTGGGCATGGTGGATTAGAGACTGAAGCAGTTGGGTGAAAAATACGAACACTATTTACCAGGTTTCCCCTCCTTTTCAAGGAGGGGACGATTTTATGCTTAGCATAAAATCAGGGGTGGTTAAGCTTCGCTTCAATTTGTTCCAATGCCCGGTCAATATCTTCAAACACCCACTTGTTTTCAAAACGCAGCACGCTAACTCCTATACTGTCTAAATAATTTTCTTTGACTTTATCTCTCTCCATCCCGGCTCCCAAAAATGAGCTTCACCATCAAGTTCTATCACTAACTGCTCCGCAGGACAATAGAAGTCTGCTATGAAATTACCTGGACTGTGTTGGCGACGAAAATTTCGATTTTGTAATTGGCTTTTTTGAAGGTAAGTCCAGAGGGTGGCTTCTGCTGAGGGGCTGTGATTGCGGAGTTGTTTCCGAAATGGCTTTAGTTCGGGTTTGTTATTAATGATAAGCTTTTTCATGTTCAGCGTTTAACCACCCCTGAATGTTTTTATAACAAGTTGTAAAAACATTCGTCCACTCCTTGAAAAGGAAGGGAAACCATTTTTTGTTCTGCGCATTTGAATCAGATTAATCATTGTCTCAATCTCCGCAAGACCGGACGGGCAGGACTTCATCTGAAGTACAAATGGGACCCTCAGCTTCAAAATCAAAGTTTCAAATTAATTTTAGGCAGCTTCTTAGATCGTACAGCAATTAATTACTGTTTTGCAAACATGGTTGATGTAAACTTTTTACCCGCTCCTTCAACATTCAAAAAATACATTCCATTTGCAAGGGTTGCTACATTAATGGTTTCGCCGGTTATGTATCCTTTTTGAA
>JAJAYD010000094.1 GCA_026786345.1 Chitinophagaceae bacterium
ACCTTATTCAATTAATAAAAAATTATACAATCAGGGTGAATAAGGTAATAAGGTTGGAGTGGTCGGTTAGATATTTTTCTACTAAGGTTAAAAGGGGTGCATCCCAAATTCATCCTGCTCTTCGTCGCAACAGAGCCTGTTTCAAAAAGTGTCATTGGCAGCCACAGCCTGTTCCCAACTTGTTTCAGGAAAGCAATCCCCTGCAAAATTACGTTGACGAATAGCTGGGGATTGCTTCGCCAGGCTACGCCAGGCTGCCAATGACAAGTATTATTTACCGTAGAGAAATTCAAGAGTTTTTCACAGAGGACACAGAGAAAATTTTGTGTTTCTCTGTGGGTATTTCCTCTGGTTGTTCTCTGTGGTTAAAAAAATGTCGTCTTCAAAGAACTTTTTTGAAACCCAAAAATTAAACACTCGCAATTACGATGCGACAATTTTAAATGCACCCATTCAATCTTCGGCCTTAAAATAGTTGGCTTATAACATCATAATCCATACGTTGCCTTTAACTTTAAATTATGTGGTGAAAAGATTCAGCATTAGAGATAGGGTAAACATTGGGTGCATACAAAACTGTGGCATAGTGATACCTAAATAGTGCGTAGGAAAAACCGACCTGGAAAGATACAGTACAAGAGTGCGACGCAACCAGGGCTGCACAAAGTCATTGCTGCCGGCTACCAAAAAATAGCCACCATTTAAAATGCACCCTTCAATCTATAACCTTAAACCCTTTAGTTAACAACATCTTAATAGATCCGTTGGTCTTACCTGTATATTTTAGGGCGAAAAGATTCAACATTAGAAAAATGGCCAACATTTTCATCCCTGTTCTTCGCAGTCATTTGATTATTTTTGCCGAAAATTTTACACTACATGCAAAGAGATGCCCTGGTTTTCGACCTCATTAACAAAGAACTGGAGCGCCAGCGCCACGGAATTGAATTAATCGCCTCTGAAAATTTTACCAGCCTACAGGTAATGCAGGCAATGGGCAGTGTACTTACCAATAAATATGCTGAGGGCTATCCCGGACGAAGATATTATGGAGGTTGCGAAATTGTTGACCAGGTAGAACAACTGGCCATCGATCGTTTAAAACAAATATTTAATTGCGACTATGCCAATGTGCAGCCACATAGCGGCGCCCAGGCCAATGCAGCAGTTATGCTGGCTGTGTTACAACCCGGCGATGCTATCCTGGGCCTTGACCTAAGCATGGGCGGCCACTTAACGCATGGCAGCGCTGTAAACTTTAGCGGTAAGTTGTACTCACCTCACTTTTATGGCGTAACCCGCGAAGAAGGATTGGTAGATTATGAAATGCTGGAGAAAACAGCCAGAGCCGTAAAACCCAAAATGATTATTTGTGGTGCCAGTGCCTATAGCCGCGATTGGGATTACAAAAGAATACGTGCAGTAGCCGATGAAATTGATGCCTTTGTTTTGTGCGATATGGCGCATCCCGCAGGCCTGATTGCAAAGGGCTTATTGAATAGCCCGTTTGAGCATTGTCATTTTGTTACCTCCACCACACATAAAACCTTACGGGGGCCAAGGGGTGGTATTATTTTAATGAAGCATGATTTTGAAAACCCCATGCAATTAAAAGATACCAAAGGAAACATACGCATGATGAGTAACCTGCTTGATATGGGTGTGTTTCCGGGTACGCAGGGTGGACCATTAGAACATGTAATTGCTGCAAAAGCTATTGCCTTCGGCGAAATTTTAACCGATGAATTTGCCAGCTATGCCCAACAGGTACTTAACAATGCGCAAGCCGTTTCAAAAGCTTTTATCGAAAAAGGTTACAACATTATTAGCGGAGGAACCGAAAATCACCTGGTGCTTATTGACCTGAGAAATAAAAACATCAGTGGCAAGAAAGCAGAAAATATTTTGGGAAAAGCTGAGATAACTTTAAATAAGAACATGGTGCCTTACGACGATAAGAGCGCTTTTGTAACCAGTGGTATACGGGTAGGCGTGCCGGCAATTACAACACGAGGGTTAAAAGAAGAGCACATGCAATTTGTGGTAAATGTTATTGACAATGCATTGATGAACGCTGACGACGAGAACACGCTCTCTGCCATTCGCAAAACGGTAGGCGAATTTATGGCGCAGTTTCCGTTGTATCCTGAACTATAAACTTTTTAAACCCTGCCCTTGTGTTTTGCACAAGGGTTTATATAATTGATATGATACAAAGAATACAAACCATTTGGCTTTTACTGGCTTCTGTTTGTGCATTTCTTACTTTAAAATTTCCGTTGTACAGTGGTTCAACTACAACCGCACCCTTTGTGGAATTAAATGGACAATACAATATTTTATTGTTGATACTAACGGTAATTGTAGGAACGCTTGCAGCAGTGAGTATTTTTTTATTCAAAAACCGAAAGCTGCAAATGAGGTTGGCGTTAGCCGGCGTGGCGCTGGAGGCGGGATGTACAGCGCTTTATTTTACGCAGTTAAAAAACTTTACTACGGGCAATTTTGCCCTGGGATCGGTACTAACTTTTGGCGTACTTGTATTTTTTATTATGGCTGTAGCAGCTATAAGTAAAGACCAGAAACTGATAAAAAGCCTGGATCGGTTGAGATAAAAAGAAGGTTTGTCTAAACTTCAGCTAAAAACCATCTGGAGGATGGTTTTTTAATTTGTATCAATCTATATTTTTTGAGACTTCGGTTTACTGTCGCGGGTAAGAACCCAAAAGGTATATGCTGAAGATAAAAGCATGAAGGAAAATAAAATAGCTACCATGAAATAAGTTTTAAAATGTGTTTATGCTGATGATCCGGCGAATGCTTTTTATGAATGTTGGATCATGGCTGTGTCCTTAAAAAATCATTCCAAAAACTTAGAAAAACGTTGCTGTTAAACCGAAAGGTTATTTAGCACCCATAATACTTACTAAGAGCCGCCTCCATACAAAAATGTTGCATCGGTGGATATGTATCTGGTAAAATTTTAAGGAAGCAAAGCACAGCCACCATTCAGGCTGTTTACAGGCAGGGCGGCTATTTTAAATTTTGGTTTAAAATAGCATGAACGATTGCCCACGATACTAAACAAAAATAAAACGCTATGGTAAGCAGGTTGTGCAATTGCCTGAATTGCTGCCGTTGGTTTTTTGAACCTGAAGCGGACACACCCGAAAAAATAATGAAGTAAAAATTGAGGATGTAGCGGGGTTGTAATCCCTTATAAAAAACAATGTGCAATACTTTATAAATACCTATGGCCAATGCCAGCCATATAAAGTACCTGTCCACAAAAAGAATGACCTGGTCAAACATATAAATTTGCTTTAAACATAATTAGGTTTTCGTATGTACACATCGTCTTTTGTATAGGCCCTTGCCAGTATTGGCTAAGAAGGCCTGACCGCGTAAGGTATTTAAATGTATTGTTTACGAGGTGGTTTTACTATTAAATTAAGATTAGATTTTAAGGGGGCTATATGTAAACTCAGAACTCCTTACC
>JAJAYD010000095.1 GCA_026786345.1 Chitinophagaceae bacterium
CTGCTTAATAGTGGGTAGTACTTTAACGAATAACTTTTCAAAATCTTCATTGAAAATATTTAGTTCAATAGCCCTCTTAACATCATCATTTTTTGCTAAGTATTCATTACAGGCATTTTGTAACAATTGAAATTTAGGCTGGTCTCTCTTACTTTGTTCCCACTCATTAAGATAAACTTTGACTCTTACTTTTTTTTGAAAAATATTCCCCACCTGCTCCTTGATCTTTTTAAGGAGTCTTATAGGACTTCCTTCGATACCATTTTTATCATAACCAGTTCCTGCAAAAAAATCATAAATACATATCGTATCTACTCCGCTCATTACAAAAGTAGGAATCCATGCTTGTGCATAGTCTTCAAATATCTCAAGTTTAGCAATCGTTGTTTCATCAAATGGGCTTTCATGCAAATCTTTGTATGCCATGGCTATAGTTTGCGTTCTTTAAGTTAAATAATTATCTTTTAAAATCAAGACTAAGTAAATTATGAGAAACTATTTCAATAAAACTTAGGTAGGTATTTGTTTAACATGGTTCCAAGGCTACAAATTATAATTCCGTCTTTTGTTTTATACTCTTCTACATCCGGCACTACCACAAAATTCTTCTTCGTATTCAAATCAGCTATGCTTTGATAGTTGCCTTTGGAGATGGTCGGCGCATTATTCAGTTTTACTTCTATACAGGCAACGGGCTTTATACCCTTGGCTAACACTAAATCATATTCTGCACCTGCCTGGGTTCTGTAATAATATAAATCTAAGTTCGCAGGTTTTAACTGCTTTACCTGTTCTGCAACGTAGCCCTCCCACGATGATCCAACAACAGGATGCCCCTTTAATGCATTAAGAGTATGCACATGGCTTAACTGGTGTAGCAGTCCGCTATCGCGTACATAAACTTTCGGCGCTTTAACCAGACGTTTTCTTGTATTTATAAAAAAAGCGGGCAAACGATTTACTATGAATGCACCTTCCAAAAAATCAATATACCTGTTTACGGTAGGTGCGGTAATGCCCAGCGAACGAGCCATCATCTCTGCATTCCACACGCTGCCATTTACATGAGCCAACATACTTAACAGCCTGCCAATTGTATTGCCCGAAAGCTCTACCCCAAACAAATAACCCAGGTCACGTTCAATATAACTTTTTACAAAACTGCTCATCCATTCCATAGAGGCTTTATCGCTCTTTGCCAATAAGGCCGCTGGAAACCCACCACGAAACCAGTGGCGGTTAAGGGTAACCTTATCGGGTAGTTCTGAAAAGTTTATGGCCGAAAGTTCACGATATGCAATGCGGCCTGCCAGCGATTCTGAAACACCTTTAACCAACTGTGGCGATGCACTGCCCAGCAAAATAAATTTCCCGTTGCGTCGGTCGCTGTCGATTACAGACCGAAGTACCGCAAATAACGACGGGATGGTTTGCACCTCGTCAATTATAATGCACTTGTCTTTGTTGTCAGTTAAAAATGTATACGGATCTGCCAAACGCCGAACATCCAAAGGATTTTCAAGGTCGAGGTATAAGGTAGGTTTCTTTTGTATAGAAGCCAGTTGCTTAGCCATGGTTGTTTTACCCACTTGTCTTGCTCCCAGTATGGCCACTGCCGGAAACTGCCTTAACAAACCCATGATTTCTTTAAACAATTTTCGTTCAATCATCTAATAAATATAAAATATTTATCCTTGAAAATCAAAAATCTCATTTTTGATTTTCAAGGATACTAAAATAACCTTCCCTGCTCGCCTGGCCTCCTGAACTGCGAGCAATCCAACTCCATTCGTTCATGATTCAAGCCATACTTGTTGGTGTACTTTCGATATTGCATAGCAACCATCTCTGCTATGTTTCCAGAGCCGCGCATCCTTCGTCCAAACTCACTGTCGTTTACTTTGCCGCCGTGGCTGTCTTCAATCATATGCCATACTTTATCGGCACGGTCAGGAAAATTTTTATGCAGCCAATCATGAAACAACAATTTGATCGCTCCATTTAACCGGATAAACGTATAAGCTGAAAACTTTGCTCCAGCCTCGCTTGCTGCTTTAATGATGTCGTGCATTTCATGATCATTCAAACCCGGTATCATTGGCCCGAGCATTACACCCATTCTCACACCTGCTTTACTCATCTCTTCAATTAGTTTCAATCGCTGTTTTCCTGTGGTGGTTCTTGGTTCCATTACCCGGCGCAGGTCTTCGTTGAAAGAGGTAATAGAAACAAGAACGGATACGAGGTTTTTATTGGCCATTTCTGAAATAATATCTTTATCTCTTAGCATTCCTGCATTCTTTGTTATCAATCCAACCGGCTGGTTGAACTCGTTGCAGATTTCCAATAATTGGCGGGTAATTTTAAATTTTTTTTCGGCAGGTTGATAGCAATCTGTATTGCCGCTTAAGCTTATGGGTACACATTGCCACCGGGGATTCAATAAGAACTTGCGCAGTAGTTCTGGTGCATTTTTCTTTACAATGATCTTTCGTTCAAAATCAATTCCTGCGCTGTAGCCCCAGTACTCGAACGAATTGCGGGCATAACAATAAATACATCCATGCTCACAGCCCTGGTACGGGTTCATGCTGTACCACATGCCTACATCGGGACTGTCTACTTTGTTTACAATTCCTTTTGCATTTTCTTCAAAATATTGAGTGGCCTGGTTGGCTTCTGTCCAATCGTCAATGCCTTCTACATGCTCCTGTACCCGTTGATTTTTTAAGAATTTATTCTGCGTGTTAAACTGTGCTCCACGTCCTTTTTTATAGTCATTTACATTTTGTTCTTCCATCACATTTGCTTTTTCACTTTAGTAAATATTTTTTTGATCCACAGAGACACATGTGATTTAATCTTAACAAAGGCTTAGCGCATCTTTGTGGTCTTTGTTCTGTGGTGGTTTATTTCTCAGTTAGTTGTTGCCGTACAAGAGTGTGACACAACGATGCTTAATAGTAGCCCAACTGCTTAGTACATAACTCTCGGATAGCCTCGCTCATCCTGGTTTAAAACAATGCTCCCTGCCTGGTTATTACCGGCATGTTCAAAAAATCAAATCGTGCAATGGGCTGAAATGATTTTACGCCTTCGGACCTTCGTAACAACAACATATTTTTTGCAATAAACCTGCCGCTAAAATGCTTTTGGCTAAATTCTTTCCAACTCTTTTCATATTGCCATGGTAATAATTGGCGGGCTATGTTTATAAAAAAGTTATCCATAAAATGAGGCTTGTTTTCGTTGGTTTTTAACAACGGTTGTGCTGTTTTAAGATGCCTGACTACCATTTGCAACGGCACTTTGGATTCTACCTGTATAAAAATTGAGTGAGTAGGATAACTGCCGAAGCCTTGTAATTCAACTTTGAAAGCTGGCATGGCCATAGCAATTATTCTTAAACGGTTACATACCCTTTCTTCCATCATTTGCAGCTGGCTAAATGTTGCCAGGGTCATTTGTGGCTTTCCCCATTCGGCCGCTGGTTCTTCAAACTTTTGAGCAAAATCTTTTTTAACCTGAATTATTTTATTCCATAATTCGTCGTGGGGTTGCAGTACTATCTTATACTCGTACAAACGATAACCGGGCAGCGATAAAATGTTATTGTTCATAATGCTCTTTTAATTATACAAGGTTTTATCAACAGGTTTAAGCCTGAAAATATTCACTGGCTTCTCCTGGTCATATTCATGATTTTTTTTAACAAGCAACAGCTCATTTACCATAAATATTTCGTGAAAAGTTTTCTGCCCATAATTTATAAGGGCTTGCCTGTAAATGGTTTCGTTAAGGCTACTGGCTATGCCGATATGTGGGTTGAGGGAAATGTGGAGCGGAGGGCAGGCACACGAATCTATATAATTATTAATGACCTCAAACTGTTTTGCCAGCTCGGTAAAGGGTTGCGGATTTTGTACCCTCAGGTATATAGAGTGAGGAGGATAACCGCTGTAATTATTTAACTCAACCATAAAACCTTTTTGCTGGCTGCAAACCCGATGCAGGTAGCGGATAATAGTTTCTTCCATCTCTTCCCTGGCCTGAAAGGTGGCAAGCATAATTTGGGGTAAAGAGCGATCAACCATCTTTTCACCAAACTGGTCGTTGAAAAATTGTTTTTCGATTAGCACTTTATGATATACTTCCTTATTGGGCTGTACAACCAAACGGTATTCGTAAAAACCCGACTGGTTCGCTACACCCCGGTTTGTTTTAAATAAAATATTTGTTTGCATCTTTTTAATTTTTATGACAATAAAGTTAGTATAACTTTACTAAATAAGTTAGTATTAAAAAATTAAATTTTATGCCTCCTGAATATCCGAACCGAAGTTCTTTGCAGCTATTAGATGCCCCAGGCGATGAAACAGAAAATGGTGAAGCGATTACCTTTCCCGGCAATGAAGCCGGAAATCATGCAAAAAATAATATTGATTTAAATGACCAGCTTGTTCGCAATAAATCTTCTACTTTCTTTTTTAGAATGAACAGCGACGCTATGACAGGTGCGGGAATATTTAGCGGTGATACACTGATTGTTGACCGCAGCATTACCCATGTAAATGGCAAGGTGGTCATTGCTATTTTAAACGGAGAGTTGCTTGTTCGAAGGTTGGAAAAAACCATCAACCACATAAGGCTTTTGCCCGAAACCAACAACCTGGCCGTTATTGAAGTTGATCCCTATGCTGAATTTGCCGTGTGGGGTGTGGTTACTTACAGCATACATAGTGTGTAACAGCGGGTATAAATAAAACCGTCCCTGTAATACACTTTTACAGGGACGGTTTATGGTTTGAAATTGAGCAGAAATACAGCAGTCTGCGGTTGTCACTTAAAAGATTCTGCCGCTCTCCGCATTATTAATTAATGAACTTGTAAGCGAGTTATCAAATACGTCCTCTTTACTGGCAAGCACTTCCCGCAACACATCGTGTAAGGTTATAATGCCGGTAAATTTATTATCGTCGTAGGCGGCAACATAGCGTACGCCACGCATATTCATTTTATACATACAATCTTCCACAGTATCGTCTAACAATACCTCGGGCAAGTCTGTAGTTAATACATCCTTTACCATAGTTTCCCTGCTGCTACGGCCTTCCAAAACCAGCTTTCGTGTATAATCCCGCTCACTAAAAATGCCTATATATTCCCCATTTTCATATACCACCAGGTAACTCAGGTTTACTGATATCAGTTTTTTTAAAGCATCAATCACCATGGTAGAAGGGTCAATAATATTTGACTGTTCATCCTTTGTCTCCAATATATTTCTTACCGTCCGCATGTTTTTGTTTTATTTTAAAGTTAAGGGATATTTCAAAAAGTTATGAATGGTGTTGAGCAAGGATTTGACTTACAGTATTTTTAACCAGGATCTTGAAAATTTTAATAGCAGAAGTCAAAACTCAAGCTTTGCAAAATAAGCCTGCTCTTAGTCGTACAATTCGTGTAATTCAAGTTTTTTAATTCTTGCCCTTATGGCCCAGATGGTACGATTAAAATGATCTGCTATCTGCTTAATATTTTTCTTCTCACAATACATAAGCGTTAACGCAGCATCTTCATCATCATTCCAGGGTTTATTTGCTTGCGCAGGTTTCTTTATTACCTGGTTTTCTGCAAAAGATTTTTGTTTTACTTCCCGTTTTTTCTTGATGTTATCACCGTTGTATTTGCCATAAGCAGAATGATCCCAGGGCTCATACGCATACTTATCCTCTTTTTTTACTTCTTTAATAATTTTTATATGGGGAGAAGGTTTAAACTCTTTGGGTAGCAATTGTTCGGGTATATGCAGGAGGTTTTTTGTTCGGGTAATGGCTACATACAACAGGTTGATCTCCTCATTAAGTTTTGCAATATTGATGGGTGTATCGTTATCAGCCTTTGCTTTTTCTATTCTTTCTTCGGTAATAAAATCGTTTACCAATTGCACGGCATCATACTCCATTCCCTTGCTGCGGTGTACTGTTGAAAATATGATGGAAGCCTTTTCCTTCTCGTCGTTTGCTACATGCCGGTCTTTTATACTTTTTATAATTCCGGGTATTCGGTTTCCATATTCCTTTACAATTTCAACCATCATTCCCAACTGTACATCCTCCGTTTTTTCAATATAGTCCTCCAACTCTTTCATATCCTTCATGGCTTTAATAAGATTGTCTTTTACCTGCTGGCGATTGCCATTAAACAGGTGCAAAACATCGTACAACGATGCACCTTCATCGGCGTAAGTATAGGAGTTAATGTTTCCTTCAAAATAAATTTGCTTTAGATCTTTCTTCTCCTGCACATATTCTATTGCTTTTAAAAGCAGCCCAAGGTTGGTACGTGCCAGTACCGCTTTTGTATTAAGCCCCTGGTTTACACCGGCACCGGTAATAATTACCGGTTTGTGATCGAGCAATAAATTTTTAAGTTGAAGTGTTTGTACACCAAGGTCTGCTATAGCCTGGCCAAACCTGAAACTGGTACTAAGTTGATAGTTTTGAAAATCGGCTTTCTCCAACGAGTTAATGGCATACCGCCACCCATAGATTTGCTGGTGCGTGTCGCCCACAATAACCTTTACCGCAGGTTGTTTTAAAAAGATGTCAAGCATTGCTGCTGAGGCATCCTGCCCCTCGTCGAACAAAATAAAATTGTAAGGCAAAACAGGCTGGGATAGCTGAAATTTTTTTAAATAAAAATCGTGAATGATTTCTATTTCAGCTTTATCCATTTTGCTCAATAATAAACGTGTTTGGCCCTGGATGTAGTCGTAGAAATTGGAGACGAAAATGCGTGCCTTTTCATCCGTAATTACGTCCAGGTAATTCAACTCCTGCACCTTAAGTTTGTCGCTGTTGCAGAAATAGGTCAGAAATTTATTGATGTGGTTGGCTACTATATACTCTGCATGCTTCTCCCCACTGGTCTGCAAGCCAAGTAAGGCAGCAATTTCGTGAGTCTTGTACCCCTGGGATCTTACTTTGTACCTGCTGTGGTACACTACATTTTTAAACGCCAGCGAATGTGCTGTTTCAACTTTTACATTGGTAAGCCCCTGGTTAAAAAATCTTTTTTCAGCTTCCATTTTCACTGATCGATTGAACGCCAGGTATAAAATATTTGCACTTTTAGGCTGTGCCTTTGCATATTCAATTATGGTAGTTGTTTTGCCCGAGCCGGCTACGGCATTTATTTTAATATTACCGACCGACTTTATAATAGCCTCTTGTTCGGGAGTAAGTTTCATAACTTTTCTATAGCACGGGTACTTAGGTAAATGTATTTAAAGATCGCCATACAAAAGTTGTGGCACAATCACAGGGTGCATCCCAAATTGCCGCTGTTGGTCAGGCGACCGCCAGCGGGTCCCCATTGAGTTGCGACAATTAACTGGGTTTGGCCATATTTCAGGAAGGGATTACCTGGAGAAACCTGGTGGAGATTGGCTGCCCGGTTGGTATTGGTTTTACCATGTCTATGTTTATCAGCAACCTTGCTTTTGACGATGCTTCTATTGTTAGCAGTTCCAAACTGGCTATTCTTATGGCCTCCTGCATTGTAGCAATTGCAGGAATTATTTTGTTCATGACCAACAAAACCGTTTTAGCAGATAACAAGGATGAGGCTTGATGATGGTTTTCGTTTACACGTACCGCAGCCAAATGCTGAACGTAGGGTTTTTGCTGTAAACATGGCTGTATAAAATTTAGTTATAACAATGCCTTAAATACGGGATTAAGTAAATTGCAACATGCCTTTTCAATTACTCTCTCCATACCAACCAGCCGGCGACCAGCCTTTGGCGATTAAACAACTTACCGAAGGAATTAACGAAGGTGAAAGGTACCAGACATTACTGGGTGTTACAGGCAGTGGTAAAACTTTTACCATGGCCAATGTTATACAAAATGTACAAAAGCCAACCCTTGTTTTAACGCACAACAAAACTTTGGTGGCCCAGTTATATGGCGAATTCAAGCAGTTTTTTCCTGATAATGCGGTGGGCAATTTTGTAAGCTATTACGATTATTATCAGCCCGAGGCATACATGCCGGTCAGCGATACGTACATAGAAAAGGATCAGAGCATTAACGAAGAATTGGATAAGCTTAGGTTGCAGGCTACCGCGCAATTGCTAAGCGGTCGCAGGGATATTGTGGTGGTGGCCAGTGTAAGTTGTATTTATGGTATTGGTAATCCTACAGAATTCGAGAATGGAATAGTTCGTATAAAGGTGGGGCAAATAATCAGCCGCCAGGGCTTTTTGCACTCACTGGTCAACAGCCTGTACAGCCGCAGCCAGGGCGATTTTGGCCGCGGTACTTTTAGAGTGAAGGGAGATACGGTCGACATCAACCTGCCCTATGTGGATTATGGTTACCGCATTACGTTTTTTGGTGATGAGATTGAAAGCATTGAAACGCTCGAACTATCTACTGCAAAACGCATCAGTGTTGTGCCCGATGCAGCCATTTTTCCAGCCAACCTTTACCTGGCCCCCAAGGATATGATGCAACAGGTGATCTATGAAATACAGGACGAAATGCAGGCCCAGGTAGAATATTTTAAGAACACCGGTAAGTTTATAGAAGCGCAGCGGTTAAGCGAAAGAGTTAATTACGATTTGGAAATGATTCGTGAACTGGGATTTTGTAACGGCATCGAAAACTACTCCAGGTTTTTCGATCGCCGTCGCCCCGGTACCAGACCTTTCTGTTTGCTCGATTATTTTCCTAAAGATTTTTTATGCATGATAGATGAAAGCCATCAAACGGTGCCGCAGGTTGCCGGTATGTATGGTGGCGACCGAAGTCGTAAACTAACGCTGGTTGATTACGGGTTTCGCCTGCCCAGTGCATTGGACAACCGTCCACTAAACTTTCACGAGTTTGAAGGATTGTTAAACCAAACTGTTTTTGTAAGCGCTACACCCGGCGATTATGAACTGGAAAAAACAGGTGGTATAGTGATTGAACAGATTGCCAGGCCAACCGGTTTGTTGGACCCTCCCATTGAAGTAAGACCAAGTGTAAACCAGATAGATGATTTACTGGATGAAATAGACAAGCGGGTTAAAAAAGGCGACCGGGTGCTGGTAACCACGCTTACCAAACGCATGGCCGAAGAAATGGATAAATACCTTTCGCGTATTGATATAAAAAGCAAATACATACACAGCGAGGTTCAAACGCTGGATCGTGTTGAAATATTAAGGCAATTGAGGTTGGGGGAGATTGATGTTTTGGTTGGGGTTAATTTGCTTCGCGAAGGATTGGACCTGCCCGAAGTTTCGTTGGTTGCCATTTTGGATGCAGATAAAGAAGGCTTTCTTCGCAACGAAAGATCGTTAACCCAAACGGCAGGCCGGGCTGCCCGTAACGTGGATGGACTGGTAATTTTTTATGCTGATAAGATGACGGAAAGTATGCAACGAACCATAGATGAAACCACCCGCCGCCGCGAAAAACAAATAGCCTATAATTTGGAACATGGTATTACGCCTATGACCATTCGCAAGACCGTAGAACAGATCATGAAACAAACATCCGTATTGGATATTAAAGGCTTTGATGAAAAAAATCCCTATGCTATTGTAGACGAAACCTCACCGTTAATTGCTGCAGAAGAAGAAGTGGCTTATGTAACCATCCCTCAAAAAGAAAAAGCCATTAACCAGATTAAAAAGCAAATGGAAAAAGCAGCTAAAGAACTTGACTTTATGGAAGCTGCCAGGCTAAGAGATGTAATGTTTAAAATGCAAAAGGAATTGGAGGCGATGAAATAGTTGGAGGCTTATCTGAGCAGTAATTCTAATCACCACCGACCGCTACTAAAACCACCTGCTTATTTTGATCATAGAATATTTTGCCCACACGGTCTATATGATCTTTCAAAGGTGTATTCGATATCCCTTCATACAACACGA
>JAJAYD010000096.1 GCA_026786345.1 Chitinophagaceae bacterium
CTATCGCGCCCTTTCGACTCTCGGTTCACAGGCAAGTTTTCATAGCCGCGTGGCGGTTTACCCTGACCTTGTCGAAGGGTCGCAATCGCTTCATCTATAGTACAAATGGAATCTTCAGTTTCAAAATCAAAGTTTCAAATTAATTTTAAACAGGTTCTAAGATTTAAGAACGGAAGCCGGCCTGAGCTCAATTTCTTGAAAGATGCTTTATGAAATCCTGAATCTAACAGGTAATTTTCCTTTTGCAATACTTAAATATTAGGTATAATTTGTCAGGTATTCTTAATGCACAAATAAACTTACATGAAAAAGATTTTTACGCTCTTTGTTATTTACATAGCCGGCACCACATTGTATGGCCAGGTAACACCGGTTAAAATTGAGAAGGGATTGGATGGTATGTATCCTGCCTATATGGAGTTTTCGAAAGATGCCGCCCCGGTTTATAACAAGGGCTCCATTTATTTACCCGGCCCCAACAATAAAAGGTCCGCCTCGTTACCCATTTTACTTCAATCACAAATTGATGCAAGAGGAAGTGAGCACACGCGGTTTCAACAAACACTTAATAAAATTCCTATTGAAGGCGCGGTGTACATTACCCATGCTTTTAAAGGAAAAGTTTTGAGCCAAAACGGCAAATGGATTCAAAATTTTCCTGCAGATATTAAATCAACAGCCGGCATTGGTAAAGACGCAGCTATTAAAGCAGCTATGGCCGATTTTGGCGCAGCAAGTTATAAATGGCAATCTGCCGATGAAGAACAATTCTTAAAAAGTGAAAGCAATAACAAGACCGCTACTTTCTATCCAACACCAGAGCTGGTGTATTATACCGGCGAAGAAGAAATAACACCCTCAGTAAAACTTGCTTATAAAATGGATTTGTATGCCAGTAAGCCATTGGGCAGAAGAATATATTTTATTGATGCCAACACCGGCGAAGTTTTAGGCAGGAGAGACCTGATACATACAACGGATGCAGCAGGTACAGCAGTTACCGGGTACAGTGGTACACAACCCATTACTACCGATGTAAACGCTGGTGTTTATCGCTTAAGAGAAATTGGTGGAAGAGGGAATGGTATACAAACTTATAATCTACAAAAAGGTACCAACTATGGGGTAGCTGTAGACTTTACAAATGCAGACAATAACTGGAATAATGTAAATGCCAACCTCGATCAATACGCCACAGATGCACATTGGGGAGCTGAACAAACCTATGATTATTTTAAAACAAAATTTAACCGTAACAGCATAGATAATAATGGCTTTGCCTTAAAAAGTTATGTGCATTACAGCACCAATTATTTTAATGCTTTTTGGGATGGAAGCAGAATGACTTATGGTGATGGAAACAGCACCGATAATTTTAAACCATTAACTTCCATAGATGTAGCCGGGCATGAAATAACACATGGCCTGACCAGCAACACGGCTAACCTCAATTACTCAAATGAAAGCGGTGCTATGAACGAAGCCTTCAGCGATATCTTCGGTACCTCCATTGAAGTGTTTGCCCGGCCTACCCAAAACGATTGGCTGATAGGCGCTGATTTTTACACCATACGCTCCATGAGTAATCCAAATGCTTTCAGCGATCCGGATACCTACCTGGGAACTTACTGGTATACCGGCACAGGCGACAATGGTGGTGTGCACACCAATAGTGGCGTACTAAATTTTTGGTTTTATTTATTATCTGCCGGCGGATCGGGCATTAACGACCTGGGCACAGCTTACAATGTTACAGCTATCGGTATTGATAAAGCTGCCGCTATTGCTTACAGAACGCTTACCACTTATCTTGTCTCCACATCAAAATATGCCGACTGCCGCACCTATTCAATAAAGTCTGCCGAAGATTTATATGGCATAGGCTCTGTAGAGGCCGTACAAACAACCAATGCATGGATAGCTGTTGGCGTGGGCGCAGCAGTTCCACCGGTAAGCTGCACCGATGTTTATGAAGCAAATGAAACACGGACCGCATCCAAATCAATACCAGTTAATACCGATATCACTGCCAAAATTGGAACCGGCACCGACAAAGACTGGTTCACATTTACTACAACAACTTCAGCGCCGAATCTTAATATAACCCTTGGCAACCTTCCCGGTGATTATAACATTAAATTGTATAATAATTCTGGCAAACAATTAAAAGTTTCACAAAATAGTGGCACCACTTCTGAGAACATAAAATACAACACAACCAGTGGTAAAACTTATTACATACAGGTTTACGGATACGCCGGAGCAAACAGTGCCTCCTGTTACCTGTTGCGGGTAAACACTTCTGGTACGCCTTACCTTGATGAAGCAGATAATGCTGGTATAACGTCAACAGAAATAAAAGGTATGGTAAGGCCAATGCTGGTATATCCTAACCCGGCACGCAGCTCTGTACAGCTACAATTTACAATGGAAGAGGCCACCCAAAAAGACATCGTCATAATAGATGCCCTTGGCAGAATTGTCTACAACAAACAATGGACGGTTCAAAAAGGCCTCAATACACTTCGAATTAATTTACCAAAACTTAAGCCGGGTAACTACTTTATTAAAGCAGGCACCAAACAGGTGCAGCAATTACAAATTGTACCATAGCGTATTGGTCATTTATATTTGCGAGAGACCGCCACGTAAACGGCGGTCTCTTTTTTTAAGGGTTACACTATCCTCTTCGAACTGCAGATAGTTGTGCTTTCTGGACAATGGCAATGAAACATACAATTTTGCTTTCCCCTTCTGTATAAACCAATTGCACCCATTACATAAGGGGTGAAATCCGGCTTTGTCAACTTTGCTTATATTGCGCAATTAATAAATTTTATTATGTCAGTTTCAGAAAAACTTGCGCAAATGCGAAATGATAAAGCAGCCGAAAACTTAAAAGCCGGCCAGGATTTTTTAGCAGAAAATAAAACAAAGCCGGGAGTAACCGAGTTACCCAGTGGCCTTCAATACCAAATATTAAACGAAGGCAGCGGCCCCAAACCAACAGCTACCGATACTGTTAAGTGCCACTATCATGGCACCCTTATCGACGGTACTATTTTCGACAGTTCTGTTCAACGTGGACAACCGGCTAAATTTCCATTAAACATGGTTATTAAGGGCTGGACAGAGGGTGTACAATTGATGTCGGAAGGAAGCAAATGGCGTTTTTTTATACCTGCAGATCTTGGTTATGGCGACCGCCAGGTAAGTGCGCAGATTGGGCCAAATTGTGCATTAATTTTCGATGTAGAATTGCTTGAAATTATGTAGCCCTAATGTTGGTTTTCTATGGTGATCCGGGATAAGCAGGAATTAAAAGCTGCTTTTGCCGGATTATTTTTTATAGTCGAAGTGAATGTAATCCGGTAAAACTTGAGGCAATAATCCTAACGATTGATAATTGATATCGTTCGGAAATAATTCTCAGGCAACTGCCTCGGCTACCTGCTTTTTGCCCGCCATCAATCGGTAATAACCCAGACCTGTAAAAATTGCGATGGAGCAAATGATCCACCACAAAAGGTTAAACCCGTAATGATCGGCTATATATCCACCAAGTGATGGGGATGCAATTTGCGCCGTTCCCCAGGCCATGGTATACAATGCTGCATAGTCGCCCCGGTTATAGTCATTGCTTCGGCTGATCCAGTAAGAATTCATAAAAGGCATTGAAAGCATTTCGCCAACAGAGATAACCACTGTGCTGATAAATGCCAGCCAAAATTGTCCGTTCAGCAGGTTAAAGATGCCAAAAGAAATGCCGATGAGCCATACCCCATAGGTTATGTTTTTAAACGCGGTCGCCGATTTTTCCAGCTTATATACCAACACCATTTCAGTAAAGGCAATAATTAGCCCGTTAATCGCCATCAGTATGCCAATTTGCTCCTCACTTATTTGCAAAACGGTGCGGTAATACAACGGTAAAATGGTAAACATCTGAAAAAAGCAAAACGCAAAAAGAACGGTTAATACAATAAACCAACGGTAGGCTGCATCGCTGTAAGCGGAGGTTACCCGGTGAATGTTGTCCTTCTTTTGTTTGATGAGTTGCTGCTTTAACGTCCGGGCCATGGGCAGTACAATTAAAAGCAAAATGCCTGCACCAATGTTGGTCAATCCATCAACCCAAAACAATAAATGATAATTATGTGCTGCCAAAAAACCACCCAATGTGCCGCCAAAAGCCCAACCCAAATTAATAGCCAACCTGTTTAACGAATACGATCGGGTACGGTTATCGGGTTTGCTGTAATAAGCAATGGCAGATGAATTGGCGGGGCGAAAACTTTCGTTGATAGCACTCAATATAAACACGCCAATACCCAGGGAGGTAAAACTGGTTAAGTAGCCTACAACAATAAACATGGCTCCACCGCCAAATAGGGCAAACAACTGTACATTTTGAAAGCCCAGCTTGTCACTGATCTTGCCACCTATAAATGCACCTACTATGCTACCGGCGCCAAAAAGTGCCATAATCAATCCCGCCTGGGTAATACTAAACCCCAGCCTTTGCGTTGCATAAATGGTCATAAACGGAACCACCATGGTACCGCTTCGGTTTATGAGAATTACCAGCGATAAATACCAGGTTGCCCTTGATAAACCTTTATAGGCTTGCTTGTATAATTGAAAAAGTTGCAGATATTTTAGGTTATTGAAGAAGGAAAGATGTGTGGTACAAAATAATTCGTCAACTATTCTTACCTCCTACCTCCCCTTCAAATTGATCGAACTTATGTTTAAAGAGCACATTAAACGTAGTAAGGCTTCCATAAATACGGGTGATGTATTGCTGCAGGTCAACCTTGTCTTCGTCGGTTAAAATTTTATGGGCATTTATTTTTTGCTCCATTACACGCAGGCGGTCACGCAGCATTACAATCTTATGGAAGAACACTTCAATCTCCACTTCTTTTTCTTTCAGGGTCTTGTCTCCCGGACGCAGGATCATCATACCGTTTTTCCACCGGTCGCCCAGGGAAACAACCTCCGTAATATCGCTCCACTCTCTCAATATTTTTATCAGTGCATCTTCGGCATCGCTAAAGCTTACATTGTATGCAGGCTCTATTTGCTCTATTACTTCCACTGCAAAATCCTTGGCTACCATTTTAATTCCTTCGCTAATAAAACAAACCTCATAAACCCGTTTATGGAGGCGAATAACCACCCCATCGCCATAAGAAGCATGTTTAATGCGTGAGCCGACTCCTAATAATTCCATATAATTTATTTTGAATGGTAAATGTTGAATGCTGAATAATAACAGATGGGATTTTATAATCTTCGACGATGTCTTTACTTCTGAAGCCAATGATTGATCTTAAAAATGAATGTTTCTATATTTCTTCTATCTACTATCTACTAATTTCTTACTTCTGTTTTCAATTCAACGATTAACTACCAACCACCAACATTCAACATTTAGCATAAGTATTTACATCATTTCGCTCAACTCAAGCCACCGCATCTCTTTATCAGCTAACAAGGTTGTCAACGATCCTATTTTAATGCTTGCATCTGCTATTTCGCCAAAAGGCAGTTTGCTTAAGCTGGTTTCCAATGCACTTTTCTCTGCTTCAAGGGCTTTTATATCCTTGTCAAGAATTTCAAATTCACGCTTCTCTTTAAAGCCCGCTTTTTTACCCGCAATAGCCTGCTGTTTATCGGCTGAAGCTTGTTTATCATTGCCTGTGGCAATAGAGGTTTTGCCTGCTGCAACGGTATCTGTTGCCTCACCCTTACTTTTTTTCGTTTCAAGGGCGCTCCATTTATCTGCCTTTTTTTCGTTGGCTTTCAGCCACTCGCGATATAAACTATAATTACCGGGAAAATCCCTTATCTCCCCACCGCCTTCAAAAACAAATAAATGATCTACCAACCGGTCCATAAAATAACGGTCGTGACTTACAATTAACAGGCAGCCCTGGAACTCGCTTAAAAAGTTTTCGAGCACACCGAGTGTTGGCAAATCCAAATCGTTTGTAGGCTCATCGAGTATTAAAAAATTGGGGTTCGAAAAAAGAATGACCAGCAACTGGAGCCGTTTCTTTTCTCCACCGCTTAACGAGCTTAAATAAGTGTATTGCTTATCGCCGGGAAAAAGAAATAACTCCAAAAATTGCGAGGCACTGATGCTGCCACCCTTTGCCAGCGGAAAACTTTCAGCAAATGTTTTTACATATTCTATAACCCGCATATCTTCTTTAAACTCAAGACCCTGTTGTGAGAAATTTCCAAAAATAATAGTCTCGCCAATATTCACTTTACCGCTGTCAGCCTCTTCAAGCCCCTGCAGAATATTTAAAAAAGTTGATTTACCTACCCCATTCTTGCCTATCACACCAATGCGTTCGCCTTTGTTAAAAGTGTAATCAAAACCCTTCATAATTACCTTATTACCATAGGCTTTGTTTACTTTTTTAAACTCGGCAATCTTTCCACCCAGCCTGCTCATTTTTACATTCAATTGCAGTTGGGCATCTTCAATTTTCTTTTTAGCTATCGCTTCCACTTCGTAAAAATTATCCTGCCTGCTTTTGCTTTTAGTGGTTCTGGCCTTAGGCTGCTTACGCATCCACTCCAGCTCCTTTCTATAGGTGTTTTTTGCCTTATCTATTGTTGAAAGTTCACTTTCAATTCGTGCTGTTTTCTTCTCCAGGTAATTGGCATAATCACCTTTGTAACTATGCATTTCCGAACGATCCATTTCCCAAATTTCGTTGCATACAGCGTCCAAAAAGTAGCGATCGTGGGTTACCATTAATAAGGTAACATGTTCGCCATTCAGGTAATGCTCCAGCCACTCAACCATTTCAACATCAAGATGGTTGGTAGGTTCGTCCATAATTAATAAGGTATGCTGGTGCTCAAAACCAATATCTATTAATGTTTGAGCCAGGGCTACTCTTTTACGCTGTCCCCCGCTTAAGCTGTTAACTGTCTGCTGCAGGTGGTGGATATTGAGCTTGCTTAAAATCTCTTTTACTTTAGCTTCAAACGTCCAGGCATCCAGCTCGTCCATGATACCCAGCGCTTCAGCAATAGCTACTCCGTCATCGGCTTCAACAGCCGCTTCATATTCTTTAATAACCTTCAACACAGGGTTTTCTGTATGAAATATATTTTCGAGGATCGTTTTAGTTTCCACAAATTTTGGATCCTGCTCAAACAACGCAACAGTCACATCCTTATTAATCCACACCGTTCCATCGTCAGGCGTTTCCTCTCCGCTTAAAATTTTCAACAGGGTACTTTTGCCCGTGCCATTGCGGGCCACCAATGCTATTTTATCTCCTTCGTTTATATGAAACGAAATATTGTTGAAGAGTGGATTGATACCAAAACTCTTTGTAAGATTTTCTACTGTAACATAATGCATAAGGCGGCAAAGATAAGGAGGCGGGCGGAGTTGAAAATTGGCAACAGCCAATCAAAAAAATGCAAGCCGCCCATCAGTTTTTACTATTTGGTTTGTATTTATTCAAGCAAAAAACTCATATTTAAATAATACATTAGAGCACTAAACTTATCTGCTGATGCTTTTGCATACTCACATGGTGTTGTCGGTTATATCATTCATGGATGTAAAATTTATATGGTGATATTTACCTGCTTACTAATGATTACTATAACTTTATTGCCACCTTACTAAACCGTTATGAATGCAGAGGCTATTATTGTGTTGGTATACCTCAGGTATCTTCGAAAAACCCTGAAAACCTTCTCCCCAAATCCCGAGTGGGATAGATTATTAAACCTGTCGTTTTTTGCAACGTTGGCTTTAATGGTTTTGGAAATCGTTTTCCATGTAAGTCATATTACAGTTTGGTTGTGGCAATTGGTTGAGGTAATTTTAATAGCGGCTACTTTTCAATTAGACATGTTTCAACCTGCCCGTAAGTTGATGATCGGGCTTATTCCGTTAATGGTCCTGCTGTTTTTAACAGCGTTGTTCGAGAACGTATTTCCAGGTATTTATAAGAAAATTGATAAGTTTTTCGACATTGCCAATGCCATTGCTATTACCTGGATGACGGCCGTGATATTGCTGGCAAACAAGGAACGAAAGTTACTGGAAAAGGAAAGACAAAAAAGGTTGTTGGAGGAGGAAAGAAACCGAATTATTGAAGAGCAAAAAGTGCAACTTGAAACATTGGTTGCTATACGCACCCACGAAATTACCCGGCAAAACGCAGAGCTTGAAACAACGTTGGTTGAGTTGCAGTCAACTCAAAAACAATTGATACAAGCAGAAAAAATGGCTTCGCTGGGTGAGCTTACTGCGGGAATAGCCCATGAAATTCAAAATCCTTTAAATTTTGTAAACAATTTTTCGGAGGTGAGTGTAGAGTTGATTGGCGAAATGAAAGAAGAATTGAAGGCAGGAAACGCTGAAGCGGTCATTGAGATAGCGCAGGACATAGAGAAGAATTTGTACAAAATATCGCATCATGGTAAAAGAGCCGATGCAATTGTAAAGGGAATGCTGCAACATTCAAGAAGCAGTACCGGAAAAAAAGAACCGGTGGATATCAATGCTTTGGCTGATGAATACCTGCGCCTTAGTTATCATGGATTAAGAGCAAAAGACAAAAACTTTAACGCTACAATGGTAACGCATTACGATGAAGGCATCGGTATGGTTGAAATTGTACCGCAGGATCTTGGAAGGGTTTTTCTCAACCTGTATACCAACGCTTTTTATTCGGTAGCAGCTAAAAAGAAAGCAGTTGCGCAGACAAATCCTTCGTTTGATCCAAAGGTTACCGTGATTACCAAACTGGTAAAAAATGGTGGCGAGGATGGCGAGGATATTGTTTGGATTAGTGTAAAAGATAACGGTATGGGCATTCCCCAACAAGTTTTGGATAAAATTTACCAGCCGTTTTTTACAACCAAACCTTCAGGCGAAGGTACCGGGCTGGGGCTATCGCTCAGCTACGACATTATTTATAAAGTACATAATGGCAAGATGACGGTTGATACAAAGGAAGGAGAATATGCGGAATTTATTATTCAAATACCCATAACCAAAGCGGTTATATAGGGTAAAAACAAACTGACCTGTATTTATGAGTACTTTGCCGAAGCAAGCGTTGATGATCAAATAAAAGTAATATTTAGATGATATCTTAATTCAGATTAATAAGAGTATTTTACTAATTAAAGAAGACAATCAATACCTACGTGTTATGAACATTTTAGTTGTGGATGATGAAAAGGACATGCAAACATTATTTGAACAACGCTTCAGGAAAGAGATTAGGGCTAAAACAGTGAATTTTGCTTTTGCTTCTTCGGGCGAAGAGGCAATGAATTATATGAAAGACCACAATCACGAAGCGGTGCTTATTTTGTCGGATATAAACATGCCGGGCATGAGTGGCCTTGAATTATTGAAATATATTAAGAACCAATATAAAACGCCTCCACCTGTTGTTATGATGGTAACGGCTTATGGCGATGCCGAAAACTACAACCATGCAATGCAACTGGGTGCCGACGATTTTCTTACTAAACCTATTGATTTTCTTCAGTTAAAGGAGAAACTCAAAATCTAAACAATGATGGCTAAAATTTTAGTTGCTGATGATGAGGTTGATCTTGAAATGTTGATCAAACAAAAATTCAGAAAGCAAATACGGGAAAATAAATACGAGTTCGTTTTTGCATTGAACGGTAATGAAGCGCTGGAAAAAATCGCGGCCAATCCCGATATAGCAATTGTTTTAAGCGACATTAATATGCCTGAGCTTGATGGACTGAACCTTCTTGCACGCCTTACTGCTTCCAATCCATTAATAAAAACGGTAATGGTATCTGCCTATGGCGATATGGACAATATTAGAACTGCCATGAACCGCGGCGCCTTCGATTTTGTGGTAAAGCCGGTAAACTTTGACGACCTGGAACTTACTATTGAAAAAACATTGAAACATGTTAACCAGTTAAAAGAAACCCTTAAGGCCATTAAAGAAAACAACATTTTAAAAATGTACGTTGACGAAAACGTATTGAATTTTATGAATGGCCAGGAATTTGAGGTAAGCTTGTTGAAAAACGAAACCATTACAGCTACTATAGTTTTCATTGATATTTGCAGCTTTACCGCACTTACCGAAAAAGAACCTGCCGATCAGGTTGTAAAACTCTTAAACAGGTATTTTGATGTAATGGTGAAAGGCATTATTGCACATGGCGGATATATTGATAAGTTTATTGGCGATGCAGTAATGGCTGTGTTTAAGGGAGAATTTCACCTGGATCGGGCCATCGATGCAAGTTTGGATGTAAGAAAACAGATTGAAGATTTGATCCAAAACCCAGGCGAATTACCATTTTTTCCGAAAGTTGCTATAGGAATTAATTCGGGAGAAGTTATCTCTGGAAATATAGGTTCTGCAAATTTAAAACGCCTGGATTATACTGTTATTGGCGATGTAGTAAACACCGCCCAACGATTGCAATCATCAGCCAAAGAGGGACAGATTATGATTGCTGAATCTGCATGGGAAAAAGTAAAGGAATCTTTTAATTTTAACCAGGTGGGCAACGTTACGTTTAAAAATAAAACCAACCCGGTGATGGTATACGAAATATTGAACTAAACCGCCGTATGCTGAGCTTTTAACTTATTTGCAGAAGAGTTTCAGGAACAAAATTTTACCAGCTACGACAACATTATTGCACCAAAACTGGCAACGCTGGCTTTTTTATAACGATAGTTTTCTTCTTTATCGTTGTGCATGTTGATGGTTTTATTCAATTCCTCCATGGCAATATTGCGGGTAATGTTGTGCATTAAAATAAACAACTTGCACCTTGAATGCTGAATTGAGGCAAGTTGATGCCATATCTGAACAAAAGATTTTTTCAAAATCTCATCCGCCAGCCAATTATCCTCTACAAGTTTGCAGATGATGCCATATAGCATAGGGGCATACTTGTCATACAAAAATTCAAAAGCCGCTTTTTCTATCTTCTGAAGGAGGGCAATCAATTCATGGTCTAATATCTCTCTGTTTATGTTCACCAATTATTGTTATTTAGCATTCTTAGTCAAAATTATAGATAAGGCCAATTGGATATAAAGGCTCTAAAGTGTATTGCAATAGTCAAGCCTAAAAATATCTTACATAATCTGATACTTTTGGACAATCTTTTTAAAAAAATTAAACAATATCTTAAAATAGAATAAAAATAGATTATGAATTTTGCGAAAACCTATGAAAAAGGGGAACTATATCTACAAAGAACTTACCCTTTATAATTGCTAAGCAAAATAGGATACTTAACGTAAACGCCCATTATATGCTGGTTTCCATTTTAAAAAATTCAGGGGCCGGAGTACTCATGTTGGAGGTCCCTTCTCTATTGCATATTCGCTCAACAATGCCCACCAACTACTTAAACAAATTGGGCTTTACAATAAAAAGATTTGCGCCAGACTTAAAGCAGCTTCAATGGTCGGTTTAAAATAGGTGGTAGAATAAATTACGATCGGTAAGTGTACGAACTTTGTATTACTTCTAATCAGTTTTAAACATTCAATACCATTTAGATTGGGCAGGTTAACATCAAGGAATAATACGTCGGGTACATTGCCCTGCTCTAACACTTAAAGAAGTTCTATGACATCTTCGGCATAAGAAAATCGCAAAGGCAATTTAATCTGAAGAATAGCCTTATTAAAAAGAAAATAATCATCTGAATCATCGTCGGCCAAAAGTACATGGAGCATTTTTTGGTTCTGCACAATCATCACTAAAATTTAAAGACAAGAGGCGAAAATCTTAAACATCCGGATATTGCATAAAACGCCAAATAAAATTAATTGTTCTATCAAAACTTCAAGCTGCAAATCGTGTTTCGCTTTTCATAAAATAAAGACCCAAAAATGTTGGCAGGCCCGGTAAACCTACCATGAAAAATCCCTGAATACTTTATCTGATTGTCGAAGGATCTATTGGACTTGATCGATTTTCAAATTCAAAAATATGATGTCAGTGAACTTACTACCTACTGAGGTTTTAAACCGCCCCTATTTTGTGATAACTAACGATCTTTGCTGTTTATAGCAGCAAATGATTTCTCCCAATACCATACAACAAATTACCAGCAGAATAGACATTATTGAGATAGTGGGAGCGTTTGTGAAACTAAAAAAAAGGGGCGCTAATTACCTCGGCAACTGTCCTTTCCACAACGAGAAATCTCCGTCGTTTACTGTTTCGCCCAGCAAAGAAATTTACAAATGCTTTGGATGTGGCAAAAGCGGGAATGCTGTAGGGTTTTTAATGGAGCATGAGAAATACTCTTATGTTGAAGCTTTAAAATGGCTGGCAAAAAAATACAATATCGATGTTGAGGAAACAGAAGTTAGCCCCGAGGTAAAACAACAACAACAGGTTGCAGAAAGCCTTTTCATCATCAACAACTTTGCACAAAAGCACTTTTCTCATAACCTGTTTTCTACTGACGAAGGCAATGATGTTGCTTTAAGCTATTTAAAACAAAGGGGTTTTAGGGAAGAGGTACTTCGAAAATTTCAGGTTGGCTACAACCTTGACCAACGGGACGACCTGACAAAGCAAGCTTTAAAAAATCAATACAATATTGAGTACCTGCAAAAAAGCGGGTTGGTAGCTGTTCGTAACGAGGTACCGATGGACAACTACCGCGGCCGGATCATTTTTCCTGTTCACAACACAACCGGTAAAATAATCGGCTTTGGGGCAAGGGTTATAAAGACAACCGACAGGGCGCCCAAATACATTAATACTCCCGAAAATGAGTTGTATGTAAAAAGTAAGATCTTATACGGAACCTTTTTTGCCAGGCAATCAATCGACAAACTGGACGAATGCCTGTTGGTCGAAGGCTATACCGATGTGGTAAGCCTGCACCAGGCAGGTATTGAAAACGTTGTGGCCAGCGGTGGCACCTCTTTAACGATTGACCAACTGAGGTTGATAAGAAAGTACACCAACAACTTAACTATTATTTACGATGGAGACAGCGCCGGCGTTAAAGCAGCGTTACGTGGGTTAGACATGGCGCTTGAAGAAGGATTGAGCGTAAAGCTGGTATTGATACCGGACAACGAAGACCCCGACAGCTATGTAAATAAAGTTGGGGTAAATGAATTCAGAAAATTTGTAGAGGCTAATAAAAAGGATTTTATCCTTTTTCAAATGGAGGTGATGCTTAAGGATGCCGGAAATGACACCAGCAAAAAAGCCGCAGTAGTAAACCAGGTTGCCGAAACGCTTAGCAAAATAAATAAAGCTGAAGATTTTACGAAGCAGCAGGACTATATAAGACAGTGTTCAGCATTCTTAAAAATTGATGAAGGTGGCCTCAACAACCTGGTTAATAAATACAAACGCGATAAGGTTGAAAAAGATGAGAAAAAACACAACTATGAATCTTCTTCGTTTAAAGTGGAGAAAGACGAAAGCGCCACTGACGATATCATTGACCTGATTTATAATGATGATCTGCAGGAAAAAAATGTGCTGCGTGTGCTGTTGGAGTATGGTCTGCTACCGTGGGATGAAGAAAAAACAATGGCTGATTACATATTTCAGGAGCTCGACTTTTTCCACTTTGACAATCCTGAGTTGGAGCATGTGTTGGAAGTGTACCGCGAACAATATCAAAACGGCTTACAGCCCACAAGCAAAAGCCTGCTTTATCACGAAGACCCGGCAATAAGGCAAATTGTAACCAATATCGATATTCATCCCTATGAGTTAAGCCCCAACTGGGATAAGGTGCTTGAAGGGTTGAACATAACCAACCGGGATATAAGCCGGCAAGATGTTTTGATGAGTACCAATTACTTCAAGCTACGAAAAATTAAAAAGATGTTTGAAGAGAACCAGCGGGATATGGAAAAAACAACGCAGTTTGATGAACAGCTAAGCCTTATAAAAATTCACCAGCAATTAAAAGAAGAAGAGCAAAAGATTACTATTTTGCTCGGTACCGTCATACTTAAATAAAAGTGGGATTCCGGCAAATAAATGTGTAAAGTTTCTTTCGAATTTGAAATAAAGACCTGAAGGGAAAATGAATGTTTGGGGGTGGTTCGCATAGGGCAAAATAAAAAGTGCATCCACGGTTAATGAATGCACTTTCTATTACGGAGTGACCTTTACTTTTCTGATGGACTCTTCTTTCCTGCCAGAAGCTTTTCGACCGTAGCTTCAAGCCTGCGCTTTCTTGTGTCTTCTTTCTTCGCTCCTTCAATCCAGGTAACGAATTCATTTTGATTGGTTACAGATAAATTCTGGAAGAAATCTCTCGCTTTTTTGTGGCGGGTAAAAATCTTCTCCAACCCTGATGGAAGTACCGAAATCTGCTTGTCGAATTCTTCTTCAACCAACTCTACCGGGGCTTCATCAGCAAGGGCAGCGGCGGCAGAAATTTGATCTGTCTTTTTAAACTGGAGCGCACTCCAAACGTGATCGAGAGCTACCTGTACAATAGTTTCGTATTGATTCTGAGTAAGTACCGACCAACTGCAATCACGATTAAGATCGCTTGAAATTTTGCTGGTAGTTTTGGGATAAGCAACCCAAAGTTTTCCTTCCTTATGCAAGGCAGGAATTACTTCGCGTAAAATACCATTTAACTGGTTTACATTAATTGCAAATACCAAAGCAAAATCGATCTTCTTTAGTTTCAGCAGCGGGGTAACGTTCTTAGAATACGATAACTTAATGAACTGTTTCTCGATGGATGAGGGTAATCCCTGGATTAACAGGTTTCGCTCATCTTTCAATTCTAACTTTTCAAACAAACTTTGATGCGACATGCCTCAAAAAGATTTAAGGGTTATCGAAAATATAAGAGCGCAAAGGTAGAAAAATGTACCTTATTATAAACAAAAAAGTCCACCTTAATTAAATTAAAATGAACTTTTACCATTAATAAGTGTATAAAACGCCCTTTTTATCTTATTGGCTTGTAATATTTAAGCGCTTCGGGCATTTGTTGCTGTAAACGGCCTATCCTGTTTCCTTCTGAAGGGTGTGTACTTAAAAACTCCGGTGGCTTCTGCCCATTGCTTTGTGCTTCCATTCTCTGCCATAAAGGAATTGCTTCACGTGGATTATAACCTGCAAGAGCAGCATAAATTAAACCCAGTTTATCAGCTTCATACTCCTGGTTACGACTGTGTGGTAAAGTAATACCTACTGCCGAACCAATGCCATAAGCCTGCATAAAAAGAGCCTGTGTTTGTTCTGGTTTACTTGATAGTGCAATTGATAGTGCAG
>JAJAYD010000097.1 GCA_026786345.1 Chitinophagaceae bacterium
TAATTTGCCTTTTTAAATTATATTTCAATAGAATTATTTATTTTTTTTCCTAATTAAAATATGGATTTCCTGCTTAAAATATTAATCGATTTAATAAAGAAATATTGTAAAATATTTTATCAATTTCAGTAACGACAAAAGCTAAGGGTTAGCTAACTTAATCCACTACAAATCAAGTCTTCAAATACTTTTAGTATCGTCATTTCTTCTAAGAAACCTTCGTATCATTTAAGAATATTTTTCGGCAAGCAGATGCCCTCATTTCGCATCATTGATTGTTATAAATAATATCATTTTTTTTGAACAAACAGAATGTATTTATAAAAAAATATTAAAAAATTTAAAACTGGTTTAAATATTTATTCGTATTTCAAATCGAGGGGTTTTATATAAATCACCCTTTGACATTATCAATAAATAAATTTAATTATCATGACAAAAGAAACAGCTTTAGAAAGGGAAATGCTAGTTGACAAGGATACTGGTGTTAACCCGCTATCACGCAGAAAATTCCTGGGCTTTGCCGGAGCTGCAACAGGAGTTGCATTATTAGCAGCCTGTAAAAAAAATGATGACAATAATGGCACTAATCTCGGCAGTGGCGACACTGGAATATTAAATTACGCATACGCCCTTGAACAGTTAGAAGCTGCTTTTTATATCCAGGTAATCACTACTCCTTACTCTGGAATAACAGCCGAAGAAACTATCTTTTTAAAAGATATTCGCGATCATGAAATTGTGCATCGTGAATTTTTTAAAAATGCATTAGGTGGTAGCGCTATACCAGGTTTGGAAGTTGATTTTAGTTCAATCAATTTTTCGAGTCGTGCCAGTGTATTAGGTACCGCAATGGCATTTGAAGATCTTGGTGTAAGTGCGTACGATGGAGCAGGATATTTATTTAAAGATGCTAACTACTTATTGCTTGCCGGAAAAATTGTTTCAGTAGAAGCAAGACACGCGGCTTTAATTCGTGAGCTGGTATCAGCTAATTCATTCTTAGGCAACCAGGTTGATGCCTCATCAGTAAACATATCCCGCACACCGGCCGAAGTTTTAGCCATAGCGGGTACCTACATCAAAACTAAAATAAACGCAAGCAATTTACCCACCGGATAAACTTAATATTATGAATATCGCAAACATATTAGATGAAATAGAAAAAGTTGACGGAGATATATACGAACGTATCAGTCCCCGCAGAAAAGCAATGAAGGATTTTTTCCGTATCGGCTCTAAGGTTGCAATAGTTGCTGCACCCCTGGGAATAGGTTCGATGCTTAATAAGGCCTATGGTCAAACGGTTCCGGCAGGCGTTATTGCTGTACTTCAATATGCTTTAACATTAGAGCATTTTGAGTATCGTTTTTACGAAAGAGGTTCTGTGTTAGCTCCCATTCCTGCAGGTGCTGAGAAGACTGCAATAGATACCATCCGCGAAAGCGAACTTAAGCACGTTAATTTTTTAAAGACTGTTATAACGGCTGCCGGAGCAACACCTGTGTCCGAGAAAGTTGCTTACGATTTTACGGCACAAGGAACTTTCCCTACAGTATTTACAAGCTATGCTACTTTTCTTGCCGTTGCGCAGGTATTAGAAGATACTGGCGTAAGGGCGTACAAAGGACGTGCGGGTGAATTACTTGGTCAAAAAGTATATTTAACAGCAGCCTTAGGCATACATGCTATAGAGGCAAGACATGCTGCAAAAATTAGAAGTATGCGCAGAATGAACGGGCAGGCACCAACAATCAAGTCATACATAACAGGCGCGAATGATACTGGTATTGCGGCTGCAAATGGTAACTATGTTCGTGAAGATAATGTTACACAAGCTGGTATTTTAATTACCAATATTAATGGACAGGCTATTTCTGCCAACGCAGCGTCTGAAGCATTTGATGAACCATTGACAGCCGCCGAAGTACTGGCGTTGGTGGCACCATTTGGCGTGTCTTAATAGTAACTGCACCATACTAAACAATCATTTGTCATGCATCGTTTTTCGTAACTATCATTGTTTACTGATCATATATTTAACGGATCGCACACTCTTTTAAAAGTTTGGTGCGATCCGTTTTTTTGTTTCAGAAATACAGGAGCTCACTTGCAAATAACTCTGCATCTGCACAGTGCTGAATAATATTGAAATGAAGTCTACCCGTATGCTACAGCGCATCAACTTGTATAATTGCCTGTTGGTTTTCAATTTTAAATTCGAGTGTTTGCAATGCACCTTCAACCCGCAAGCTGAGATTACTCCATTCAAACGATTTGTCGCCCGATATTACAGATATGGAAAGTATATCGTTGATAAGTTGCTGCATGTGTTTGGCAGACAACACAATTTTACCCGGGTAATTTTGTCCTTTGTAAGAAAAAGCATTTTAATGCGATATTAACAATCGGTCTGCAAAGGTTGATATCTTTCGTAGCGGCTCCTGCAAATCGTGGCTGGATACATGTGCAAATTCCTCCAAGTTTACGTTGGATTGTTGCAACTGCATGGTTTTGTAAACCAGGGACTGCTCCATTTCTTTCCGTAAAGTAATATCAAGTGCCGACCCCAACACCTGCAATGGTTTGCCTTCTGCATTGCGTTTAAAAACTATTTCACGGGTCAATATCCAAACCCATTTTTTATTCTTATGCTGCACCCTTCCCTCAAATTGGTGCATGGTTATAGCACCCGCGTTGTTATGATATCTTACATAATTCTCTTTGGATTTTATTGAATCCTCGGGGTGTAAGTACAGAGAGGTTACTTTAGCACCTTTGTCAATCAATTTATATTAAAACTTGATAGTTTATAGGCAATATCCAAAAAGGCAAAAAATTAGCTTTCAAATATTACATTATCTGAGGAAAGCTGACCCTCCATGCCTAACCGGCCAAAGCGAATGCAAAAAATTCTTTTGATGATTATTCAAACCTCATTTTTACAGCTGGCAGTCCCGCCAATCTAACCCTGAAAGATGAAGATTATTCTGGTGATACTAATACAATCAAAGGAAGTGGATGACTTAAGAAGTTATCTTGAAAACCGGGGTAAAACCTATTTATTTTTTATCCCTGAAAGAGATGGTAACTTGATAGGGTATCATGCTTACATTGACAATTACTTACGAGCCAAAGATATGTTTAAGCCTGAAAAAGAACTTTTATTCGCTGCTACAACTTTAGACTTTTATGCCAATCCATCACCCTATAAGAACCTTTGATTAGTTTCATGGTTTTCGACTTTAGGATTGCCTTCATTAACCAATTTTATCTTAGGCCGGTTTAAAATATCTGTTTGTTGTTTGCGTTGATTATGCGTGTTTGAAATAAAAATTGTAATAAATCTTACATTTGCCATTTACAACTTTAACCTATGCCCTTTAAACAAATTTTTTTAATAGATGATGATATTGATGACCAGGAGCTGTTTATTTCAGCTCTTAAAAATATTGATCAAAACGTTGATTGTAGGGTATCCGGTAACGGGCAAGATGCATTGAGAAAACTCAACAATAGGGAAGTAATACCAAACTTGATCTTCCTCGATCTGAACATGCCTTTAATGAATGGCCACGAATTTTTACAAAGAATAAAAAAAGACGAGAGCCTGAAACATATACCGGTATTTGTTTTTACTACCAGTAGAAACCCCCGCACGATAGAAGATGTAAAGAAACTTGGAGCTCAGGACCTGATAACAAAACCCAATTCTTTCAATGAGTTGTTATTGCTGTTGCGTCCTATTGTTTGTGAATAAACCTCCGATTAAATGAACCTTTTTAAAATCATCAACATTTCCTCCCGAATAGCCACATCAAACCACCATGGTATTATTCACGCAATCCCAGAGACAGGTATAGGTGCTACTTTTACTATTACCTTCCCGGTAATTTCTGAAATAGTTCCTTTGGATTGAATACCTTTTTATGAATAAGTTATTGTTGTTTGTTTTATTGATACCTGCCGCGGTCTTAAGCCAGAATATTAAAATAGATGAAACTGATGGTTTCACAGGGCAGCGTTATATTGAAACGACCATCGTTAGTTTAAAGTCGGCCTACACAACAGGCATGGGGTTATCTCTTTCGGCTTCTGGCGAACATTTATTGTTAAACATAGTTGGTTATGGGGATGATATAGGCGCCATTAAAAAAACGGATATGGTATATCTTTTAATGGACGATGGATTGATCATTACAGCGTCTTCTATTGGCGACCAGCTTGCAAATGAGGGGGGTCTTACCAAAGTATACCAACATCATTACCTCATCAGGAAGAAAGACCTGCAGGATCTATATAATAAAAAAACGGTGCTGCTTAGATTGAGTACCGCAGCAGGAAACCGCGATGTGCCGGTATCAAAGCGAAGCGCCAAAGAAATTAAAAAAACAAGTGAGCTATTGATGAAAGCGCTGGAAGCAGGAAGGAAGGAAGATAGGAGATAGAAGGAAGAAGGTGAAAGGTGCAGTGGAGAAGGCAGAAGGTAGAAGGCGGCATATAGTAGATAGAAGAATGAAGAATCGAGGTTGAACAAAAAAAGTTGGTAAGAATACATTTGGTTTCAGTTCTATCTCAACAGCGTAGCCAGCTTACTAAAAGTTTCATACGGACCCCTTGCAACAAACAGGTTGTTAATCCATGCCGGCACACTACCTCCCGGATCAACTTCCAAAAAGTATTCAATAAATAATTTGTCTTTATCGGCCTGCACATTCCACCAGCTATTGAAATACGGAATGCGTACAATGCCTTTTTTTACAGGTATGGCATTAGGAACTCCCTTTGCCGTAATGTGCAATTTGCCCGACTTTACATCCTGCGAAATTTGCATGCTGAGGGGTATATCTCGGTTGCTTGCCGGCCAGGGCACCTCGGTTTCGGTATAAGAAAGATATTCGCTATTACCCCCGTTTTTCAGAATATAACTTTCCTTCGTTCCATAAATCCATTCTTTGTTTGAAGCAGAATTTTTTAGCAGGCTGATCAATTTATCAATGGTTCCATTAATTACAGCTTCTACCTTAATGCTTTTAAATTTTGAAAAACCATCTACAGAAGTGAATACTTTAATTCCGTTTTTGTTTTTGGCAAGTTCCCATTTTGCCTGGCCAAAGCTTACGAAGCTAAAGCAAGCAAAAAACACTGCCAGATAAATGCTCCGCTTCATATTAATCGATCTATAATTGAATGGTGTAAAATTACATCAGGCATTCACTTATTAAAAGCTTACTATCAACAATAAAATGAACCTAATTTCAATAACCATTAGATGAAGTTTTGTTTGCAGGAGTTGTTCGTCGGTTGCATTCTAAGTTGTCGCTGTTTTTTGGTTACCGGCGGTAGTCACCTTGTGCAGCTTTGGTTGTGTTATATTAATTCCGGTTTATGAAAACTCTCTTGTACTGTATCTTTCCAAGCGGCCTTTCTTGCGCACTTTTCACGAATCACTCTGCTACAATTTGGAATGCACTGATGTTAGTCAATATCAAATTCGGCGGTAACATTTCCCTTACATTTGCATTCCGTCAAAATAACACAAACGGTACAACATGACACAGGAGCAAATTAAGGATATGAGGGACCGCGTAGGTGTCCTAAGGAGGTTTCTTTGACGTTGATCAAAGGGCTGAAAAAATAACCAACGATAAACAACTTTCTCTTTCGCCGGGCTTTTGGGACGACAACGTGCGGGCTACCGGTATTTTAAAAGAAATAAAGGTTAATGAGTACTGGACAAAAATGTACCATGCTGTAGATACAGCCGTGGAAGATTTTGCTGTGCTTTTTGATTTTTGGAAGGCTGGAGAAGCAACGGAAGAAGAAGTGAAAGAAGCGCACCTGCAAGCCATTACTGCTATTGAAGAAGCTGAATTTAAAAGCACCCTGAACCAGCCCGAAGATGAGCTATCGGGCATTGTGCAAATCAATAGCGGTGCAGGTGGCACCGAGAGCCAGGACTGGGCCGAAATGCTGTTGCGGATGTACCGGATGTATGGACAAAAGCAGGGCTGGAATGTTACCGAACTCGACCTGCAGGATGGTGATGGCGCCGGAATAAAAAGCGCCACGCTACAGTTTGACGGATCTTTTGCTTTTGGGTTTTTAAAGGCTGAAAGCGGAGTACACAGGTTGGTTCGTATTTCGCCATTCGACAGCAATGCCCGCAGGCATACATCGTTTGCCAGTGTGTATGTTTACCCGTTAATTGATGATACCATTGAGATAGAAGTAAACCCGGCTGATGTGGAATGGGCATTCTTTAGAAGCGGTGGATCAGGAGGACAAAACGTAAATAAGGTAGAAACTGCTGTAAGATTAACGCACAAACCATCGGGTATTATTGTAGAATGCCAGCAGGCACGTACACAGGGCGAAAACCGCGAAAAGGCCATGACCATGCTCAAAAGCCGTTTGTACGAAGCGGAAATGCGTAAACGCGAAGAAATAAAAAATGCAGCCAACAGCAGCAAGAAAAAGATAGAATGGGGCAGCCAGATAAGAAGCTATGTGTTTCATCCCTATAAGATGATTAAAGACCATAGAACGGATTACGAAGTAGGCAACGTTGGTCCTGTTATGGACGGCGATCTGGATGGATTTATTAAGGCATACCTGATGATGCAGAAGGAAGAGGAGAGTTAGGCGACGGCCGGGTTAGACATTAGTCATTAGTCAATGGGGAATGGGCAATGGTCAATGGTCAATGGGCAATGGTCAATGGGCAATGGTCAATGGTCAATGGGCAATGGGCAATAGGCAATGGTCAATGGGCAATAGCAATAAGCAATGGTAAATAGGCAAAAGATATCGGGTTATTCATTAGCCTTTAGCTTTAAGCCCTGATCCTTTTGCATTAGGAAATAAGCGTTAAGCTTCGTTCTGCCTTCAGCCTTTAGCTGAGTTAGTCGATAGTAAATGGTCAAAGGTCAATAGTCAATAACTTCACTTACAACTTATAACTTACAACCTACAATTTGTTTCTTTCCACCAGATATTCCAGCAATAAAACCTTATTGTAAGCA
>JAJAYD010000098.1 GCA_026786345.1 Chitinophagaceae bacterium
GTACGTTCTTTCTGCGGAAGAATAAATTCAATCCACTGATTACAAGAATGTAGATAGCACAGCCGTAAACAAAAAGGTTAGGAAAAGACGACGCCATTGTCATGATTTTATTTGGCTGTATTGTAACCAATTTCACAAACGGTTCATCACTTCTTTCCTGTTCCATAATTTCACCTGAAGCATTTATCATTCCAGAATAACCATTGTTACTATTGATCGCCAGGTCTTTCCTGGATTCCACAGCCCTTAGCCGTGCATAATAAAAGTGAAGACGAACTATATACGTGTCGTTGAACCAGCCATCATTACTCATATTAAACAGGAACTGTGCACCCTTATGTACCATTTTTGAAGCGGCAGCAGGAATGGCGGCTTCGTTGCAAATAAGTATTCCCGCCTTGCCAAAAGATGTAGGCAAAGGGTCAGTATTTTCTACATTGTTGCGTGCAACAAAACCTTTACTCGAGAAGAATGGCATAAGCATACCATTCAATGGCTTTTCTATCAGGGTTAAGAGGTATTGTTTATCGTACCTGCCGGTTATAGTACCATTGGGTAATATGCAATAGACAGAGTTGAAAATTTCATTGTTTTTATAGGCCGTATTAATACCCATAATGTGTAGTGCCTGCGCTGGCCTGGTGATGTTAAGCACCTCTTTTACCAGGTCATCATCTTTACTATACGTCCATGGAATAGCAGATTCTGACCACAGGATCATATCGGGCTTCATGGTAGTGGCCAACCGGTTAAGATCGAGCAGCCGTTGCACCAGTACATTACCTGTATGGTCGTCCCACTTTATATCGGGAGAAATATTTTCAGCAAGAACAGCCACTTTGAATGGCTTACTATCTAAGGGAATTTTATTGAAGGTACTAAGCGTAAGATAACCTGACAGTTGGTATAACAATACAATACCAAGGGGGATTAATAATCTTTTGTATTCCTTTTGAAGTAAGAAATATGCAGCGAGGTAATTTATCAGCAACACAAAAAACGTGAGCAAATGAATACCAAAATAAGCGGCCGGCTGAATTGAAAAATCATTCGCCGCCAATCCATTTCCTGCGTGTATATCAAACCAGGGAAACCCTCTTGATACTATTGTAAGTAATGCCTCGCCAACACAATAAATTGAAGCAATCAAGATGCTGTTGACTACAACTGCCTGAAGATTGTCTTCAGGTTTCTTAAGTTTTGCAAAGCAAAAAAGTAAACCTGCATAAAAGAGCGCAATAAAAATTGAAGAAATTAAAAACACGCCAATGCCATAAAGTATACTGGAACCTGTAAAGCGTTCAGCACCGGGTATCATCCAAAAAAATGCGGCAACTGAAAACACTACGCCATATAAAAATCCTTTTTTAAAGGTCTGTTTTGCGGTTGTGGCACTTATAGAAATAAATAAGGGGACAAAACAGATCCAGCTTGCATAGAAGTTAATTTGACATATAGCAATAAAGGACAGCATGCCCGAAATGAGCGGACCTAACCAAAAACTTTTTATAATTTTTTGCATATAACTTCCCCGTATGCTCCTAAGATAAATAAAGGGAAAGCCCTGTTGTAAAACCTGGCTTTCCCTTTTAAAATAAAAACGTTTATTGCACTACCACTTTTATACTTTCTGAAAGACCTTCGCCTTTTAATTTAAGAATGTATATACCAGCAGTTGGCTGTTGAAGATTTAGTTTGTTGAATGTATTAGCCTGAACATCGTTGAATGTTTGCTGATAAATGATCTTACCATTGGCATCGCTCAATATTGCCAAAACACTTTTTGCACTTTCGTTTTCAAGCTTAAAATTTATAACACCACGAGCCGGGTTAGGTGAAACAGTAATAACAGTTTTTACGGTTCCAAATTTTAATGACTTAACATCCGAAAAAGCAGACTTACCATTTATATCGTACTGTTGAAGTCTGTAGTAATTGGTGCCTTTTAATGGACTGTTATCGTATGCACTGTAATTGGTAGTTGAGGAGAATGTTCCCTTCCCTTTTACTGTACTGATTGCTTCCCATGTTCTTCCGTTGGCGCTTCTTTCGACCTCGAAGCGGTCGTTGTTTTGTTCAGATTCAGTGGACCATTGTATTTTGACTTTGGAGCCTTCGCCTTTTACTGAAAAACCGGAAAGTTTAATAGGGAGGATAGCTCCTGTTGTTAACGATGCATAAGTAGCTCCCGGAGGCAAATTATTGGCGGTTGCACCCCAATGCCTGAAATAATAAGTAGCGCCGAGCGAGGTATTGTTTGTTCCTATAATGGCCCATTCAATTTCGGTACGATTTGAGGGGGGTATAAAAACTCCTACAGCCACACTGTCTGTAACCATCGTTTTACCGGGAAAATATACATAGGCATTACCGGTTATTTGCGAAGTGGTGGCCTGGTTTTGCGTAACAGTGTTAATACTCGAAGCCAATATAAAAGCTTTGCCAGTATAGGTACCAATGTTAACCCATGAGCTAGCAACTGCAGGAGTTGTAGTATACTGCAATGAGTCTTCAGTTTGGGTTGTGCTGCCGTTGGTATTATAAATTTCATACCTAAGTCTTAACACTTCATGAATGGAGTTATACGCAATGCCTGTATTTTGATTTGCCCTCCAGGTTGCAGTTGTTTCTGAACCATCGTTATTGCGCCAGCGCCAGGTACTCTGGGTTAAAAACGCAAAAGAACTGGTGTAAGCTCCCAGCAAAGCAAGTAGAATTAAAA
>JAJAYD010000099.1 GCA_026786345.1 Chitinophagaceae bacterium
AAAAAAGAGGCTGCAAAAAATTGCAGCCTCTCCGTTTTTACTTTCGCAACTAATGAAAGTGCCCCTTATAACTAATCCTTTTTAATCTTAATCTTTTTGTCGCCGTCCTTAATTTTTATATTTCCATCTTCATCCACTTTCTTTTTGTAATCACCCTCTTTTATTTTGTAGCTGCCATCATCATCTACCTTCTTTTTGTAGTCACCATCTGTAATTTTTACATCTCCGTCGTTGTCTACTTTTTTTACATAACTGCCGTTGGTGTAAGTGTAAGAACCATCATCATCATATTTAAAATGGCTTTCCCCTGTTCTCACTAATTTTTTGTTCACCACTTTACCCGTACGACCGTACAAGGTATCTCCATTTGACTTATCCACGTACAGGTAAACGGGCTTCTCCGTTTCAGTGTTAATAATATATCCTGTTTCGGGATCGGTCTTAACAGTAATGGTTTTGCCTGTGTTCAGGTCAACATATTCGCTTTTTTGTTTGCATGAGCCCAAAAGGCCAAGGGCTACAACAACAAATAAAAATGTAGTGTGTTTCATGTTTGAGTTTTTGGGAAACATTCAATTATCAGACCATGCTGTTTCGGGCATGGTATCACCGCTCACTTCTCTTTTAACATTCACTGTTCATGTACCTTATTTGACCTATATCAATTCATTATTCACTTTTTACTTTTTACTTTTTACTTTTTACTTTCTACTTTCTACTTTCTACTTTCTACTCACTATTCAACCATTCAGCATTCACCATTCACTCCACCACCTCGGCCGACATGATACTTACTCCTACACTGTCCGTATTTTTTGGGGTGAAATATTTGGCCTTATACACATGCTGGTTGTTGGGTAAGATCACGTCATCATAAACTTCCTCATGATTTTCTACCAGTTGCCCCTGGCTGTAGTACAATAATTTTATCCTCACTTTCTTGTATGCCGTAACCGTGGCCGCATTTTTTATAACACCTTTTACTACGGTTTGTCCAATAAGGTTTCTCTTGTTAGTGCTGTTTATGGTTAAAAATTCAACAGGAAATTTGGTCTCCCGTTTGGCTAATTGAACTTTGGTTGCTTCGTACTTTTCTATATCCTTTTCGCTGCTGGCATTACCCCCGCACGATAGCAAACAGCATATTAATAAAAAGGCAAACAAATATTTAAACATAAGTTTTTTATTAACTGGTTAGCAAAATTCTATACCATTAAAATTACTTGATTAATAATGTAAGAACCATACCATATAAATGCCGAATAGTCCCAGGCATACAGGCAAAAGTAACGGCTGCGTTCTAATTGCGACCTTTTGACAAAATGGTTAAAAAAAATAAGATGAAAAAACTTTAGCCTAAGAATTCCTTAACTGCTCATTAGAAATTTGATTTTATTCTAAAACTAAAAGTGCCGCTGTTTATTCTACAGTACACGAGTGCGACGCAACAGAAGCCTTATCGGTGCTCAATTGCCTGGCTCAAAAAAATAAAAAATACCTACACTTTTATCTGCAGGAAGTAAGGAGTTCTGAACGTTAGCTTCAATTGTTATTGCTTTTTCTTTATCATTTGCAGCGATACTCCTGCAAAATAATTTCGACCTGCGGCTACGTTGTAATAACGTCCGCCAAAGGCGTTGATGTCGTTTCCAAGACTGTACTTTACATTGAACAGGTTATCTGCACCGGCAAAAAATTCTATCCTGTATGCTTTGCCAAACCTTGCTTTGTAACCGGTTCTAATTCCTAACAAATTATAAGAGGAGGCGAATGCTGTATTGCCATCGTTCAATGCAATGGGGTCGGTGTATTGATAAGTTACATTAGCATACAAACCAGTTTTAGAATAAACATCCAGCCCGGCAGTGAAAGACGTTGGCGCTACACTGGGAAGGCGATTGCCTGAAAAATCAGCACTCAACTGCTTAAAATCTTTATAATTGAATTGATACCAGGTGTGACTAATCCAAACCTTAGAATGGGTATTAAACTCTTTTTCAACAAACTTTCCAAGGCGATAACTTACAAAAGTCTCCACTCCTTTTTGCCTGGTCGATCCGGCATTGATATAGAAATCCCCTCCCAAAGCATCCCTGCGTTGTACAATAGAATTACCGAGCCTGTAATAAAAAGCACTCACATCCCAGATCAGGCGATTTTGTATGGCGCTTCCTTTGGTACCCACTTCCAGGTTGTTTCCTGCTTCAGCATTTAAGCCGTTATTAATGGCACTGCCCGATGGCGACAATTCACTAATGGTGGGCGGTGAAAATCCTTTTGCAATGCTTCCATACACTGATATGTTTTCATCAATTTTATACAACACTGCCAGTCGTGGAGCCAGTTGATTTTTAAACTTACGTTCCAAAGTAGTTACCGGCACATTACTCGTTCTAAGCAGGTTTATCTTACTATCATTTATGCTAACACCTGCTGTAAAAAGCCAATTGTTTATTTGCCACGATAATTGTGTAAATGCAAAAGACCGGGTGATGTTTACCTCATCATTTGTAAGCAGGGAATCAGGGTTGCCGCTCTTGTTTCTAAATACCTGTACGGTATTGAAAGCCCTTTGAACTTCGGCCCCAATATGCCAGGTTAATTGGGAAGGTGCCTGTTCGATGGTTTTATATTGAAAGATGGTTCGTCCCCCAAAATGTGGTTCGCTGTTGCGGCCATAATTCCTGATAGCAGGGTTCTTTAACCCGGAAAAAGCTCCGTACAGCGTAGTGGTATTTTGCCATTTGTCGCTAAAATATTGTTTGTAGTCGGCCCCCATAAAAAAAGATTTTAAATAAATGGCAGCCTTTGTTTCGTTAGATCCTGGCGCAGCTCCTGCTCTTGGTCTTGATGCCCTTGCGTTCACATTGTATTCGGCCAATGTTAGCGCACCGGGAGTTTGATAATAAAGGTCGCCATACAACAGGTGAGCCGATAAAACATTGTTGTTTAGTTTAAGGCCTGCATCAAACGCCAGCACATCTTTATCCATAGCCGTATGATCGCGGTACCCGTCGCTTTGAAGGTGCTGATAGGAGACTTTGTAATAACCATTTTCGTTGCCGGTTGCGGCAGCCACATAAGTATGCTGTAAACCATAACTCCCCACTGTATGGTCAATTCTTACCTGGTCTTCTTTATTAAAATCAGCACTTTCAATCAATAGTACACCACCCGTACCAGCCCCATACAAACTGCTACCCGGCCCCTTTATAACTTCAATCGATTGAAAATTATAAAAGCCAAACTGGTTTAAATAGGTGTTGCCCCCCGGATCGGTTATGGGGATACCATTGTAATAGATCTTCACATTTCGCACACCAAAAGGCGAACGCAACGAGCTACCACGAATGTTTAACCGATAACTGCCCGGAGATCGTTCTTCCATCTTAACCCCCGGAATGGTATTAAGCGCTGATAGAATGCTTACATTATTAAACCGGCTAAGATCTTTTTGAGTGAGGACCCCAATAGAAACCGGCACTTCAAGCAACCGCCTGTTCTGTTCATAAGCTCTTACTATAACTTCAAAAGGTTTTTGTGCTTTAATACTGTCTTCTGTTTTCTGGGCTATCAGGGTTGTTGAAAACACCAGGGCCATTAACGCAAAAGCAAAACGAATTAACATGCAATATATATTGGTAAATAAAAAGTGTAAGTTCGATAAAACGACCCATGTTTTAAGTTGATCATTCCGGCTAAATAGAAAAGAGAGCAAACTGTTGGTCACTCTCTTCAATCAAATAATTTACAGTTATCAATTTAACGGAAGGTATAGATCTCTATTACTTTAAACGATCATAGTCCGCTTATGTTTACGTGGGTGCCTGCTTTGTTAAAAGTTATAATCCACTGCAAGGCCTTGGTATTTTAACCCGGCTTGCGGCGTTATGCTAACGTTGCGCATCAATTTTGTCTTATGCAATTGAGGTACCAGTATACCCGTTGCTGCGCCAATGGCATAACCTAAAATATTATCGCTTAAAAAGTGCATACCTGCCTTATACCTTAAATAACCAACCAGTGCAGGGGTTGCTGCGGCTACTGCCCACACAACATATTTGGTTTTAGAATCAGGATTGAAATCGTTGTAAACCCTTGCCGCAAAAAAAGAGGCGGCTGCGGTTGCCGCTGTATGCCCTGCGAAAAAAGATCGCTGGTTGTTGCTGCTTAGTTTGTAATCTGTTGATGCACCTGAACCGGCATATACTAACGGACGGCTGCGATGAATAGCACCTGCTGATAAGGTAAATAATGCCCCGGTTATAGACATGGTTTGCAAATACAAACCTGTTATCTGTCCAATCTTCTGCCTTTCGTTTTTATTGACCAACATTAATAAAATAGGATAACCGAACGCCACATTAAAAGGTTTATAGCTGTCTTTATCTGCTTTCTCAGAGTAGTAACCAACATTGCCCCTGTCGAAAAACGGAACCTTGTCACGGGTACGCGTTGCCAGCCCGGCAAGGGTAAGATCTTCTTTTTGTGTAATGAGGTAATAGCCCAGAACAGTTAAGCCGATACCACCACCAGTTATTACGGCGTCTTTGCCCCAACTGGTTTTATAGGGCGATACAAATTCCTCATCATCTAACTTTTGAGCCGATACCTGGGCGTAAACAAGTGTTGCAAACAGCAGTGTCAATAAATGTTTCATTTTTGCTTCAAATTCTTTTAATGATTAAATATTTCCCCGATTTAGTATAAAAAACGAGCCGCAACACTCTTCATCTTCCAATCTTTTTAAAAAACAGGGTTGTTATTACACTAATGCAAAAACAATGCACATTAATGGCTGTAGCCTTTACTACAAGCAGTAAGAACGACTTTTTAATGAAAAAAAATAGAAGTTTTCGGTAGGGGATTCAACTTTAAAAAGGTGCCGCACTTTCAGCATTAAATAAAATCGTCTGAGTAGCGGTAGGCCTTTATCAATGCCAGTTCACCTTCTTTTCCGGGTATTGAGTTGCCATGCTCCATGCCTAAAACACCTTTGTAGCCTTTATTGTAAATATGTTTGAAGATATTTTTATAGTTCATCTCTCCGGTGGTCGGTTCGTTTCTGCCGGGATTATCGCCTATTTGCAGGTAACCAATTTCTTCCCAGGTGCGGTCTAGATTTTTAATAATGTCGCCTTCGTTGCGTTGCATGTGGTACATATCAAACAAAAATTTACAGGCCGGGCTGTTAACAGCTTTACAAATCATATACGTTTGGTCCGAATGACGAAGGAACAGATCAGGGTTGTCACTCAATGCTTCCAATACCATCACAAGATTATTCGGCGCAAAAATATCAGACGCTATTTCTAATGCTTTAATAACATTGGCTGTTTGGTAATCGTGTGACAGGCTATGCTCATAATTGCCCGGCACAACGGTCATGTATTTGGCATTACATCGCTTGGCAACTTCAACCGCCCGCTTACAATCCTTCACCATCAAATCAATCCACTCCTGTTTGCCGGTGGTTAGTGTTGTTTTCCAGTGCCAGTTTTGCGAGGTAATTACAAATACCCCCATGCTCATGCCCAACCTGGCAAGGGTATCTCCTATTTTTACCTGTTGCTCCACCGGGCGGGCCATCATACCATTGTCTTCAATCCCCCTGAAACCCATACTATGCGCAAACTTTATTTGATCGATGAAGTCGCTGCCTGCATGGTTTTTAAACATGCCATCGTGAATACCGTAGTTTAATTGAAAGGGTTTATTGTCATCAGCAATAAACGGCTTTTTGTCGAATGCCTTTGCTACGGAAGTTGTAAAGAGGGCTCCGCCTGCCAACAGGCTTTGGTGCATAAATTTTCTGCGTTGCATAATGGTAGTTAAAATTGTTAGAGTAATTGGTTTTGCTGATCTATAAAAGTTAACATCTTCTGAGAATTTATAAATGTACATTAAACAATTGTACGGTTTAATTAGGGTGCATCCTAAATTGTGGCATCTCAATGGAGACCCGTTGGCGGTCAGGCGACCGCCAACGGCCTGCTGCGCCGCTGTTGGTTGCCTGACCAACCGCGACAATTTGAGATGCACCCTTTAATTAAGGTGATTACAGGAATTTTATATCCCAATTCGAGATGTATAAGCTAATAAAATGTGGTATAATTTTTACTGATCAAATTATACAATATTCACACATGAAAAAATTTTCTCTCTACCTGGCCATATCCATCTTAACCGCCATAAATGCGTGCACACAACCTATTGTATCTTTTGAAAGTGTAGCCACCGGCTTAAACCAGCCGGTGGATGTGGTAGAAGAAAAAAATGATTTAAAACGTTTGTTTGTAGTAGAACAGGTAGGCACCATAAGAATAATCAATGGATCTTCGTTTTTAGCCAAGCCGTTTTTAAACGTATCAAATTTAATTATAGCCGGAGGCGAAAGAGGTTTGTTAAGCATGGCGTTTCATCCTGATTATGCAAGCAATGGTTATTTTTTTGTTTGGTTTAACGAGAAAGTTAATGGTGATGTAACACTTGCCCGGTTTACAAGAAGCAGCACCAGTGCCGATACAGCAGACCCGGCAAGCAAGGTGATTCTTTTACAGGTATCAAAACGGTTTAGCAATCATAATGGCGCCAAATTAAACTTTGGACCAGACGGCTACCTGTATGTTGGCACGGGCGATGGCGGTTCAGGCGGCGACCCTGACGGAAATGGACAGGACAGCACATCGCTCCTTGGCAAGCTGCTTCGTATCGATGTAAACAACCCTAATCCTCCCTACTATAGTATTCCCCCTGATAACCCATTTGCTACCAGTACTACTGTAAGAAAAGAAATTATTGCGCTTGGTTTACGCAACCCATGGCGGTGGAGTTTTGATAAACAAACAGGTGATATATGGCTGGCAGATGTAGGACAAAATTTATGGGAAGAAGTAAACATGGTACCGGCTACGGAAAGACTGAATAAAAATTTTGGCTGGAAATGTTTTGAAGGCACGCATTCTTACTCCGGCTGTGTCATTGCAGCAAACAACGTGGTGCCTGTTTTTGATTATACCCACGACAGTAATACAGGTGGGTTTTCTATAACAGGAGGCTATGTGTACCGGGGCACCGAATTCCCGCAGCTACAAGGCTATTACTTATTTGTCGATTATGTGTCGGCAAACGGTTGGCTTACCAAACCAAATGGCTCGGGCGGATACACCACAACCATACAAAAAAACTGGCCAGCAAGCATTACCACCTTTGGCGAAGCTTCCAACGGCACATTGTATGCCGCATCACAAAATGGCACCTTGTATAAGATCGTTGGGGGTGAAGTATTGCCTGTAAAACTTACTTCATTTATGGCAGCTCCCTCCGGCCTGAATCATCAAATAAATTGGTCGGTTCAAAACGAAGAAGCAGGTGATGTGTATGTTATCGAAAAACGAACAGAGCCTAACCAACCTTTTACGGAAGTGCAAAGGCAAAGTGTAAATACCAGTAAGCAACAAAATAGCTATTCAATTAAAGTTCCGGCGGGTAATGGTACAGCTTGGTATAGGTTGCAAATTAAGAGCTTGAGACGAGCAACATGGTACTCGCAAATAGTAAGCCTGGCCAATCAAACAAGCTCCATACTTAAGGGAGTGATCATTTCAAATACGCTGCAACTAACATTGCCAACAAAGGCTAAGACCATAATGGTTTTTGACTCAAACGGAAAACTACTGCTTACAAAACCTGTTTCTAATTCTGTTGCTGAACGCATTTCGTTATCTGGGTTTTCAAAAGGTATTTTAGCTGTTCATGTGCAGGGTGATGGCAGTTCCCAATCCATCCGGGTTTTATATTGATGGCGGTAATTAATCCACCTGCCTTCCATCTTTCAACCGAAAGACTTTTGTTATGCAAGACGGCATTTCTTCGCTGTAATGACTAACAAACAATAAAGTGGTAGTGCTTAGCCTGCAAATGATATTGAGTAATTGTTTGCAATAAGCTTTTTGCGTTTTATCGAATCCCTGGAAGGGCTCGTCTAATATAAGCAATGCCGGGCTTTTTACCAATGCCCTTGCCAATAAACACAGGCGTTGATCGACTGGCGATAAGTTGCGCAACAGCCGGTTGGCATATTTGTCTACCATCAATAATTTCATCCAACGCAAGGCTATAGAAACCCGCATTGGATTCGAAGGTCTGAAAAGCCCAACGGTATCGTAAAAGCCAGATTCAACGGCTTGCAGTGCAGAGGTATCCACCGGGAAATACTGGTACAATTCAGGCGAGAAAAAACCAATATTTCTTTTGATGTCCCAAATGCTTTCACCGCTACCCTTTTGCCTGTCGAACAGCACAATATTGTTTGCAAACGCCTGTGGATTATCAGCATTGATCAGGCTTAATAGTGTGGACTTTCCGGCTCCGTTATGTCCAACCAACGCCCAGCGTTCTCCCTGTAAAATAGTCCAGTTAATGCGATCTAAAATCGTCTTTTCACCATACCTGATTACCACATTTTTCATTTGTACAACCATGTTAAAATGCAAAGGAGTTTTGGCAGAAAGGAGGCACAACGTTTCCTGCTCATCAGGTTCAATTTGTCCTTGTTCATTTTCTTCCGTATGGTATGTTTCAACAGGAAGCATCTTGATTGCCTCGTCTTTATTAACCACTGCAAGATTTTTTATGGCCAAAGGAATTTCGCCGGGTTGACTTGTCAGAACAATGGTTATGCCGGTTGCTGCTATGTCATTAATGAGCATGGTAATTTCCTTCCGCGACTCAACATCTAAACCTCCAAGCGGATTGTACAACACAAGCAAGACCGGGTTTTGAATTAATGCCGCAGCTATCAAAACCCGTTTTGTTTCTCCATTCGATAGTTTGATGAGTCCTTCGCCGAGCAGTTGGTGAAGGTGCAATTTGTCAATAATCGTTTCAAGATTCCAGGCATGTCCTTCACTTCCACCTGAAATGCTTTGAAGGTATTCCTGAACCGTTTCCGAATTTTCAGAATCGCATGAATTGAATCGTTGCTGGTAATAAAAATCGTTGGTATGCGATAGATTTTTAAAGGGGTGTCTTGCACTGACACTTGCAATTAATTTACGCCTGGGAGCACCCGGAGTTTCAGCCAGGAGATCAGCGTCGCCTGTAAGGTGCAGGGTTTTTTTCCCGTTAATGATCGCAACCTTCCCCGCGATAGCATCCATCAAGGCATTCTTTACATGCTCGTCATTACCTACAATAGCAAGGTGACCACCTTGGCTAATACTTAAGTTTATACTATCAAAACTGGTTTGATCGGGGTAACGAATGGTTACGTTTTGTAAACTTAACAGCTCATTCATCAGCATGTATATACTTAAGGTTACCGGAAGAAAACAGCATTAGAAGTTTCGGAAGCAATTAACTCCAGCAGCTCCTTTTTTATTTTCAAAGTAAGCGGGCCAGTCTCGCCGTTGCCAATAAAATGTTCATCAACTTTTATAACAGGCAGTATATTTTTACTGCTATTGGTAACAAAGGCCTCTTTTGCGTGGCACACTTCCTCGAGTGAAATGTTGCGTTCTTCTATTGCGCAGAGGTGTTTGAAATGCCTGAGAATTTGGGTTCGCGTTATGCCATATAAAACATTGCTCACTGGTGTTACCAGTACACCATCGTTTGTAACAATAAAAAAGTTTGAACGGGGGCATTCTGTTATCAGCCGGTTATTGTGGTATAACACATCGTCAGCCTTGTTTTGTTTGATGAAAGGTTGTAACCAAATGGCCATAAGGTAGTCGATGGTTTTGATGTGAGGCATTTGGCGCTGGTGCTCATAACTTACCACTTTTAACGGAGGCGTATTTGCATCGTTATACAAAACCAGTGGCTGCTGGGTAATTAGCAGGTTGGGCTTATCCAATGTGTACCCATCTGCAGCATAACCACCGGTTACCGTTATTTTAACTCCTGACTGCGGCATATCATTTATGCTTATCAGCTCAAACAAGATTGCCTTTAAGCTATGCCTGTCGAACCCAAAGTCAAGGTGCATATTTTCTGCTGATCTGTACAACCTGTCGAGGTGATCTTCTAAAAATATGGGAGATCCATTGATCGTTTTAAAGAAATCGAACACTCCATATCCTCTTTGTATGGCGAGGTCGCTAATTAATAAAGAGGCATTAGCCGCCTCCATTATTTCGCCGTTTACAATTACCCTTGGTCGGTTCAACATGTTTCCGTTTTAAGTACATACTTCAAAGCCTTTTCAAAAATATATTCATCTTCTTTTAAAACCGGATTTTTTACAATAATTTCGGTTACCGGCGTTCAATCTAAATGCCATAATCCGTTTAGCTAAAACTGATGTTTTCAAAGTTTCAGAAAATCATTTTTCATATTTATCGATGGTTCGTAACTAATATTCATAAAAAATAACCAGATTTCATACATTTTGAATTGGGGACTGGTAGCATCCCAGCTATACTGGAAGGAATTATTTTTCAAACTTCATTGCATAAAAAAAGCTGAGCATTTTGCTTCGCTCAAGTGAACCGGATTGGACAAAAAAACCACCTTTTTCCATAATTGCCTAATCTTCCCCTAACAACTTCATCAATCTCCAATTCACATAATAAGTTGTCCTTCCCATTTTTTGTGGCCTCACAATATCAGAATCAGCCAATTTTTTTAACCAGGTGGATGCTGTTTGCCGGTGGGCTATTCCTTTCTTTTCTAATAATTCAATTTTTAAATAAGGCAACGCAAACATTAATCGCAGTAAATCGTAACTGAATGAAACGCCCAGCACATCTTTCATTTTCTTTTCAATTTCTTCTTTTAGCAATAACATACTCCTTATTTTTTTTGTGGTAAGCTGTGCTGTTTCTATTAATGCCGTGAGTATATACATTATCCAATCGTGCCAGTTATTTTTTTCTGTTACGCCTCTTAATAATTGATAATATTCTGTTTTGTATTTTACAATGTAGGAGCTTAGATAAAGTACCGGCTGCAATAATAGCTCCTGCTGCACCAGGTATAGCGCATTTACAATTCTGCCTGTACGGCCATTGCCGTCGGCAAATGGGTGTATGGCTTCAAACTGGTAATGAATTATAGCCATCTTTACCAAGGGGTCTAATGATGACATTTCCGGGTCGTTGATAAATTGTTCCAATGCCGCCAGTTTTTCTCTTAATACATCTTCACAACATGGCGGGGTATAAATCACTTCACCATTAATTGCATTTTTTAGGGCTGTTCCTGCTGTGGTTCTGATGCCTGATTTATTTTGCTTAATGGTTTGAACAACTTCAACCATTGTATTGGTGAGTAACAAGTTCTTTTGAGCCTGCATTTTTTCCAATCCTACATACAGCGCTTCACGGTAGTTTAATACCTCTTTGGCGGCAAGGCTGGCAGTTCCATCCTCACTGACGGCTTTATACAATTCGTCCTGTGTGGTTACAATATTTTCAATGGCAGAGCTATCCTTACTTTCCTGAAGTACGATTGTATTAATCAGCAATTGTGTGTCGGGCAAAGAAGCACAAAGCCCATTTAATTCGCCTATATGCCTTGCAGCTTTAGCCAGATGCCTTAAAATTTCCGGCGACTCTACAAAGTCTGTTGGGGGCAAATCAGGCAGGTCGTTAAAGGCATTGTGTTTATTATATGCCATTGATGTCGATTTTTATACCAGTTTTCGTCTTTTGCCTTTATTAGATACAGGCAATTCGACATGAAACTTATTTGATGATGAAATTAATTACAATTTTCGACATAAACGAAAATTGATGTCGAACTGATATACATTGAGGG
>JAJAYD010000100.1 GCA_026786345.1 Chitinophagaceae bacterium
GCGTGTATGTCTCTGAAATCTTTTTTCTCAAAACCTGGAACCACTATCCATTGCCACGTTTTGCCCTGGTCAATAGATCGGCCTACAGTTACGTTGCTGCCACAAACCCAAATAATGTTTTCGCTAACAATGCTCATACCGCGAATACTGGTATTGGTACCAACGTCTATTTGTGTGATGGATATTGTTGGTTTTTGAGCAAGGGTTAGCAGGGGAAATAACAATAGGACGGCGATGATTTTCATACAGGAAAACGATTGGAGGCTGGTTTACTTATTTGGTTTTTTTTCAAAAGTAGGCGTTCTTATTAATACGTTCCCTTGAAAGCCGGATGAAATTGCTGCAAGGTGCTTCGTAAAAAATCACGATCGAGGTGTGTATATATTTCGGTGGTGGTAATGCTTTCGTGCCCCAGCATTTCCTGTACGGCTCTTAAATCGGCGCCACCTTCAACCAAATGGGTCGCAAACGAATGACGGAAAGTATGTGGGCTGATGTTCTTATTAATTCCTGCTTTTTTTGCCAGGTCTTTAATGATGTAAAAAATCATGACCCGCGATAAATACTTACCGTTCCTGTTCAGGAATAAATAATCTTCTGATCCTTTTTTAATGGGTTGATGTACCCGAATAGTATCCTTATAAATCTTTATAAATTTTATTGCTTCGCTGCCAATGGGTACCAGCCGTTCCTTGTCCCCCTTGCCAATTACTCTTATAAAATCCACATCCAAATAAAGGCAACTTATTTTAAGGTTTATTACTTCGCTAACCCGTAAACCACAGCTATACATGGTCTCCAAAATTGCCTTATTACGGCCTCCTTCCGGTTTGCTTAAATCTATCTTTCCTATCATGCCGGCAATCTCATCAAAACTCAATATGTCCGGTAGCGATCGTTTAAGTTTTGGAGCTTCCAATAAAGCGGTCGGATCACTCTTTACAATTTCTTCAATAAGGCAGTATTTATAAAACCCTTTAATACCGGAAATAATGCGTGCCTGCGAACTTGGTGTCATACCCAACTCTCCCACAAACTGAATAAATTTTTGGAGATCTTTAAATACCACACCGGCGGGATCTTTTGCCTCACCTTTTGCCAGCAGAAACTCAGTAAGCTTTGTAACATCCCGCAGGTATGCCTCTACTGAGTGATCGCTCAAAGATTTTTCCAGTTGCAGGTAAGCTTTGAATCCTTTTTTATAAGCAAGCCACATGGGAGGGGAAGTAAAAAGTAAAAATTAAAAAGTACGAAGCAAAAAGTAAAAGCAAAAGTTAGATCGGTTCAATGCAGGCATTCAGCATTATTCATGTAAATTTTTTTGTAGCCGGCTAATGAATACCTATTAAACATCGTTGTGTCACACCCTTCAACGGCGCTAATGCTGTTGAGCCGTTTTATTCTTACCAAAAAATTATAAAGTGTAAGGGAACGTAAAAACAAGATGAGTTAAATGTAGGCAAACAGCATTGGCTTTATAAAGTTTTTGTAGCCAGCCAAAGAATGACTATTTAACATCGTTGTGTCACACCCTTCAACGGAGTTACTGCTGTTGAGCGTTTTTTATTTTTTACTTTTTACTTTTTACTTTTTAATTCAGTCCTACAAGTAAACATCCTGATTAAACCAGTATTCAATTTCGCCGGGTTTAAAAAGTATGGCCAACACATCAAACTGAATCCATTTCCAACCTTTGTGAATCATTTGGTAGCGTTCAGCGGCATCCTTTAAATTTTGCATCTTCTTTTTTGTAATGCTCTCTTCAGGATTACCGAACCGGGTGCTGCTTCTGGTTTTTACTTCTACAAAATGCAATGTATCGCCTTTAACAGCAATAATATCTACTTCAAGATGAACATACCGCCAATTGATTTCGCGTATGGTAAATCCATTTTTTACCAGCCAGTTGACAGCTAATTTTTCTCCGCTATTGCCGGTTTCGTTGTGTTGTGCCATTTTTTTATATTTTCACCAGACCTATAAAAATACGAATGGAAACTACAAAAGGAATTTTTAAGCTTACAGGAAAAGTTCAACATTACGCCTGGGGCGGAGCAGCATACATACCCCAATTGCTTGGCGTAAATAATGGCGATCAAAAGCCATTTGCTGAATATTGGATGGGTGCCCACCCGAGTGCACCTTCTACCATTAGCGTAGAGGGTAACCAGGTTTCATTATTTGATTATGTGCAACAGCATCCTGTTGCAGCGCTGGGCAATTCGGTTAACGAACAATTTCATGAACTGCCTTACCTGTTTAAAATACTGGATGTAAATGATATGCTCAGCATACAAGTTCATCCAACCAGGGCTGAAGCCGAAAAAGGTTTTGACAGGGAAGAAGCAGCCTGTATCCCCATTAATGCTGCGCATAGAAATTACAAAGACCGCAACCACAAACCCGAGGTGATGGTTGCCTTAAGTGATTTTTGGTTATTACATGGTTTTAAAGTTGAAGATGAATTGAGGAGAGTTTTGTCAGACGTGAAAGAGTTCAATTTTTTACTGCCGGTTTTTGAGGCTGAAGGATATTATGGCTTGTATAAAAAGGTGATGGAGCTATCGCAGGAGGAAGTTGACGGAATTTTACAGCCATTGGTCAGGAGGATAGTAAATGAAAAGCCATCTGATAAAAAGTTGCCTGAATTTTGGGTGGCCAGGGTGTTTGAGCAAAATGGCTCGCTCACTAATATCGACAGGGGTATCTTTTCCATTTTCTTCTTCAATATTGTTGAAGTAAAACCGGGCCAGGCAGTTTACCAGGGTGCTGGTGTGCCGCATGCTTATTTATACGGGCAAAATGTTGAGCTGATGGCAAACAGCGATAATGTCTTAAGAGGCGGCTTAACCCCCAAACACATTGATGTGCCTGAATTGTTGAAGCACACAAAATTTGAGGGAATGGTTCCCAGGATTTTAAGGGGTGAAAAGCTGGCTTCCGGCGAAATGAATTTCGATTGCCCTGTAGAAGATTTTGGTATAAGTGCCATTCCTTTGCAATCCGGCAAATCGTATACCCATAAAAGCCTTTCGGCCGAAATTTATATTGTTATCGAAGGTGATGCTACCGTTAATGAAATGAATATAAAAAAGGGAGAAGCTTTTATTGTGTTGGCTAATATTGATTTTGCCATAAAAGCAACACCCGACAGTTTGTTATACAAGGCTTACGTTCCCGCAAAAGCGCAAAACCGATTGTAGAATTTTATGTTTGCCCTTACTCCTTTTTTCAGTTAAATTTGCCAACCTAAGTACTTTAAAAATGAACAAAAAAAATAGAACCTTATTTTATGCTGCAGCTACTATGATATTGTTTGCAGCATTAACCCGCCTATTTCCACATTATCCAAATTTTACAGCTATCGGAGCAATTGCAATTTTCGGTGGCTCAGTAATTAAGGATAGAAAAATGGCTTACCTTCTTCCTTTGTCCGCATTGATTTTATCAGATGTTTGCCTTGAATTGTTTACGCCGATCAAGGGTTTTTATGGCATGGGTCAACTTTTTGTTTACGGTGCTTTTTTACTTATAACCTGGTTGGCTGGTTTTATACGTAAGCGCTCTGCTGCAAATGTTGCGTTTGCCGCAGTATGGAGTGGTTTACTTTTCTTCATCATTTCTAACTTTGGGGTTTGGGTATTAAGCGGTACATTTTATCCAAAAACTTTTGGCGGCTTAATGGCTTGTTATTGGGCAGCTATACCCTTTTACCAAGGTCATGTAACAGGTAGTTTTCTTTTAAATGGCATTGTTGGAGACTTGTTCTTTACCGCACTGCTTTTTGGAATATACAGCATAATTGAAAGTAAAGTAGCAGCACAAAACGTGCAGACACAAAAAATATAAGGGCACACGAATAGCCATAAAAAAAGTGCGGTTTTTCCACACTTTTTTTATGTAAACCACCTTGAAAGGTTATTCCTTTCTATTGTTTTGTAAACTTCATTGAGGCAGAGTTCATACAATACCTTAGGCCTGTTGGTTTGGGTCCATCGTTAAAAACATGCCCCAGGTGCGATCCGCAACGGCTGCAATGCACTTCATCCCTTGCCATCCCTAACGTATTATCATCCGAAACTTCCACATTCTTTTTATTTACTGGCTGATAAAAGCTTGGCCAACCGGTACCACTTTCAAATTTGGTTTCGCTGGTAAATAACTCCTGTCCGCAGCCTACGCACACATAGGTACCTTTCTCATGATTGTCCCAATAAGCATTTGAATACGGACGCTCCGTACCTTGTTTACGGGCTACCCGGTATTGCTCATCCGTCAGCATTTTCTTCCATTCCGCATCAGTTTTTTTAAAAGCAAATTGTTTTTGTTGTGCCTGCGAGCAAGATAGGGTTGTAAAAGAAACAATTAGTATCAGTAATAAACTTTTCATTGTTGGTAAATTTTAGCAATAACATACGGTGAATGTATAGGATTAGATTTTAAAGTATCTGTACTTTTGGTAAACCATCTGTTAAATTAAACGTTACTTTATAAACCACATTTTATGGGTATTTGGAGACAGGTTGCAGAGTATTTATACATTAAGAAGAGAGATCCCAATGAGCCTCACACCCCCTGGATGAGGTACATGCATGGAATGAACCGTATTTCAATAATCATCTTTTTAATTGCTATTGTTATCATACTAATTCGTTTGGTAATCATTCCGTTTTTCCGGTAGTTTTTATGGGGGCGGACCGTAAAACCTGGCTGTAGCTTTCGTTGCTGCCTACCCCGTAATACCTGCGCATAGGCGTAAACCTTATTTTAAGATCAAAGCTCGCAAAAGCTTAGCTGGTAAGGCTTTCAGGCTGTTTGATGTTTAAAAAATAAACGATCAAATGTAAGTTCAAAAACTTATAAAGAGAGTATACCTGTCCTACTTGTACTTTGTAGAAGACCCCGATTATTTCAGGGAGAGAAACCAGCCTGCCCCGATTATTTTTCGGGGTGGATGAGGTCTTGAAAGCTGCATAGAGAACAGAAAGTATAAGAGTGCGACGCAAACAAAGCCTAATAGCAGTAGACTGTTGGGTCCAAAATAAAAAAATTTAAGGTTGACGCCAATGCGTAATACCTGCGGGGTCGCACTCTCGTACTATTAAATTAATGTTTGGCTTTGTGTTTTCATTATATCTTCTAAAAACCGTTCTATCATATTTTCGGGTGTATCCGTAAAAATCACATAAATCCGATTTACTATTACTTTTTGATTCTCATGGTCATATAAGGGTAAGAGTAATCCTTTCGGTTTTGTAATAGTTCCGTGAGAACCCAACTTAGTTTACAAGCTTACAACTTCTGTCCAGGGCACAATACCTATTCTGTCACTGATGGCCTCATTGGCTGTGCCTTTATGCAATAACACAGAGTGGCCCATTGGCTGATTCTTTTGCCAGAAATACAGGCCACGAAACATACTGCTGTTCACTTTTGCCGCTGACTTTATTTCGATGGCTAAGGGTTCGCCCTCTCTTTCAGTTATTAAATCCACTTCGTTGCCAATATTGTCCCTGAAATAATACATGCCTTCATTTTGCCCGGCATTAAAATTATTCTTTTTGATTTCAGTAATTGCCCAGTTCTCGAATATAGCACCATAAGCCCTGTTCTTTTGTAATCCTGATAAGCTTTTTATGCCCAGTAAATGGCACAACAATCCTGTATCGTAAAAATAAAGTTTAGGGCTTTTTACGATCCGCTTGTTCATATTATTGTGCCAGGGTTGCAGCAGGTAAATTATATAACTGTTCTCAAGCAGCCCCAGCCATGCCAGTATGGTTTTCGTATCCACACCTGTTTGTTTGGCAAGTTTATCGCGGTTTAATATTTGCCCTGCATAATTGGCACACAAATAAAGAAACCTGGTAAAAGCAGCAAGGTTCGAAATATTTCGCAGCAACCTTACATCTCTTTGCACATAGGTTTGTATATAACTGTTCATCCAGGTTCCTGCAACTAACTTTTCATTCCATATTTCAGGATAACCGCCGTAAAGAATATGTTTATTTACATCCTCATCATTCAGTTTTGCCTGTACCAATTCAGCATAGCTAAATGGCAGTAACGAAAGATAGCCTGCCCTTCCGGCCAGCGATTGGGATACCTGTTCTTGTAATAAAAAATTGTTGGAGCCGGTAAGTATAAATTGCCCCCTCTTGCGGTTGTTGTCTAAAATTTGCTGCAGGTAACGAAAAATATGAGGTACCCTTTGTACTTCATCAAATATGGCCCCGCTTTTATATTGTTGTAAAAATGCCTCCGGATTTTGTTCGGCTTCATGCTGCACCGATGGGTTTTCGAAATTTATGTATGGCTTGCCTTTAAACAATTGTTTGCTAAGTGTAGTTTTACCGCTTTGCCTGGGCCCCGTTATGCATAAGGCTCTAAACTGTGTTAGCGCATGCTTCGCTTCTTTATATATTAGCCGTGTTACCATAGCAATTCCATTTTTGTAAAAATATGTAATATCTGGAATTGGATTCCATTTTTGTAAAAACTTACAAATATGGAATCGGCATTACAAATCTTAAAAAGTTTCTATTACGTAAGCAAGGCTGTAGGTATAGCATTAAAACTTAGGACAAGGCAGGCCGCGGCTGTCCGGAGATTTTTTAATGTAGATAAGAGATAGTTCCATTCCACCACGGCCCTGGGACGCACTTTTTAAACTGGAGATGGTGGCATCGTAAGTAAGCCCTAACCTGAAATCAGAAAATTCCAATCCTACATAAGGTATTACGGCATCATTCATTCTTAACCAGCTACCCACATAAAGGCTAACTGGTTTTTCAACAGTGGCATCGGCTACTACAAATTCCATAGCACCCCCAATTACGGTTTCAGATGCTTTGGCCTGTGTGCTGAACAAACCACTCAAGTGCAAACGGGTTGATTGACCTACAGGAAAAAATCCCCCTGCATGAAAAGTTGTACGTGGATTTAAAAGAAAAAAATTATTGGTAAAATATTGCTTTGGTCTGTTAAGGTGGTAGATGGATATGCCAGCATAAAAATTGTTTTTATCGGAGCTGCTTCCGGTGTATAAAACCCCCGCATTCAAATCTAAATAACTACTTTTTAGTGTTGTATTGGTAAAAGGTTCAGATGTAACTCCTGTAAAGCCAGCTGATGTTAGCTGATCTTCAAAATTCACTTTTGTTACATCAACTGTCATGTTAGAAAAACTCCCCTGAAAGGCTGCACCTATTTGATGGTACCCATCTTCGTCTAACCCTTTATGAAAAGCTGTCGACAGGGTCAGGTAGTTTATTTTTAAGGTGCTGTTGGCGCTTTGGTCCGAATAGGCCATTACCCCAACACCCCACGTATCGTTTGGAGCAATACTACTTTTCATAATGGGCATATCGACCGAAAGGGTAGTAGTTACAAATGCCCTGTTAATCGTAGGCCATTGGTTTCTATAATTACCTGCAACTCTAAGTTTACCATCAAATTTTCCGGTAAAAGCAGGGTTAAGCGTTAGGGGCGAAGCAAAAAATTGCGAGAAGTGTGGATCCTGCGATAGCACCTTACTGTTTATAAAAGCTACGAAAATAAAGAGGCAAAATAGGTTACGCATAAAACAACTTCGGTATAATATAGATGGACAAATTACCGATTAAAAATGTTGCAACAAAATTGATTTTTTAGTTTTTTACATCTGAATTTTACTTCCAAATGCCAGGTCTCCGGCATCTCCCAAACCCGGTACAATGTAGCCTTTTGCGGTTAGCTCGTCATCAATTTCGCCACACCAAATTTTTATGCCAGTCACCTCTCTTAATACATACTCAATTCCTACCGTGCAGGCTATTGCAGCCACAAAATGTATTTGCGCCGGCAAGCCATCCATCTTAATAAATTGAATGGTTTTTACCAATGAAGAACCCGTTGCTAACATTGGGTCGGTAATAATGATGATACGGTCTACCATAGAAGGGCAGCTCATGTACTCAAGATTAATATCGTAAGTGCCGTCGTGGTGGTGTTTGCGATAGGCAGATACAAAGGCATTATCGGCTTTGTCAAAAAAATTAAGCATGCCGTTGTGCATAGGCAATCCCGCTCTTAATATAGTTGCTAATACAGGCTGCTCTACCAACGATTTGCAATTTGCTATTCCAAGCGGTGTTTGAATTTCTCTATCTTCCCACGGCAATTCCTTACTAATTTCATAAGCAGCCACTTCTGCAATTCTTTCAAGGTTTCGTCGAAAACGCATACGGTCTGCTTGCACATCCACGTTTCTTAATTCTCCTACCCAATTACTTACCAGGCTGTGATGTTCGCTTAAATTAATGACCATTGTTAAAATGCTATTTCAGGTTGTAGATTGCAGCGCGAAAATTACAGTAATTCTGCCATCCGGCAGTCTAACTTTTAAATAAATCAATATGATTTACAGGGTAATTGGTTTAATGAGTGGCTCCTCTTTAGATGGTTTAGATATTGCGTTTATAGAGTTTGAAGAAAGTGGCGGAAAGTGGCATTACGACATTAAAGCCTCGGGCTGTCCTGCATACAATTACGAGTGGTCTACAAGGCTTGGCAATGCTTATAAGCTTTCTGCTTACGACTATCTTTTATTACATGCCGGGTATGGAAAATATATTGCTGAAAAGATAAACGAGTTTATAGAAGTGCATGATTTGTACCACCAGGTTCAATTGATCTCTTCGCATGGCCATACCATATTTCACAGTCCGGAACAGGGTATGACTGCACAAATTGGTGATGGGTCAGTTATCGCTGCCAATACAGGTATAAATGTAGTGTCGGATTTAAGAGCAGTGGATATAGCCTTTGGCGGACAGGGCGCTCCTATTGTGCCTATTGGAGAAAAGCTGTTATTCGGAGAATATTCCTGCTTTTTAAACCTGGGGGGCATTGCCAATATATCGTGCAATACCAGCAATGGTTATGTTGCTTTCGATGTATGCTCTGCAAATAAAATTTTAAACATGCTGGCCCAAACAGTGGGTAAAGAATACGATGAAGATGGCCGGATTGCTTATGGCGGAAAAGTAAATGCTGAATTATTAGCAGAGCTGGATAAACTTGATTATTACCAAAGACCGCATCCTAAATCGCTTGATAATAGTTTTGGAACTACAACAGTTTACCCAATTATACAATCCTATGGCTTACATGTTGAAGATGCCATGTGTACCTATGTTGAACATATTGCTGATCAAATATGCAACAGCTTTCAATCAATTTTAGAGAGTACCGACAATAAGAAGTTGCTGGTTACAGGCGGGGGTGCTTTTAATAAATTTTTGACGAAGCGTCTGCAAACCAAATTGTTGCGGTATGGTGTTGAGGTGGTAATTCCTGATGCAGACCTGGTTAATAATAAGGAAGCACTTATAATGGCGCTCATTGGTATTCTACGCTGGCGCGAAGAATACAATGTGTTGAGTTCGGGCACAGGCGCCAGCCGCGATAGCATAAATGGAGCGGTATGGATAGGGCAGGAGGCGTGAAAACTAGTCGTTAGTCGTTAGTCAATAGGTCATTAGGTCATTAGGTCATTGGTCAATAAGTCATTTGGACTTAAGTCCTTCAAGGAAATTATTTTTGAAATACCTGTTTTCTTTTCGGGCCAATTACCAATGACCACTCACCACTCACTACTGACTAATTCCTACAGGTCATTATTCACAAACGAGAATGTATCAACATTAAACAATCCCTTATCACTTAATTTTAAGTGAGGTATTACCAATAGCGCCATAAACGAGAGAGTCATAAATGGAGCTGATAGTTTTGAGCCCATACTTTTGGCCATAGCATCAATTGCCGTGTATTTTTTTGCTACTTCATAACCATCATCCATACTCATAAGACCTGCAACCGGCAAGCCCACGATCATTTCTTTCTCATGATTTACGCAGCTTACACCGCCTTTCTCACTAATAATAAGATTGATGGCTTTGCAAATACTTTCATCATCAACACCAACGGCAATAATGTTATGGCTGTCGTGGGCCACACTTGATGCGATCGCTCCTTGTTTTAAGCCAAAGTTTTTTATCCAGCTAACGGCAGGTGGCGCTGGTTGATACCGGTTTACCACCGTTATTTTTAAAATATCCTCTTCAAGATTGCTATGCAGCAAACCATCATCGTCTCGCATGACTATTGCCGAGAACGACAATTTGTTAGTGATTAATTGGCCATCAAGCGCTTCAATCACATCTATCATCTCATTGTGTTGCTCCACTAAAGCATGCACCACAAAATTGTCAGCTTTTTGAGCCTCACAATTAAAATGGTTAATGGCTGTATCAGTTACTGATGCAATATTTGTTTGCCCATTTTCTGCAACCAGGTTTCCGTTTATATAGGTGCTTAACACTTTAAATTGTTGCAGATCTTCAACCACTATAAAATCGGCAGGGTCGCCGATATTAAGCAAGCCAACAGGTAACTTGTAATGGGTAACCGGGTTTATGCAGGCGGCTTGTAATATTTTAAAAACATCAATGCCTTTTGCTACGGCACGGGTACACAATTTATTTATGTGACCATCCACCAGGCTGTCCGGGTGCTTGTCATCACTGCAAAACATCATCATATGCCAATGTTCATGCAACAGATCGGCGAGCGCCTCAAAATTTTTAGCTGCACTACCTTCCCTTATAATAATCTTCATTCCGTATTGAAGTTTGTCAAGGGCTTCCTCTGCGGTAAAACATTCATGATCGGTACTAATGCCGGCTTCAATGTAGGTTTTGGCTATTTCGCCACGCAAACCAGGTGCGTGCCCATCCACAGGTTTTTCTAAAAAGTGTGCGGTTTTAATCTTTTCCATAACCTCATCATCCCTGTTAAGCACTCCCGGAAAATTCATCATTTCACTTAAGTACAAAATTTCATGACGCGACAATAATTCCGCCACGTGCTCAGCATACAATGCAGCACCTGCCGTTTCAAACCCGGTGGCGGGCACGCAGCTTGGGGCGCCAAAGTTAAACTTGAAAGGCACCTTTTTGCCGTTTTCAATCATAAACTCAACCCCGGCCATTCCGCAAACATTTGCAATTTCATGGGGATCGCTTACTGTAGCTACAGTACCATGAACAACCGCCAACTTTGCAAACTCAGCAGGTGTTAACATACTACTTTCAATATGCACATGGCTGTCAATAAATCCAGGTAAAATGTAGGGAAGCCCAGCTTGCTTGTTTATCTTTTTAATGGATTCAATTTTGCTATTCTCAACAAAAATTTCAGCAGCATAAATTTCTTTTTTCTTTATATCAACTATCTGTCCTTTAATACTAAAAGTTGTAAGGTTTTGATTCATGAAGGGAGTATTTGGTTTTGTAAAGAAAGGTTAGCAAAAAATTATCCGGTTCAGCAATACTATCAAGATCAAAAAAATTGGTAAATAAATAAAAAAGGTCAACCTTTTCTACAATAATTCGTTCTTAATCACAAACGGTTTGTCTTGGAAATTTGCAGGGTGGTTAACTTGACCGGGCATGGTTATTTTAAAGTTTGTTATTGGATTAATTGAAAGAAGAATTATAGTAAATAATTTGGTTGGCTTAATGATATTATTCACTGTCTTTAGCAGGAAAAACACCTTCGGCATCATCCATTAATTCTCTTTCAATTTCTTCCATCTGAACAATATCCCACGCTTCACTTTCGGTAGGGGTGATATTCATTATTTCAAGAAGTTCCAGTTCATCTAACCTGGTTTCTAAGGCGGGCTGCACTTCACAAATAACAAAGGATGCATTATTTTCATAGAACTTTTGCTGCAACTGTGTTAAAGCTTCTGCCGCCTGGGTTTCAATAGTATTTGTTTCAGGAAGTTTTAGAATGACATTTTTAATCTCCTGACCAACATATTTCGTAAGTGTATTTGTAAGGTCTGCTGCTAAAGTGTCAGTGATTTCCGGTTCAATCAGCGTTATAACATGAAATTTTTCTTTGGTATCAATTTTGACCTGCATACTGTTTATAATTTGATTAACATGTGTGCATAAGGCCACATATAAAGCTTCAAAAATATTCGTTATTATTGTATCAACGCAATTAAATCATATGGATAATAATTTTTCAGCCCAGGTAAAAGAAATCATTTCGTTCAGCAGGGAAGAGGCTTTGAGGTTGGGCAATGATTTTATAGGCACCGAACATTTACTGCTTGGTTTAATCAGGGAGGGTGAGAATACAGCGATCCGCATTTTAAAGACATTAAATGTTGATTTGTATGAATTACGCAAAGAGGTTGAGCTTGCTGTAAAAGACAAGACAGGTAAGAACATTGCGAACATCAATAGTTTGCCGCTAACCAAGCAGGCAGAGAAGGTTATAAGAGTAACCGTTCTTGAAGCTAAAGCGTTAAAAAGCCCGTTAGTAGAAACAGAGCATTTGATGCTGTCTATCTTAAAGAACAAGGAAAATATTGCAACACAAATTTTAAATCAATTCGATGTGGATTATGACATTTTCAGAAATGAACTTGGCATGGTTCGCAGCAATGAACCCAGAAGCGAATACACCGAGGATAATGATGACGATTTTGATGATGACAAAAGAAGTTATTCTCAGCAACAAAAGGCCAAACAACAAACCAATACCAAAAGCAAAACTCCCGTACTCGACAATTTCGGTCGCGACATTACCAAAATGGCGGAAAGCGGTTCGCTCGACCCCATCGTAGGTCGCGAAAAAGAAATTGAGCGGGTGAGCCAGATATTGAGTCGTCGTAAAAAGAATAATCCAATTTTGATTGGTGAACCTGGTGTGGGTAAAACTGCTATTGTTGAAGGTTTGGCACTTCGAATTGTTCAACGTAAGGTTAGTCGTGTTTTGTTTGATAAGAGAGTAATTAGCCTTGACCTTGCTGCCTTGGTTGCCGGTACAAAATACCGTGGTCAGTTCGAAGAAAGGATGAAGGCCATTATGAACGAGTTGGAGAAGAACCGCGATGTTATTCTTTTTATAGATGAGATACATACCATTGTGGGTGCAGGTGGAGCTAGTGGTTCACTCGACGCAAGCAACATTTTTAAACCAGCTTTGGCCAGGGGCGAGCTGCAATGCATAGGCGCCTCAACATTGGATGAATACCGGATGTACATTGAAAAAGATGGTGCCCTTGATCGGCGTTTTCAAAAGGTAATGGTAGACCCTCCAACTGTTGATGAAACCATTCAGATACTTACAAACATTCAAAGCAAGTACGAGGATTACCATAGTGTATCTTATTCTGTAGAAGCAATTGATGCCTGTGTTAAACTGAGCGACCGGTACATGACCGATAGGTTGTTACCCGATAAAGCTATTGATGTGTTGGATGAAGTTGGTGCCCGGGTACACTTGAAAAACATTAATGTTCCCCAGGACATACTCGACCTTGAGAAAAAGATAGAAGACATAAAGGTTGAAAAGAACAAAGTGGTAAAAAGTCAGCGATTTGAAGAAGCTGCAGCTCTACGCGATACCGAAAAGCGCTTGGGTGAAGCTTTGGAAAAAGCTAAAAATGCCTGGGAAGAAGAAAGTAAGAACAAGCGATACCCAATTGATGAAGATGCCATTGCAGAAGTTGTTAGTATGATGACCGGCATTCCGGTTAAGCGAATGGTGCAGGCTGAAACTGAAAAACTTCGCCGCATGGGCGATGATATGAAAGCAATGGTTGTTGGACAGGAGGAGGCTATTGCAAAGGTTACCAAGGCCATTCAGCGTAACAGGGTAGGTTTAAAAGATCCCAAAAAACCTATAGGAACATTTATATTTCTTGGACCTACTGGTGTGGGTAAAACAGAGTTGGCAAGAGCATTGGCCCGCTATATGTTCGACAGTGAAGACGCACTCATTCGTATTGATATGAGTGAATACATGGAGAAGTTTACTGTGAGCCGTTTGGTGGGTGCGCCTCCGGGCTATGTTGGATACGAAGAAGGTGGTCAGCTAACCGAAAAGGTTCGCAGAAAGCCATACAGTGTAATCTTACTCGATGAGATAGAGAAGGCGCATCCTGATATCTACAATATTTTGCTTCAGGTTTTAGACGATGGTCAGTTAACTGATGGTTTGGGAAGAAGAATTGACTTCAAGAACACTTTAATCATTATGACTTCAAATATTGGAGCAAGGCAATTGAAAGAATTTGGCGACGGAGTAGGATTTGCTACTGCCAACCGTATGCAGAATGCTGATGAGAACAACAAGGCCGTAATTGAAAAAGCGCTGAAGCGGACCTTCTCTCCTGAATTTTTAAACAGGATTGATGACGAGGTAATCTTTAATTCTCTTACCCGTGAGCACATATTCGAAATCATTAACATTCTGATGAAGGGTGTTATGAAGCGTTTGGTTACTCTTGGATTTAGTTTAGAGCTTACA
>JAJAYD010000101.1 GCA_026786345.1 Chitinophagaceae bacterium
GACCTTTAACGATTGCTTGCCATATGAAAATCTTAAAAATTAATCTTTTGCTGATTGCTACAGCTTAGTTTGAGAATTTTCGGCCTTTACCGATTGCTTTACGATTGCCTGCCATATGCTTTTTCTCTTGTCCTAAGTCAAAATTAGGAGAAGTTGTTTTACGTTTGCAAACAACTTGTTCAACAAAATATTATAGTTAAACAGTTTCGATTTTGTTAAAACTCTTTACTGTCGTGCGTTTCAGGCAAATCCTTCTATTATGTCCAACAGATTTTCCGACCCATTATTTCAATTAGTTCATTCCCTGGAAAAGGCTGAAAAAAGGAATTTTAAACTCTACATAAAAAGAAGCTCCGCCAAAGAAGACCTTAAAATCATTCGCCTTTTTGATGCGCTGGATAAACTTTCAGAATACGATGAGCCTTTGCTGCTTAAAAAACTGGAGGGAATTGAAAAACCCCAGCTATCCAATCTAAAAACACACCTGTACAAACAATTGCTCGCCAGCTTAAGACTGCTAAAAAGTTCTGATAACCTAGCCCTTCAATTACACGAGCAATTAGACTATTCCCGCATTTTATACAACAAAGGCTTGTACCTGCAAAGCCTTAAAATATTAGACAGGGTTAAAGAATTAGCAATCACTTATCACCAGGATACTTTGTTGTCGCAGGTAATATCAATGGAGAAAAAGATTGAAATCCTTCATATTACACGCAGCATGCAAGACCGTGCTGATCGGCTGACACAGGAAGCTTTGGATGTTAATGACCGGCGCAGAATGATCACCCGCTTATCTAACCTGGCTTTGCAATTATATAGCTGGTATATAAAAAACGGTCATGCCCGAAACGAAAAAGATGAACTTGGCATAAAGAAATTCTTCAAGGATAACCTTCCCTCCCATGTTTTTAAACAGACAGGTTTTTACGAAAAATTGTACCTGTACCAGAGTTATAGCATGTATGCCTTTATCAGGCAAGACTTTTTAATGTATTACCGCTACAATCAAAAGTGGGTTGATCTGTTTGAGGAGGAGCCCAATATGATTGCTGTAGAAATGAGCCATTACTTAAAGGGTTATCACAACCTGCTCAACGCACATTTCGACCTTCGCAACTATGAAAAATTCGACGAGGTTTTGAGAAAGCTTGAAAGATTTTCGCAAACTGAGTTGGCAATTGAGCACGATAATTTTCGCATACAAACCTTCGTATTTATAAACAGTGCAAAAATTAACCAGCACTTTATGCTGGGTACTTTCAAGGAAGGATTGTCGCTTGTACAATTTATAGAGCAAAAGCTAAAGGAGTATGCCTTGTACCTGGACAGGCATCGCATATTGGTTTTCAATTACAAAATTGCCACCCTGTATTTTGGTTCCGGCGACTATAGCACTTGTATTGATTACCTTCAAAAAATTATTAACGACCACGTTGATTTGCGCAGCGACCTACAGTGTTATGCACGCCTCCTGCACCTGATGGCCCATTACGAGTTAGGTAATGTCGAAATTATGGAGTCGCTTATCAAGTCGGTGTATCGCTTTATGGCCCGCATGGAAAATCTTACTGTAATCGAAGAAGAAATGTTCAAGTTCCTTCGCCATTCTTTTTCGGTACCCTCCCGAAAATTAAAGGTGGAGTTGGAAAGGTTTCTTGACAAAATAAAGCATTTCGAAAAAAGTCGTTTCGAAACCAGGGCCTTTGCTTACCTCGATATTATTTCGTGGGTGGAAAGTAAAGTGTACGCAAAACCCATGAGCGAAATTATTAAGGACAAGTACATAAAAAACAAGCGCAGCCTTATTTACAATAAAAATGTAGCATAAGCCTTGTAGTTTTTAGACAGGTGTAACCAAAAAATATTTGGGTCATGAGTTTTGAAACGGGTTTTGCCTTAATTTCATCGTTCACCAAAGAAAAGGAGGTATTCATGCAATCAACAGATCAATCGTGGAAACCTTCGGTTAATATCGCTTAACCGGGTTACTCCATTACATAGTTCTGCCGACAAAAGAATGTCGGGGCCACCAGCCAAAACTGGTGGCTTTTTTATTTTACTTATTGCGTGATTTGGTTTTTGGTAACCGGCAGGGTCTAAAAATGAGGCTTCAATGGCTACGCTCAGTTCACAGGCAGTTTTTCATAGCAGCTATCACCAGCTTAGTCTCAAAATTGGCTATTCAGTAATTTACCTGTTAATTTATCATTCCCTAAAGCAGCTTTTACCTCCTACTAAAAATCTTTGTTAATAAAAAATTTTACCTGTTGTGCATCAGTTAACTAAAACGGACGGAAGGCAAAAAATGATTAAACTCTTTACATACCTGGCAATGAGAACGGGTACACATACAACTTTAAAACTTTGGAGAAAAAAGAGACGTAATTACAAATGTTATAACAAAATAAACGGTTACTTTCAGTCATAAGTCGTATTCATATACCATACAAACCTTAACATCATATCATTTCAGCTTCTGTGCGTAAATTTTTAAAAATAGGCTTGTTCAGTACCGGTATTTTATTATCGGTTATTTTTTGCAATAACGCTTCGGCCCAAACATCCACCACAGATACCCTCCAGGTGTATGCTTTTGTTGTAGAAGGCGATACCATCCCCGGTGGCCGCATGTTAGATGTAAATGTTCACACCCGCATTAAAGCAAAATGGAAACAGTATTGGGCCGAATGGACCCGCCTGAGAAATGCTGTTTACGTAACCTATCCATACGCCAAAGCCGCCGGCCGAATTATGAATGAGGTGAATGCCAAACTGGTAGGCGTAACCGATAAAAAAGCAAGAAAGGAAATTATTAAATCGAGGGAGAAAGATTTGAAAAAAGAATTTGCTGATAAAATAACCAACCTTTCGGTTTACCAGGGCAAGGTGCTAATGAAACTCATTAATCGCGAAACCGGCAATAACTGTTACGAGATCATTCATGAATATAAAGGTGGCTTTGCTGCAGGCTTTTACCAAACCATTGCAGTAATATTAGGTAGCAGCCTAAAGCAATCTTATGAGCCTGTCACCAAAGATCAACCCATCGAGATCATAGTACAGGACGTTGAGCGCATGTATGGTCATCGCAGTTAAGCCGATGTATAATTTCTTTCTTCCACAAACATTTATATCCTTTTACTTGTATTAGGCGTTAATAATTTGTCCAGATTGTTTTTACTTAGGGGTTTTAAACCAATACCTTAACAATAGTAATACGCTAAATCATTTACCTTGCGCCCTTAGAAATGTTTTGAGTTTATGCATTTAAAACTGGATGTTTTGGCCATTGGAGTTCATCCGGACGATGTGGAATTAGGTTGTTCAGGTACAATACTGGTTGCAGTAGCGGAAGGTAAAAAAGTGGGGATAGTAGATTTGACCCGGGGCGAACTTGGTACAAGGGGCTCTGCAGAGATAAGAAAAACAGAAGCAGCCAATGCGGCCAAAGTATTAGGTGTTCAGGTAAGAGAAAATGTTGGGTTGGCTGATGGTTTTTTTCTAAATGATGAAGCTCATCAAAGAAAAGTGATCTCAATGATCCGAAAATACCGGCCGGAAATTATTTTGTGTAATGCACCGGAAGACCGCCACCCGGACCATGGTAGAAGTGCCAAACTCGTATCAGATGCATCATTTTTATCGGGTCTGAGAAAAATTGAAACGGAATTAGAAGGTGTTAGACAAGAAGCGTGGAGACCGAAATATGTTTTTCATTACCTGCAGGATCGTTTTTTACAACCTGATTTTGTAGTAGATATTTCGGCACACATGGATAAAAAATTAGAATCGGTATTGGCTTATACCACCCAGTTTTTTAACCCGGCATTAGATGAACCACAAACCTATATTTCGAGCCCTGAATTTTTAGAGACGGTAAAAGCCCGGGCAATGATGTTAGGAAAACGTATAGGTGTTATATATGCAGAAGGTTACATAAGCGATAAAATGATTGGAGTAAAAAGTCTTGATGCTTTTATTCAACAAAATACCTAATGACTAAAAAACAAAATTAATTTTAAAACGATCTGCAATAACGCAAAAAAAATTACAAATGGCCACACCCAAATTTCCAAAAGTACCGTTGTCTTTTCACGGCGAGTTAAAGAAAAGAATTGGCGACTATTTTAACCAGAAAGGCAAAGCACAAACAGGCAATCGCAAACTTTACATAAAAGCCGTTGTGCTTATGACTACAGTAATTGCATTGTATGTACACGTGGTGTTCTTTACTCCAACTGCAATCTGGGCTATAGCAGAATGTATATTGCTGGGTTGTGTAGTTGCAGCTATAGGTTTTAATGTAATGCACGATGGTGCCCACGGAAGCTTTAGCCGTTATCAGTGGATCAATGACATAGCGTCAAACATCGCCAACTTTTTAGGTGCAAGCCAGTACATGTGGAAGTCGAAACACAACATTATCCACCATACCTATACCAATATACATGGCGTTGATGATGATATTGAGGCACGTCCCCTTTTGCGCCTGTGCGACGAGCAAAGCCATTATAAAATTCACAAATACCAGCACGTATATTTTCCGGCAGCGTACTCGTTATTGTACATCTACTGGATTTTTGTTACCGATTACATTAAGTATTTCTCCGGCAAAATAGGAAGCATTGTATTGCGTAAAATGACTTTGAAAGAGCACATTTCTTTCTGGTTTTATAAAGTGGCTCATGCTTTTATTTTTGTTGGCTTACCAATTTATATGGTTGGTTTTTCAGCCTGGATCATTGGATTTTTATGCATGGGTTTGGTTGCCGGTTTTGTACTAAGTATCGTGTTTCAATTGGCACATACCGTTGAGCATACACACTTTCCAATGCCTGATGAGGCTACCGGTAAAATGGAAGATGAGTGGGCGATACATCAAATTAAAACCACTGCTAATTTTGCTACCCGCAACAAAGTAATTTCCTGGTTGGTAGGTGGTCTTAATTTCCAAATTGAGCATCATTTATTTCCAAAAATTTCACACGTACACTATCCTCAAATCAATAAAATTATAAAACAAGCCTGCCAGGAATTTGGCGTTGAATACATTGAATATCCAAAGCTTCGGCAGGCGGTAGTATCGCACGTATCGTATTTAAAACAGATGGGTAAAGCCTCTTAAAAAATTAAGCCGTACAACATCTAAGCCGGTAATTAATAATTACCGGCTTTTTTATTTTATACTTTTAGCAAGTATGGATTTCGATTGAAACATTTTAGTTGCAGTGGCCACCAATTGTTTCATCAATGGCAGACTTAATGTCCATCACAAAATTGTTGCGTTGTTCGCTATTGTAAAATTTGGTGAAATGTATTAATGCATACTGATGGCAAAGATCAATGATCGGCCACATACCCCCCAACGAAGGAGATGCAAAAACCGTAGGTTGATCCTTAGCTGACGTTTGTAAGATCCAACTGCCGGGGGCATAACTCAATCCTTCCGCCATTTTAGGAGCATTTTTGATAGCAGTACTACTTGTGTTTATTGCAAGCATGAACTTCATACTTTCTTCATTCAAAAAAGGCTTACCATTAAAATTGCCTTTGTTTAAAATCATACTAAGAAAGTTGATGTAGTCGGCTGCCGCAGACCTTGCACCAAATGCCGGATTGACTGCATCGTTATAATCTTCGTTGGCAAATGTTGAATTACGCATCATTAATGGTCGAAAAAGCCGTTCCGTCATCAACCTGTCAAATGCTCTTTTACTTATCACTTCCAATACCCTGGCAACAATATTAAAACCCATATTGCTATAGTTGAATTCAATACCTGGGTTGGTACCGATCTCTCTTTTAGCTGCATAATCGTTTACTTCTTCTTCAAGTGTATGAAATTTACTTTTTTGAAAAATTTTTGCTACCCCTTGTTCATTTTGTATACCTGTATTGTGTGTTAAACAATGCGCAATGCTTATGTAGCCTTTACCATACTTTGAAAAAACCGGCAGGTAATCACTCACCTTATCATTGAGCGATAGCTTTCCCTCCTGTACAAAAGTCATTACCAAAGCAGTAGTTAACCATTGGCTGGCCGCTCCAATAGATTGTTTGGTTTTCATGTTCATAGTACCCAATTCTTTTTTATAGATAATCTTACCGTCTTTGTAAACGAGTAACACACTTTCTTTAACCAGCTTGTCTTTATTTCCTAAAAGCTTTGCCGATAATTGAGCAGTATCCAACTGGCCCTGGCAAAAATTGAAACAAATTAAAAAAGCAAAAAAAGCAATTGAAGATTTAAGAGCAGGGAGTGTATTTTTTTTCATGCAAAGAATGAGTGTTTACAGGTAAGCCAATGGTTGTATAAAAGAATAAAACAATTATGAGGTAAGATGGTTAAATATTTATTTTGGTTGGTTGGTTGAAAAACATATTAAGCCACTGCTATTTTTAGTCTTGTATCGAAGGCAAAGGCTGCAAGGTTCATAATAATCATAATCAACCCAAAAAAGTATAAGCCTATAAAAAATGAAATACATGCATGCATAACAATAATACAGGGAAGAAAAATTTTACGTGACTGATGGTGCCAAATCAAAATGGAATAAAGCGTTTCGAACGCTAACACCAGCCAACCGGTGACCTTCAACAGTAACGGAAATTTATGTATGAACGTCAACTTAAATGGATTGAATGGAAACTGCGTTATTGATCTCCATACCGCTTCTCCATTCCACCAATGCGTACCAAACATTTTTGACAAGCCTGCATCAAGATAAATAATGCATAAATGGATTTGCAATACCCTGAGAAAAATTCGTGCTTTTACTTGTGACCTGGCTTTTCTTCTCAACCAATACCTTTTAAATAACAAAGCACTTAACGAGCATTCTGCATCAACCGGCATAAAAATGAAATAGAATAACAGCATATGGATGAAAGACTCCAATCCATAAGCATAGATAACTGCAGTATTAAAAATAACCAGGTGAATAACCCAGGCAATAAAAGCAAATACATTGGAGAATAAACCAATGCCAATCATCAACAAACAACAGCCATATCCCAGGTAGAGTATGTATATGAATTGAATAGAGCTAACATGCCCATACTGGTTTATCCATCTCAAACTCTTGTAGAGCGTTGGTATTGATCGGTTGCTGAAAAACATATCGGATACGAACCATTCTATGTACCCTTCCTTTCCTAATAAAATATCAATGGATGGATAGAGGGAAATCCATAGAGCAATAGCTAAAACTGCAAATGAAATTCTCAGGAAAACAAAGGGATGCAGCGATGAAGATTCAAGAAAAAATTTCCAGAACGATTGTTGAAAAGCCCTTAGCAATTTACTCTGCATGTACCTTGTATTTTACCTTATACAAAAGGGTGTCTTTGATAAGAGTACCTGTAGCAAATTGTCTAATAGCAGGTGGAATTTTTAAAAAGTAGGAAACCGTAATAGCATCGGCATTCTTGTATAATTTTAAAGCATGTGCCGACCACGATCTTGCCATTAACTCACGGGCATCCGGGGTTTGATTGAAGGC
>JAJAYD010000102.1 GCA_026786345.1 Chitinophagaceae bacterium
ACCTGTTTTCTGCGCCCAGGGAATGGTGGTCGAATTAGAGCTAAAGTAACCACCAAACGGGCAGCCCCTTTCGCACAAACTTCTAGCCTGGCATTGCTGGCGCCCTTGCTGAATATGTATTTCTCTCGGCTGTGTTAAGTGGGCACATCTTCCTATAATAACATGGCGATCTTTATAAGCAGACATGATCTTTTGCTTCATATCTTTTTCAACACAATTCATCTCCCATGGAGGCAAAAACTCGCCATCGGGCAGCGTATCCAGTCCGTCCATATTACCCGAAATGCCGGCAAATCTTTCAACGTAACTATACCACGGCGCAATATCATCATATCTTATGGGCCAGTCTACAGCAAATCCATCTCTTGCCGGCCCTTCAAAGTCGTACTTCGCCCAACGCTGTGTTTGCCTTGCCCACAGCAAAGATTTTCCGCCCACCTGGTAGCCACGTATCCAATCGAAAGGCTTTTCCTGGATGTATGGGTGCTCACTGTCTTTTACAAAAAAGTGTTTGGACGTATCACTAAATGCATAACACCTGCCTGCTATAGGATTTTCTTCTGTTTCCTTCTTAGTCAATCTGCCCCGATGGGCAAATTCCCATGGATTTTTTGTTGCTGTTGGATAATCCTTTAAATGCACTACGTCCCTCCCTCTCTCCAGCAGCAATGTTTTTAAACCCTGTTCACAAAATTCTTTAGCAGCCCATCCGCCGCTTATGCCCGAACCAATAACAATGGCATCGAAAGTGTTTTGTTTTTTTCCTTCGGAATTTATGTTGATTAATGAAGTATCGCCAGGCATAGCATTTAATTAAAAGTAACAGTGAATTATTGAGTGATGGAATGTACACTAATTTCTCTCCCTGAAGTTTGCTATATAAAGAGCACTAAATAAAACCCCCTTACTGCTGAAATTGTTTACGGATTAAAGGCTTTTAAATTTAATATACCCGGTCAGGCAATGTAAAAAAGACAGTGCCCCCATAAAAAATTTGAAGAAAAATTTGGAAGTCGATAAATTCTATCATTACTTTGAAATACAAAGCACTTTTTATGTCTGCAACCAAACAACAGTTAGATGACCTGAAGAATATTAAGCAAATGATGGAACGCAGCAGCCGTTTTATCAGCCTGAGCGGACTGAGCGGGATAGCAGCAGGCATATGTGCACTGGTTGGGGCTTATTTTGCTTATGGCATTATCAGCCCCAACCGTATAGATGACGTTGAAAAAACCAAAGATATTTATGAGCCTTCAGCGCCTGAAACCCTGGTAGGGTTTATGGGTTCTTCATTGTTTATGATTGCCCTGGTAACTTTTGTGGCTGCCTTTGTGTTGGCCTTTACTTTTACCTGGTTGCGAAGCCGGAAAAACAATGTGCCTATATCGGGAGTGGCTTCGCGTAGATTGATGTGGAGTGTTTGTGTGCCCATGGTAGCAGGTGGCATTTACCTGTTGAAGCTAATTGAACATGGAACTTATGGATTGATTGCCCCTGGTTGTTTGGTGTTTTATGGATTGACGTTATTAAACGCAAGCAAGTATACTTTGGCCGAAATAAAATACCTCGGCTATATCCAGCTTCTACTGGGCATAACCAGTTGTTGGTTTATTGGTTATGGCCTATACTTTTGGGCAGCCGGTTTTGGGTTGATGCATATAATTTATGGGACCGTAATGTGGGCTAAGTATGAACGCAATAGTTAATTTGGTTACCGGCATTTTGTCTCCGGTTTAGCATTGTTGCTGCCAGCCCCGTCGGACTTGCCTATCGTATGGACACAAATATTTGAAATTCAGATTTTTAAATTTCATAAATAGAAAACAGCTAATTGCTCCAGCGGAGCATCCTGTTTGTAGTAAATCTGAATTTGAAGTTCTTCGGCTCCGTAGGTGCCGCCTATAATGGAAGTAATTAGGAAGCACCTACGGAGCTTGGATATTCGTTTTTGAAAGATTTCTATAATCAGGATGCTCTTACAGAGCAAAAAGATAAAACAAAAAAGATGTGTACACACGATAGGTCAGACTTGCGGGGTCGCACTCTTGTGCTGTAGGTTTGTGCAGCAGCAAGTGCGAAGTATTTGGCACATTCCGCAGTACTGCGGAAAAGTTCATCGGCATAACCTGGTTTAGCTTTTATAAACAACAAGAAGGAACCCAACAAAACAACATGAAGGAACCCAACAAAACAAAATGGTAAATCCTATACAACATCTTAATAAAATATTCGACAGCCGTATACGCCTGGGTATTATGAGTGCCCTTATGGTTAATGCGGAAGTAAATTTTAATGATCTGAAAGAATTGATACAGGTAACCGATGGTAACCTGGCCAGCCATATAAAAACACTGGAAGACAGCAAATACATAAAAGTGCAGAAAGGATTTATTGGACGTAAAACCAATACCACTTACTCTGTAACCAAAGAAGGGGAGAAGGCTTTTAAAAGTCATTTGGATGCGCTGGAGCAAATGATAAAATCGATGGGATAAATTTTTTTTACACAAATACTTTGCATTTCAAAGTGCTTTTAATAATTAGAAAATAATAAGTAGATGGCAGTTCGTTTGTGGTTGGGCACATGGTTAACATTGAGCATAGGTATTATTGTTTTTGCATGGGTGGCAGAGGGCGGCGATCTCTTTTATGTCTTATTTATGGCCCCTTTGTTATGTAGCGCTGTAAGCTTACCGGCCCTGGTAATTCTATTGTTTGCAATGCCACCCGTATGCGATGCTAAACTTACACCACCCGTTAAACTGCTTTTAGTGCTACTTCTATTGTTGACTATCTCAGCTCTATATGGTTTTGCAATTTGGGTGGTAATAGACTCAATGCTATCATGGAGTATGATGGTCAGTACATTTTTTCCTGTAACGGGCATCCTCTTCGGTTGCAATGTGGTATCGGGATGTTTTAATTACAAAAAACTCAGGGTCTATGTATGTGCTCCGGGTGACGAAATCACTTACGGCATCATCAATAATTCCTCATTCATTCTTAAAAAACAAAACAACATACAAATGGAAAACGATCAAATCAGTCAACAGACAGCAACAACTTCGCAATCGAACAGAGTGCTCATTAAAGCAGCAATTACAGGTTTACTTATTCTTATCATGCTGATACCAACCGTTTTTATAACCAACATGGTTAAAGAACGTGAGGAGTTACAAAAACAAGTAGTTGAAGAAGTAAGTAACAAGTGGTCGAAGGCCCAGACAATTACAGGTCCTTACATTGTTGTGCCATACAACGAAACCTTTATAACAAAGGACAAAAAAGTTATTGTAACCCGTAAAAATATAGTGCTGTTACCCGAAGAGTTGCAGGTAAATGGTAAACTGTTTCCGGAGGAAAGGAAGCGATCTATTTATACCGTATTGCTATACAAATCAAACCTGCAGGCAAATGGAAATTTCGCCGTAAAAGTGCCCACCAATCTAAAAATTGAAGACCTCGTGTTTAACGAAGCAAAGCTTTGCATTGGTGTAAGCGACTTTAAAGGAATTGAAGAAAAAGTTACGGTTACTTACAATGGAATTGCGTATGATCTTACTCCCGGGTTGCCTACAGAAGAAATTGACAAAACAGGTTTAAGTACAGGCATTCTTTTTACTGCTTCCGACTTTAACCGCAAGCTGCCATTCAATTTAAACCTTAAAATAAAAGGAAGCGAACAATTAAGCTTTGTGCCCCTGAGTGGTAACAGTACTTTTTCTATAAGTTCTGCCTGGCCAAATCCTTCTTTTGATGGCTCCACCTTGCCATCGGAAAGGCAGGTTACCCAGGCAGGCTTTAGTGCCAAATGGTCTTTCAATAAAGCCAACCTACCCTTCAATACTTTTTTAAAAGATTTTAAAATAAACAAGGAGAGTTATTCATTTGGAGTAAGCATGGTACAACCCGCCGATCAGTATGCTAAAACTATGCGAAGCGTTAAGTATGCCATTTTGTTTATTGGTCTTACGTTTTCTTTCTTCTTTATTGTGGAGCTGATGCAGCAAAAACCAGTGCACCCGGTACAGTATGTTTTGGTGGGTCTTGCGCTGGTTATTTTCTATACTTTATTGTTATCGTTAAGCGAGTTTGTGCTTTTTGATAACGCCTATTTAATTGCAGCTTCGGCAACCATTTTGCTCATAACCTTATATGCAAAAGGCCACTTTGCCAGTTGGAAGATTGCAGGCTTGTTTGCCCTTGTGCTGGGTATGTTGTATGGGTTCATATTCGTTCTTATTCGCCTGGAGGATACCGCACTGTTGGTGGGCAGCATAGGCTTGTTTGTAGTGTTGGCAATGGTAATGTATGCAAGCAGACGGGTAAACTGGTACAACCCAATATTTGGTAAAGTGGGGGTAGAGACGGCGTAGGTTTTATTTCTCGCAGAAAGCACGGAAATCACCGAAAAAACTTCTGCGTGATCTGCGTTTTCATCGAGAGACTTCACGACAGCGGAAATGCTTTTATGATTGATGGCATTTTTTGCTTTACAAGCCCGGTCTTTCTAAAAATGTTGTAAGCCGCACACCCTTTTTTGGTGGAAATGGACTGCAGAAAAATCTGGTTGACTATATTAAGAATGCCCGGCTTTAGACCGGGCATTCTTAATATTATGTCCAGTAAACCCGTTAGAAGTCGAAGCCCAGCGCAAAGTACCAGTAAGGTTTATCTTTAAAGATGCCATTCATTTCCCAGCTTGCATCTACCTTAATAAAATAACCCAAAACGGTACTGCGTGCACCAAAACCATAACCACCTGCAAAGGGTCCGATACCACCTGCTTTCTTTTTAAATACTATCGGATTGTTCGGATCATCGGAGCTATACACCGCTGCAGGACGTTCCAGTTTGTTGTACTTACCATTCCAGGCAGTTCCTAAATCAGCAAACTGTACCAACTGAAAATTGCGCAGGAATGCATTGTTGATAGGCTTATTAATGAGGGTAGAAAATACGGGTAACCTAAACTCGCTGTTGAACACAAAGGCATTGTTACCATTGGCTATATTTTGCTGAAAACCACGCATGTTTACAGCAAGGCTTTGGAATGCGTAATTCTGATCTATAGGTTTGTTCAGGTTGTTGAACTTAGGATTGATCCAGCCATCTACCCCACCCAAATAATAGATAAGCTTTCTGGTACCCCAACTAACATCGGCGGCGGCTCTTGTTGCCCAAATAAAGTTGCGGTAGATCTGTACATAATTTCTTGCATCAAAACCAAAATTGTACGTGTATTTGCTACCGCCGGTGGTTTTATCTTTTATAGGGGAGTTAAGGTCCATGTATATTTTATAACGTAACCCAAACCATATATTTTGCGTTGGGTTCAACGTGTTATCATGAACATACTCCAGGCGCCCCAAAGCATACTTTGTTACCTGGTCGGGGAAGCCCAAACCAATAACATCGGGTTGACCTGTACCGTTGTTGAAGGCTTTTATAATGGTACGGTCGTTGCGGTAAGCAAGTGTTACTCTAAGGCTTTTAACTTCATTCAAGGGATAAGAACCATTGAATTGGTACAAGCTTGTATTGAGCTGCGTATTGTAGAAACCACTAATACCGGGACCAACAATTTCGGCGTAAAAATTACGGTTGCTGGTACGGTAATAAGTCAGGCCCCAGTCGAAGCGCGTGCGGAAGTTTTGAAAGCCAAACAGGTAGTCGTTGTCTTTTAAGTTGGTTCCCAATCTAAAGCCCCCGATGAATTTAATATCTTCCATCAGGTCGCTAATGCTTGCCCTAAACGTAAAGTTTAAGTTGGAACCATTTCCCAATTGCACCGGCCCTGTACCACCTGCATAAGGTTGATAACGGTTAATGAGTATGTTATTGGAAACGCCACTGACTACGTACTCGTTGTTAAACTTAAACCGGTAATTAAACAACTTGGATCGTTGTAAAACCGATTCAGGTCCGGCAGGCAAAACAGCCATTGCTCCGCCAACCTTCGTACTTTCTTTCTCATTGCTAAACTCGTTTTGAAAAAAGTCTTTTGGGTTATTGGCTGTATCAACCGATTGCTGGTAATTGGTAGCCCTGCCTTCCATGGCTCTTTTTTCAGTCATGAGTTTTTTCATGTATTCCGTAGGGCGGGGGTTTACATTTCGTTTGCGTAAGGCTACACTATCAACCCTTAGCTTGTACAAAAATTTAAAATCTCCCTGGCGGGTTACTTCACTCACCTGGTCTCTGTCGCCTGCCACCCTGGTTTCCAGTAAACTGCTCTGGTAATTGGTTAATGGAAAAGTATAGGTTGAGTCTTTTGTAACCTGGAAATAACTAATGCTATCCGGTTCACTTTTTTGCCATGCCACCAATGTAGAGTCTAACTCTTTGTCCTCCGGATTTCTTAAGATTTCATCCCCAACATAATACAATGTATCAAGCCCTTCGCGTTGGGTTGAAAAGAAGCCTGCCCAGCGGTTGCCAATACCACTCTCGTCTGATACATAGGTAAAGTGGTTAACATTATACTGCATGGGAAAACGGGCATTACCAAAAGTAAGGTTGGTAAGCTTTGATACCTGTTTGCCGGTAAGATAGTCGAGCAGGTAGATGTTGTATTTGTTGCGGCTGGGTAATGCGGTGTCCGAAGTAACTGCATCAGGACCCGGACGATTTGATGAAAATAATATACCGGTTTTGTTGGGGAAGCTCACAAAAGTTGCGTCCAGGTCATCGTACACATCATTGGTTAATTGCTGCAGTTTAGCAGATTCAATTTTGTAAGTAAAGATATCGGTATGACCATTTTTTACAGCACTAAACAACAGCGTATTGGCATCCAGCATAAACTGCACATCCTGTATCTGGTCAAGGCCTTCAATTATCTGTTTGTTTCTTTTAAATTTGGCAATTACATCGTACACAAACATTTTTATTTTGCCTTGTTCCCGATAAATAACTGCCAGCCTGGTTCCCTTACCATCCCATGCCATAAGTGGATAATTGGGGTTAACGGTGCTTTGCAGATTTTTTACCCCGCTTTTGTATAAGGTGGCTATGGTTTCGTAATTCTCATTTAATTTAACGCTGACCACGCCTTTTGCAAACTCTACAACGCCATAGGCTGTACTGCGTGGGTTGGGGTTGGCATTAAAGCGATAAAAATCTTTTTTAATAACTTCTTCAGAAACAGAAACGGAACCTTTGGGAACATTGCGGCGTTGACGAATATCCTTGTAATATTTGTCTTGCTCGTAGGTCATAAAATCTGCCAGTACTTCTTTGAATTTCTTTTTTGCAATACGCTGCGAAGCGCTGTTCAGGCTTTTATAAATGCGCGCCAGGTATAAAAAATAGGCTACGTTTTCTTTCTTGTATTTCTCAGCCACATAGTTCCAAAAGCTATGACCAGCCAAAATTGGTTTCTCAAATGCAAACTGGTAAAAGTTGTTGTAACGGCCACTAAGTATGGCGCTCTTCAACTCATCATCCCAGGCTGTGCTCCATTCTTCACCAATGTAACTAACAAAACCATCGGTTAACCAGGTAGGCAAATCAAGGAGTGCCTGGTTGCTGGCAAACTCGCCAATATCATCTCCAAACAATTGATTGTCCAATAAAACACGGGCAATACCTTCGCGTACCTGCCTTTGCAAATCGTGGTGATTGCCGTTAAAGTAAACCACTACTTTGTTATTAACAAACTTGGTAGTACCACCAGCATTCATCCACTCGCTGCCCAGTCCAATATTGCTGGCCTTCATGTCATTGTAATTGTTATAGATCACAATGTTGATTCTTCTTTGTAAGGCATATTCAACTGCAGTTTCAACGCTTTTAAGTTCATCCTCTGCCACCTGGGCAACAAATTTGCCTAGCTCAAGTCCTCCCTGGTTAAAGTAAGAATTGAAATTGGGTGATTGGTAAAATTTCCAGGTAAACTTTTTGTATTGAATACGGTTTTTACCAAATTCCACAGCATTTACCTGTGCATAAAGAGAAGCGGAGAGAATACATAAAATTAAAAAAGAGAATATCCTGTACCATAGTCTGTTAACTTGCATATCGATCTTTAAAGTTTTAAAATTAGTATAAAATCATTGTAAATACCCTGTTAAAAATACGTTCATGCTCAGTGTTCAGTTTTTTACTTTTAATGCATTTCAGGAAAATACTTATATCATTTATGCGGCAAATGGCGAGGCAATTATTGTGGATCCCGGCTGTAATTCTACCGTAGAAAATAATGCGCTTTTACATTTTGTAACCCAACATAATTTAAGGGTAGTGCAGTTAATTAACACACATTGCCACCTGGATCATATACTGGGGAACGATTTGATTGCGTCCACCTATGGGCTGGAGTTGTTTCTTCATCCCAATGAAGAGCAAATGCTTCTTTTATCGCCGCAGGCAGCTAAAATGTATGGCATACAACTAACAGCATACAAAGGAGCTTTACATTTTTTGAAAGGAGGTGATGTGGTTACCCTTGGCGGAGAAACTTTACAGGTTTTGGATGCACCGGGTCACTCGCCTGGCAGTATATGTTTGTACAGCCAGGCTGATAGGTTTATAATTGCCGGCGATGTATTGTTTAAGGAGAGCGTTGGCAGAACTGATTTGCCCGGCGGCAACCACCAGGCATTACTTACCAGCATACGCGAACAGCTATTTACTTTACCCGAAGAAGTGGTGGTATATCCGGGCCATGGGCCAACTACAACTATTGGGCATGAAAAAAAGTACAATCCCTTTTTGCAAAACAATTAAAATTGATTTGATTGCTGCTATTAATCTTTCATCCCGCTTATTATAACAATGTGAAAATTGAATTGGCAAACCTGGTGATAGCGTTTTTCACATAATTTAGACCCCAATCTTTACTCATTTAGCTCGCTGATCAATGATGAAATTTCTAAAGTGTATCATTCCTTTTTTCGTTTTGGTTTTTTTTGGTATGAAAGGTTCTGCCCAGGGCATCGACTCTATGATGGGTGTTTATGCTGACCAATACCCACAACAAAAAGTTTATGTTCATTTTGATAAGAGTGTCTACCGGCCCGGTGAAACCATTTGGTTTAAAGCTTACCTGTTTTCGGGGTTTGAACCATCAGGTTTCAGCAAGAATATTTTTGCTGAGTTGATTGATAAGAATGGAGCGGTTTTGCAACGCAAAGTATACCCGGTTGTAGAAGCCTCGGCTGCAGGCAATTTTGATTTGTTGCCAACGCAAATTAACAACGTCTACTTCAGGGCCTATACTTCGTGGATGTTAAACAGCGATACTGCTTTTGTTTTTAAACGGGATATAACCATCGTTGCTCCTGATGCAAATAAAGTTAAACCCCTGCCTGAAGTATTGGTAACACAATTAAAACTGTTTGCCGAGGGTGGCGATATGGTGAATGAGGTAGAAAGCGTAGTAGCGTTTATGGCAACCAATAACAAAGGCAAACCGGTACATGTAACAGGCGATGTCAAAAATTCGAAAGGGGTGGTACTCACATCTTTTAAGGCACAGCACGATGGAATGGGAACTTTTGTTTTAACCCCTCAACCCAACGAAACCTATACTGCATTTTACACCGATGAGTTTGGAAAGCAAGGTTCGGTTGTTTTGCCTGCTGCTAAACCCAATGGCGTGGTTTTGCAAATGAATTCTTCCGGTAACAAAAAAGTTTTTATAGTTAAGCGGGGAGCATTGGCCGAGGGTTTGGAAACAGTAAACATAGTAGCCCACATGGCGCAACAAATTGTTTATAAAGCCAGGGTGCCTTTAAAAGAAGCCATCGTAAATAGCGGAGTGATACCCTTTAGCGAGTTGCCAACAGGTATTTTACAAGTTACCGTTTTTAGTGAGCGGTGGGAGCCGTTGGCTGAAAGAATAATGTTTGTAAATAATAATAATTACCGGTTTGAAGCATCGTTAAGTACCCCCATTACCAACCTGGGTAAACGTGGTAAAAACATTTTTGAAATAAATGTTGAAGATACTTTGTTGGCAAACATGTCAATTTCTATTACCGATGCAGAAATAGGCAGAACGTCAACAGATGATAATATTATTTCGGGGCTGTTATTAAGTGGTGATATTAAAGGGACCATTTACAATCCTACCTATTACTTTGCAAATGACGCCGATAGTACTGTAAACAATCTTGATTTGGTAATGCTTACGCATGGCTGGCGAAGGTTTAACTGGCAAAATATAACCAGGCCGCGTAAGCCCTTTTTAAAATATCCTGCTGACCAACCGCTATCGCTGATTGCAAAGGTGTTTGGTGTAAATCCATCGTCGCCCATAAGACCCGATGAAACCATGACGGTTATTTTACAGACTAAAGATTCAACAACGCAGGTAATGACGGTACCCAAAACCGGGCCTACAGAGTTTGCTTTGCGCAACTTTGTTTTTTACGACACGTTAAAGGTGTACTACCAGTTTGATAAGGATATGAAGCTTGCTTCTAACACCAGTCTTTTGTTTGAGAATGGATTGTACAAAGGCCCGAGAGTGGTTAGTCTGCCGGAGTTTACTATTGGCAATATTGATAGCCTTATTATTAACAGGGCTAAGTATTTTGCCGACCAGATTTATAAATTTGGCGATGGTTCAAAAGTTAACGTGTTACAGGAAGTAATTGTGAAAACCAGGGTCAGGAGTAAGGTAGATGAACTGGATAAGAAGTATGCAAGCGGTTTATTTTCAGGCGGCGATGCAGTTACGTTTGATTTTGTAAACGATCCTCAAAGCTCATCTTACACCAACATATTTAATTACCTGCAGGGTAGGGTGGCGGGTTTGCAAATAAATAATTTGGGTAGTAATGTTAGCTTGTTGTGGCGCGGCAGTGCAACCACAACTTTTCTAAATGAAATGCAGGTAGATGCTGCCACACTTTCGAATATATCTGTTGCCGACATAGCTTATGTAAAGGTTTTCAGGCCGCCTTTTTTTGGAGCGTTTGGTGGCGGTGCGGGTGGCGCCATTGCCATTTATACCCGTAAAGGTGGCGACCAGCCTATTAATCCCGGTAAAGGTTTGGATAAAAGTTTTGTTACCGGTTATAGTGTAATGAAACAGTTTTACTCGCCCGATTATAGCAACGCCCTGGATGAAATAAGCTCCGATTTACGATCAACTTTATACTGGAACCCATTTGTATTTACCGATGCAACAAAGCGAAAAGCAAAAATTGAATTTTATAATAATGATATCTCAAAAGCATTGAGGGTTGTTATAGAGGGCGTAGATGAATATGGTAAATTAATAAGGATTGAGAAGGTAATCCAGTAAGAAAATCTTAACGCGTTACTCTTAATTACCGATGGCGGATGTAGTATTTGAACCTTTGTTCATGTACAAGCTCAGGGCTATCAAAATCCAAAAAGCTACCAGGTATTCAGTCAGAATTGTAAGGTACGCTGCTGGTATTTTTGAAAATTTTTCAATTAACGAATAGGGTAAAGAGTTTGGGTTGATAAAAAAACTGAGAATGATGGCAACTGCTGCTACCAGGGCAGCCATTGTTTTAAAGATGCGCTTCCACTTTTCAGTTTCAAATAAAGGAGATGGTTGTATTTCGCTAATGCCGGCCATAACCTTATTGGTAAAATCAGCCGATGCTTTTACCATCGCTCCTTCACTCAACAATTTTCTTAAGTTTTTATCGTCTTCCATAACTACATTAAATCTTTTAGTTCAAGTTTTAATACCCGGTTCAATTCGTTATAAAGATGCTTTCTTCCCCTGAATAAAAGCAATTTTATGTTTTAAACAGAAAACCCTGTAATGTCACCAATTTCAGCAATGCTCCAATCATTAAGGTAATACAATATGATGCATACTCTTTCAGCTTCCGATATATGTAGCAATGCCTGCCTAATATACTTTTTTTGTTCATTAGACTTCAAACTTGCCATAGAATCTTCTACAGCTTCATCGTAGTGTTCTTCAGGTTGTTCTACATAAATAAGTGTAGTTCGCTTTTGTTTATTTAATGCAGTATTTACAACTATACGATACAACCAGGTTAAAAATCTTGCATTGCCTTTGAACGACTTTATTGAAGTGTATGCCTTAATAAAAGCATCCTGTGCAACATCTTCTGCATCGGCCTGGTTCGTTACAATGTTATAGGCTATGGTTATTGCCATATTCTGGTATGCAGTTGCTAACACAGAAAAAGCCACATGGTCTCCCTTGCAACATTTTTGAATGATGATTGCTTCCTCCTGTTGGTTCACTTTTGTTTAGACATATCAATGCTTAGACTGGTTACAAAAAATAAAAAATAATAAAGTGTAACCATAAATTCAAATGGTTTGTCCAATACCTAAAATATATAAAATGAAGACAAACCTGTTATCGATTTTACTTTTTGAGCAGACCAATTTTATGGGCAGCTTTTTTATAGTAGTGCTATTTATCCTTGTTCTGCTTACTATTGCAGCTATCTTTTATTTATACATCTCATCAAAAACAAAAGAGCGGTTGGCTTTAATTGAAAAGGGAATGGACCCCAACCTGGCTAGGGGCGATTTTTTAACCCAGGTTTCCATTATTAGTGGTGGCTTTGCTTTTGGTTTAATTGCAGGCGACAAAATCCCCTTCGGTTATGGGCCATTGGTAGGAATTATTCTGGCAGCAGTTGGCGTGGTATCCTACAATATCATCAAAAGAAAAAAGATGGAAAAACGAAGTGGAAAATTATAACTTGAGAAGGCGAAAGGCGAAGTCGAAAGTCAAAAGTCAAAAGTAAAAAGGGAAAAGTGGATGTTAGCCATAGGGCATAGGGTGGAACTTCTTTATGAATAGGCACTATAAAATGTTGAGAAGAGTAACCTTTATGAATGATTTTTGTTGGATACTATAAAAACTTACACAACCATGAGTTTAATATTAATAACCGGGGGCACAGGCTTAATTGGAAAGGAACTTACAAGAAAGCTGGTTGCCAAAGGGCATGAAGTAATTATTTTGACCAGGGAAATTAAGGAGAAAAACTTCGGCGAAGCTAGAGTAAGTTATGCTGCGTGGGATGTAAAAGCCCAGACCATAGATAAAGAGGCCATTGCCAAAGCAGATCATATTATTCACCTGGCCGGGGCCGGTATTGCTGATGAAAGGTGGACAGAAAAACGCAAAGAAGAAATAAAGAGCAGCAGGATCGACAGTTCAAAATTGATCGTGACAGCCCTGAGCCAAAATGCCAATAAAGTTAAAACCGTGGTAAGCGCTTCTGCCATTGGTTGGTATGGAGCAGACGAACGATTGGGCGGGAAAAAAGCCTTTACCGAAGACACTCCTGCCGATACCGGATTTTTGGGCGAAACCTGCAAATTGTGGGAGGAGAGCATCAAGCCGGTTGAAGCATTGGGCAAACGCCTCGTAATCTTAAGAACGGGGATCGTTTTAAGTAACGATGGGGGTGCCTTTAAATCTTTTAAACTTCCGGTAAAGTTTGGCCTCGCAGCTATTTTAGGCAATGGCAAACAGGTAATTAGTTGGATCCATATTGATGACATCTGCGACCTGTACCTATACGCAATTGAAAATGCTACCTTATCCGGAGAACTCAACGCTGTTGCGCCACACCCGGTTTCTAATAAAACGCTTACCATTGAATTAGCCAAAACACTCAAAGGCAAATTTTTTATTCCCATTCATGTTCCCGCTTTCCTGTTGAAATTATTATTGGGCGAAATGAGTGTGGAGGTATTAAAAAGTACGACAGTTAGCAGTCAAAAAACAGAAGAAGCGGGTTTTCATTTTAAATATCCCGGACTGCCGGGGGCCTTAAATAATCTTTGCAAATAAGTATTCCCTTTTTTATTGGCAGCTTAACTATAATTACAAATAGGCTCACTCTAAAAGATTTGAATGGCGATCTAAAATTTAGCCGCACACATCCCCTCGTTTCAAAACGTTAAAATCCGTTCAAAGTTGTTGAAAATTACCTTTTTTCATCAGCTAAATTTTAAAATAAATTCTTCCAAATCAACGCTTAAATCTACTTTCGTTCGGTGCTGGTAAGTGGGCATACATCGTCCTTGTTATTTTGGAATATTTCTTACAACTTTGCACGCATTAACTAACAAATAAGGAATTACACTATAAATGGGATTATTTAATTGGTTTACGCAAGAGATAGCTATGGATTTGGGTACGGCAAATACCCTGATCATCCATAATGATGAAGTGGTGGTAAATGAACCTTCGATTGTAGCATTAGATCGCAATAATTTAAAGACGGTATTAGCAGTGGGTAAACGGGCATTAATGATGCACGAAAAAACCCATGAAAGCATACGAACCATCCGACCATTAAAAGACGGTGTAATTGCCGACTTTAACGCAGCAGAATTAATGATCAGGGAGATGATCAAAATGATCTACCCTAAAAAGCCGCTTTTCCCTCCAAGTTGGCGCATGATGATTTGCATTCCTTCGAGCATAACTGAAGTAGAAAAACGGGCCGTTCGCGACAGCGCCGAACAAGCCGGGGCTAAAGAGGTGTACCTGTTACACGAGCCCATGGCAGCAGCATTGGGTATTGGCATTGACGTAGAAGAACCGGTAGGAAACATGATTATTGATATTGGCGGTGGTACCACCGGTATTACTGTTATTGCGCTTGCAGGTATTGTATGCGACCAAAGTATACGTATAGCCGGTGATGAATTTACGGCTGATATTATGGAAGCGCTCAGGCGCTACCATAGTTTACTCATAGGTGAAAGAACTGCCGAGCAGATTAAAATACAGATTGGTGCGGCCATGAAAGATTTGGACAATCCTCCCGACGATATTCCTGTTAACGGACGTGACCTTGTAACGGGTATTCCCAAACAAATTATTGTTAGCTACCAGGAAGTAGCCGAAGCACTTGATAAAAGTATTTTTAAAATTGAAGAAGCTATTTTAAAGGCTTTGGAAACCACACCACCTGAATTAGCCTCGGATATTTACCGCCGTGGTTTGTACTTAACCGGTGGTGGGGCATTGTTGCGTGGACTGGATAAAAGGCTCAGTCAAAAAATTAAACTTCCGGTGCACGTAGCCGACGATCCGTTAAAAAGCGTAGTAAGAGGTACGGGTATTGCACTGAAGAATTATCAGCGCTTTCCATTCATTATGCGATAATCCTGGCATGCTAATAAAGCGTCCATCAAATGGCCTGCTATGTTGAAATGGTCGGTTTTATTACATCACACTCCACTTTTTAAATAGGCCGGGAGGGTTTCAATGAAAAATATTTTTCTCTTCATCAGAAGATACTTTAATTTCCTTTTCTTCGTGGTGTTGCAGATTTCTTCCTTTGTGCTTTTGGTTAAATACAACGAAACCCACCAGGCAGCCTACTCTAATATTGCCAACGAATTTATTGGCCGTATCAATTTGCAATACAATGGCGTGCAATCTTTTTTTCAGTTAAAAGAAACCAACCGCCAGTTAGCCGAAGAGAATGTTCGCTTACGAAACTTAATGCCCGCCAATTTTGAAGGTCCGGATACCAGCCGGGTGGCTGTTTTAGACAGTTTGGTAAGAGATACTTTGGGACGACAACGTAAATATTTGTGGTTGCCGGCAAAAGTGGTTAACAACACTACCGCCTCTCAAACCAATTACCTTACACTGCACCGGGGTGCCAAACAGGGAATTCAAAAAGATATGGCGGTAATAGGCCCCGATGGGGTGGTGGGCGTAATAATAGATGTTAGTGATCATTACAGCAGAGTAATGAGCTTGCTGCACCGCAACAGTAAAGTAAGCTCTATGCTTAAAAAGGGAAATGTGACCGGCAGTGTAGATTGGGATGGAAAAGATCCTCATTTTTTAACCTTGCGAAATATTCCCCGAAGTATAAAGGTTAATAAAGGCGACACGGTACTAACCAGCACTTATTCAGCCAATTTTCCATCGCACATAATGGTGGGTACTGTAGAGAGTTTGGCTGCAGATCCAAGCAGTAATTCGTATACCATCAAATTAAGAGCAGCTACCAATTTTTATAGTATTCAATATGTAAATGTGGTTAACAATGTTCAATGGGATGAGCAACGCAGGTTGGAGGCTGCACCTGAAAAAAATCCATAATGAGCCAGTTGGTTAAAAATATTATCCGTTTTATTTGCTTCATCCTGCTTCAGGTTTTTGTGCTTAACCAGGTGCCGCCCTTGCACCAGTTTGTAACGCCCTACCTGTATTTTCTTTTCATTCTTTGGTTGCCGTTTTCAACCTCAAGATTTGCGTTGTTACTTATTGCATTCGTGTTTGGGTTAACGCTGGATTATTTCTCAGGTACTCCCGGCTTGCATGCAGCACCCTGTGTTTTAATTGCTTATTTACGGCCGTTTTTAATTAACCTGTTAATATCGCAGGAAGGCGCAGAACTTAACTACGCAGAACCCTCTATAAAAAGTTTGGGCTGGGCTCCCTACAGCCTGTACATTTTTGTTTTTACGTTTATCCATCATTTTTACCTGGTATTACTGGAGTGGATACAATTTGGCAACTTCCTTTATTTCCTGGGAAAAGTAATTGCCACAACCGGTATAAGTCTCCTGCTTATTTTTATTACAGAAATGCTCTTCTTTCGCAAGCAAAAGTTTAGAACCAATACTGCATTATAAACATCCCCCGAGGGTTTCATTCAATCTGCATTATTAATGTTCACTTTTTAAATTTTCCACTCGAAGAGGCTTTTCAAAAAGTTTACGTGGATACCAGCTACGGTATTTTATAGCTTCTTCGTTGCCACAGTCTACCCCGCTTTTTTGCGGGGCTCGGTTCAAAAGCATATTATCATAGCATCGTGGCGGTTTACCCTGAGCCTGTCGATGGGTCGCAATCACTTTATCTGTAGTAAATATGGAATCTTCAGTTTCAAAATTAAAGTTCCAAATTATCTTTAAACAGCTTCTAAGCGTAAGAAAATAGTTATTCAATAGATGTATGCTCCCAGAGTGAACGTACCTTTCAAATGTTGGAATTGTGCCTATGATTTTTTTGAAATCAAAACCTTTAAAAAGATCTTGAATTTATAAATGAATGTATTAAAAATTAGCAGCTAAAATTTTCTTTAAACTATAAATATCAACCATGATTGTGCGTGTTATGAAACCTTTATCATCTAAAAAAAAGTACCTGCATGTAGTCTGTTTACTGGCAGCGTTGGGTACTTCGCATTGGGCATATAC
>JAJAYD010000103.1 GCA_026786345.1 Chitinophagaceae bacterium
CTGTCACGGGAGTAACCAGGAAGCACCTACGGAGCTTGAATATTCGTTTTTGAATGATTTCTATAAACAGGATGCTCTTACAGAGCAAAAAGAAAAAACAAAAAAGATGTGTCCATACGATAGCCGAAAAATCGGGACAGGCTATTCCCGGCAACCGCCCTGATGTAGCTTTTGTGGTACTGTGGTGAAAGGCAGTTGGGCCTTGATGACTTGACTAATTTTCAACACGCGAAATGTTTTAGGTTTTGAAATCGTTATATCGACGTCATTGTAAATTTATTTCAGCATCGCCTGCCCTTCGGCTAACATTATCTGTTAGATACTGGAAAGTTCCGGATGACCATGAGTTTGTAACAGGTAAATACGATGTACTGCTGTCCTGTAATGATGTTAGTTTACATCATGCTTTCAGCCACCATCTCGGCAACATCCATTACCCTTATATCGTTTTCCTTTTCTTTGTTCTTCACTCCATCGGTCATCATGGTATTGCAAAAGGGGCAGGCAGCAGCAATAAAGTTTGCCCCGGTTTCAACGGCTTCGCCCACTCTTTCGATATTTACATAACGGTCACCTTTTTCTTCCTCCTTAAACATTTGTGCACCGCCGGCGCCGCAACAAAGGCCATTGCTTTTGCAACGTTTCATTTCCACCAGTTCGGCATCCAAAGCTTCCAACACTTTGCGGGGTGCTTCATAAATATTGTTAGCCCGACCCAGGTAGCAACTGTCATGATATGTGATGCGTTTGCCTTTGAAACTTCCTTCTTCCTTCATTTTAATGCTACCGTCATCAATAAGTTGTTGTAACAGCATGGTATGATGGATCACTTCATAAGTTCCACCCAGCTCAGGGTATTCGTTCTTTAAAATATTAAAACAATGCGGACAGGTGGTAACAATTTTTTTTATGCCATAGCCATTGAGCACCTGTATATTTTGGTAAGCCATCATCTGGAATAAAAACTCGTTTCCTGCACGTCGGGCAGGGTCACCGGTGCAGGCTTCTTCCTTACCAAGAATGGCATATTTGTAACCCACCTTGTGCAAAATGGTAGCGAAAGCTTTGGTTATTTTTTGGGCCCTCTGGTCAAAACTGCCTGCACAACCAACCCAAAATAAAATATCAGGTGTTTCGCCATTTGCCATCATCTCAGCCATTGTAGGTACAGTCATGAGCGGTATTTAATTGATTTTTAAAAATACATTGACTGGACCGATCTACGAACATTTGCCAAATAAACAGCAGAGAAATTTAATTGGGTTGTGCGATAGAAAACAAAAACGTTAAACAACCGCTATCCATTTGCGTAAAAACCATACTCCGCCTTCTGTGCTTAAATTTGTAATCTTAACATTTTAGCATTGAGTAAAACCTGGCAAAAAATTACTGATTGGGAAAAATGGCCTTTCTTTCTCATTTATACTCCCCTCGTTTTTCTTTGGGCCTATTATGCCATTCGGGCAAGGGCGTTCTGGTATTTCAGCCCGGTAAATCCCACGCTCGAATTTTCGGGGTTTGAAGGTGAATGCAAACGTGAGATGTACGAGCTGATGCCGGCCAGGTATTATCCGGCCACCATCTATATAAAACCGGGTATAGCCGAGGCAGCTTTAGTTGAAGAAGTAAAAAAGGCGGGCATTTACTACCCTTTGGTAGCTAAGCCAGACAGGGGTATGCAGGGAATACTTTTTAGAATTATTGAAAATGAAGAACAGTTAAAACAATACCATAGCAAGATTCCTACTGAATATGTGGTTCAGCAATTTGTTGACCTGCCACTAGAATTCAGTGCGTTTCATGTAAGGTATCCCGGTGAGAAAAAGGGCAGGTTAACCGGGTTTGTATTGAAAGAATATTTATCAGTTGAAGGCGATGGGCAATCATCGCTCCTGTCTCTCATTCAAAAAAATGAAAGAACACAGTTAAGGCTGGAAGAGTTAGTTATTAAACATAAAGCCAAATTGGATCGGGTAATTCCTGTTAATGAAAAGTATTTTTTAAGTTATGCCGGCAATCACAACCGTGGTGCAAAATTTATAAACCTGCACAACGAGATTGATGATAAGCTTCAGCGAATTTTTGACACCATCAGCTATGAATGCAAAACCTTTTTCTATGGCAGGTACGATTTAAAATGTACTTCACTTGAAGACCTGAAGGCGGGAAAGAATATTTCGATCCTTGAATTTAATGGCACCGGTGCCGAACCCAACCATATTTATGATTGTAACCTAACCTACCTGCAAGCCCTGAAAGAAATTGCCCGTCATTGGAGGCATATGTATAAAATTGGCCGCATCAATCATGCTTTGGGTGTGCCCTACTGGGGATTTAATAAAGGAACCATATACCTGATCAGGGCAAAAAAATTATTTAAAACCCTGCGTAAATACGATCTTGAAACAGTTATTGCTTAAGAGGAACCTGGTTGTAATTAAGCTGATTATTTAAGCCCTTGATAAACAATCATTGTCAAACTTTCCTAATTCTTTATTCAATTATTAGCCTGCTATGCCAGATATAATTCGTGTGCTGTTGTTGGGTATGCTGGTAAGTTTTCTTGGTCAGTTGCCATTGGGTAATGTAAACATTGCGGCTACACAACTTAACGTGCAGGAAAGCCAAAAGAATGCCTGGAAATTTGCTGCAGGGCTTGTGGTTATAGAAGTTATTTACCTCCGTCTTGCACTCACCGGCATCAATTGGATCATCCGGAATAAATTACTCTTTGTTATTTTAGGCTGGACGACGGTTGTCTTGTTTTTGATATTGGGTATTGCCAGTTTTATTGCGGCCCGCAAACAATCGGAAGATAAAAAAGCCCTAATGTTGAATAACAAGCTTGACCGTTTTCTATTAGGCCTAAGCATTAGTGCCGTAAACCCGGTTCAAATTCCCTTTTGGTTAACCTGGAGTTTATACCTCATAAATGGTAAAATGCTACACCCCATAGCAAGCGAGTATAACTTTTTTACGATTGGGGCAGGGTTTGGGACCCTCGGTGGTTTAGCAGTTTATATCTACGGTGGAAAGTGGGCTATCCAAAAAATAAAGGCCAACAATAAGTCGCTCAATATGTTTATGGGGGTGGTTTTTATTGTGGTGGCCTTTCTTCAGCTATATAAGATGATTTACATGCCCTGGACAGAAAACCTTAAATAGCAGCCGACATTATCACGACTTATGGACGGCAGGTAGCTGACCTGGGGTAAGAGTAGGAATTGATCTACAAATCAATGCCGGCTTTCGATTGAACAGGTAACGCGAAGTTTAGTTCCGCTCCTTAGCCCTGTGGCAAATCAATTCAATAGAAAAACTAAATGCAAGTGCAAAAGCAATGGTCTGCCAAATAGATTGGACCTTAATGATGGAGATTACCATCATTACCAGGCAAAAAATACTGGTAACTACAGTAAGGGCATTTTTTTCGGTAAAGTATTTTTTTAGCATAAATTATTGAGGGATGTTTTGTACTGCAATTTACAATAGGGTAATTATATGAGCCAACACTATTAGCCAACAGCCCATTAACTTTCGCTTAAATTGTTATTTTAACTTATAAGCTGTTTAAAAATGATTTTTATTATACCAACAGCAGTTTTCTATAGATTCTTCGTCCTGTTAGCAAACGGGCGCACTTCATCTGTAGTAAATGTGGCATCTTCAGTTTCAAAATCAAAGTTTCAAATTAAATTTAAAAAGCTTCTTAAAGGCTAACGTTTTTTTATTTCAAAAATTGCTTTTGGCAGAAGTTGTTGAAAGTTAGAAAAGTATTGTTTAACTTAATAGTATTAAAATCTGAATTATGAATCAACATACTATTTCACGAATTGCAGTCAGCTTGCTAGCCATTGTGTTAATAATTTTTGGAGTGTTTCATTTTGTAAATCCACAGGGTATGATCGCATGGGTGCCTTCATGGGTTCCCGGTGGCATTATCTGGGTTTATTTTGTAGGGGCCGCTTTTATAGCTACAGGTTTTTCATTCCTAACCAATAAGCTGGTAAAGTATTCCGGCTATTCCCTGTCTATTTTACTGTTTCTTTTTGTATTAACCATTCACTTGCCCAATTACCTAAATGGCGGCGATCCCGAACTGAGACAAGTTTCGTTTGTAAACCTGTTAAAGGATGTAGCCCTTGCTGCTTTCGCTTTATATATTGCCAGTAATGCCGACTATAGAAAGCACATGACACAAGATGAATAATTCGTAATCCATGTTTATTTAATGGTCATTCATTTCAAGAGAAAATTGGAATGACATGGCTTTTGTGTTCTTAATTCTTTGCTTTCCAACCACATCATATAATCAACTAATGCCCGGGCCATTGACCAGGTGCTGTAATGGTCTATTGCAGTATCTTCCACCATAAATCACCTATTTTCATGCCTAAAAAAAAGCTGGTAGTGTTATCTGGTGCAGGTATAAGCGCTGAAAGTGGGTTGAAAACTTTTAGGGACAGCGATGGTTTGTGGGAAAACTATAGCATTTATGACGTGGCTACTCCCGAAGGTTTTAAAAAAGATCCCAAACTGGTTCTGGACTTTTATAACATGCGGAGAAAGGATGTAGCGAGTGCACAGCCAAACCAGGCACACATTGGCCTTGCAAGAATGGAAGATTTATTTGATGTACACATTGTAACCCAAAATATTGACGACCTGCATGAAAGGGCCGGTAGTACGAAAGTGTTGCACCTGCATGGTGAAATATTTAAAATGCGCAGTGTAAAAAATACCGGCAAGATTTATGAAATAAGAGGGGATATTGATTTAGGAGAAGTAGCGGAAGATGGCAGTCAGTTGCGGCCACATATAGTTTGGTTTAACGAAGATGTGCCTATGATTGAAACGGCTATTTCTATTATTGAAGACTGCGATTTTTTTGCTGTAGTTGGAACTTCATTATTGGTATACCCGGCAGCAAGCTTAATCAACTATGCCCCTTACCACGTTCCAAAATTTATTATAGACAAAGCAATACCCTACGTTAACTCACTGCACAATTTTAAGGCTATTGAGATGTCGGCAAGCAAGGGAGTTAAAGAGTTGGAGAAACAATTGAAGCCATTGTTGTAATGGTTTGGATAGATAATAAACCAATCGCTGTATCGCAAGCCCGGTCTATATGATGCCCATTTTTTTCATTAAGAAAGAAGCATTTTTATTTTTTGCCACACCGGGTAAGATCTTGTAATCAAAAAATAATTCCCCGTTACTAATGGTGCTCTCAAAACAATAATTGGCAATTACACCCGGGTACTGATTTTGAAGTTCACTAAGCTTAAGATCGTGTGTGGCAAATAAAGTAAGGCTGTTATGCTGCATCAATTTTTTTACAAATTCTTCCGAGCCATGATACTTGTCATCGCTGTTGGTTCCTCTTAAAATTTCATCGATTAAAATAAGGCCGGGTTCTCCATTTTGAATGCTTTGGATGATCTGTTGCAATCGTTTTAATTCGGCCATAAAATAGCTGGTATGCTCCTGGAGCGAATCTGTAATACGTATGGAAGAATAAATATGTACCGGATGAAATTGGAAGGTAGCAGCACATACGGGCAACCCACATTGTGCCATGAGTGTATTAATGCCCACCGTTCGCAGGTACGTGGTTTTGCCAGACATATTTGAACCGGTGATCAACAATATTTTGTTGTTTCCAAGGCTTAGATCGTTGCTAACATTCTCCTCTATTGGTATCAGCGGATGATACAAATTTGTTGCTTCAATGCTGACCTTTTCTCCGCTTAGTTCTGGGTAAGCGTTTTCCCGGTGATTGAACGCATAAGTGGACAAGCTCACCAGGCATTCCACCTGGCCAACGCAATCAATCCAAACCGGTAACTGGCTGTGATTGTTGATCTTCCATTTCTCTAAACTTGTTATACAATGGATGTCGTACAGCAGCAAACTATTCAATAAAAAGTTGACGACTACATTCAATCGCTGATTCAGCAGGTTTACTAATTGGGATAGATTTATGATGGCCGAATTAGCCTCGAGTGTTTGTTGTTGCAGTTTCGATAGTTGGGTGGATCCTTCCACTTTTACTTTATTCCATTCCCTTAATATTGCTGCATAGGCCTCCAGCATTTCCTGCTTTTTTTCCAGCTTAATGGATTGTGCCGTAACATATTTGCCTATATAACCTACATGAAGCCAGCTAATAAAAACGGTTAACGATAGCAGGTAATATTGGTCTATATAAACAGAAATAAAAAGTGTAATAAGATTTACAACTGGTAATACATAGCTCGCTGCCTGCAGGTACTTGTTGTTATAGATTTTACCAGGTTCAGAAACCCATGATAACAATGGAGCTGCATTATAATACTCTTGTATAGCCAGTGCTTCGGCACCAATGTGTTGCCTTACTGATTGCTGGTCGGCTAAAATGCTGATGGCTTGCTGGGCTTCTATTATTTGTTGTTGCCTGGTATGTGAATTTTTTAACAGCGTTGCCAGGGCGATTTTACCCGAAACTGTTGAAGCCCGGTTGAGGAGGTGGTATAATGAACTCACTCCAAAAATGTCGAGGTCGGTATAATAATGGTCACCTGATTCTTCGCTGGCGCCATTGGAAAATTGGTTCGGCAAACCGTTTAAAATATCCAGTTCATTTTGGTTGATGGAAAGCAGGCTTTCATTCAATTGCTTTTGAGCTGTAAGTTGAGCGCTTTTCTTTACCAAAAAAAGAAAGCCGGCTAAACTTAAGACGGCTGGGATTGACCAATAAAAAATGCCCGTTTGTAAAAGGAGGTATACAAACCAGAGTATACTTACAAATACCATCAAACGTATGGTAGCAACAACAAACAGTTGTTTTTTGTAACGGCTAATATTAAACGAATATTGATCGATCAGATCTTTGTATAATTGGTGCAGCTCACTCATTAACTCACTGTATTTCTTTTGCTTAATCTTCAATTCTTTCATTAAAACTAATGCCCTGCTTTTCCAGTTCTTTTAAAACCGGCTCGTAAATGGCAGCCGAAATGGGTATGTGCAAACCTGTTTCGGTAATTTTTCCTTCGAGCACCAATTTTGCTGCAATACCCAAGGGAAGTCCCACCGTTTTAGCCATTGCCGTATGGCTGTTATCTTCACCTTTTACCGTTAAACTGCTAACAACTTTAGAAGCGATCCCTTCAATTTCATATTCTATTTCATGCACCATCACCACCATGTCTTTGTCGTCTTTTGCCAGTGCCAACCTACGTTCAATTACGTGTTGAAGTATATCTGCGGCACTGCACTTTCCTTTTTTGATCAATTCATCGCTATCAAGCCCTAAGAAAAATAATTGCTTTAAACTTAGGTTGGCTTCGTGCATTTTTAAAGCAACAGCTGCTGCGGCTTTGTCCTTTACATCTTCAACTTCCATCGTATCCAGCTCGCCCTTTTCGTTAATAAGCATAATCGACTCATCGTTTTTCTCTCCTTCCTCTTTCAACTCATCTTCAGCTTCCATCAGGTTCATCAGGTTATCCATCAGGTCTTTTGCGTAGGTAAGGCGGGTGGTGAGCATCTGCGTAAGCCATTCGGCAAATCCATATTTATCAAAATGAAGTTTGAAGAAAGTAGCGATTGTCATGCCATCTGTGTCATACTCAACTTCTTCGCTGGTAAGTTTAAGATCAACCATATTTTTCCAGCCAAAGCAAAATTCGGGATGGCGTAGTGTGGTGCGTATAAATGTCTTTGCTTCTTCAAGTTTGTAAAGAGGAATGTAACTGAGTGAGTCGCGGTTGGGGTACCATGCCCATAATACCTGCCCCGGTATTTCAATAAGGTTGTTGGTATTAAACAGCTCTTCGTAGGGCACGTGTTTAATCTCGTTGTCCTCTTTAAAGGTGGCACCAGCCTTGCCGGCCAATACAATGTTTCTTGGGTTCCAGCTAACCTTATAATGCCACGGATTATCATCGCTTTCGGGTGCCACCAACCCGCCACAGTGCGACTTGAATGAAGTAACAGTGCCACCAAGCGATTTAATGCGATTGAGCAATTGCATGGCGCTCATATGATCAATACCGGGGTCAAGCCCCATTTCGCACAAGAACAACAGGTTGCCAGATTTTATTTGTCCTTCAAGCGCCTGGATTTTCTCATCGATATACGAGGCGGTAAGTAAGTGTTTGCTATGTGCAAGGCAACTGGTAGCAACCAGGTAATGAAGGGTAGGGGGCAGCATCGAAATAACAATATCGGCTTCTTGAACCAGGTCGTTTCTTACTTCATCATTTTCAACATTTGCCTGTACGCCGGTTACATTTTTATCGCCTTTAATCTTTTCATTTAATAAAGCCTGGCTGCCATCCACCACGGTTGCTTTCCACGACAACTCAACACAAAGCATTTTTAAATATTCTATTAAGACCGTAGCTGATTTGCCTGCGCCAAAAAGTAAAATATGCTTCATGTAAACAAATATAGACAAGGAGCGTGTTTTACCTTAATCTTAAAGGGCAAATGCATTTAAATTAGGGTATACTGATGTGGAATAGATTGGCAAATGCCTTGGAGCGGCGCTTTGTCTGAGCGGTATATTTTATGTGCCGTGCTTCTTAGTTGGGAGTTTAGCTGTTTTCAGCATTTCGTTTGCCTTTGCTAATTTTTCGGGAAAAAGATTCATGTGCTTGTACTTGTCCAATGAAGGGTCAATGGTCACTATCGGTACTTTACGATTTTTTATGTCTTGCACTTCTTTCATGATGCCACAATTTATTTAAATTTTCGCTTTGCAAGAAAGCCGGTGTATTCTTTGCCAATTTCAAACTCAGGAAAATCATCACCTACTTTTCCATAGAGATAAAAGTCCCGACACCCACCATCCGGCACCTCAAAAACCCTGCACTTGCGAGATTAAAACTACATAGAAGGGCACCGAAGTTTTAGTCAAAAAAGTCTTAAATCCAACCGCCTCTAAAAAGTCAGGCAAACAACCGGAAGAACTTTGTTGCGGTACTTCGTTAATGCCCCATATGCCGGAGACATTTATTTTTTCAGTCTTAAAAATCTTGCTGCATTATTGTAGAGTATTTCCTCTTTGTCTTTTTTTGTAAGGAAGGTCAGACTATTCAGAAAGCTAATTGACTTTTCAATAGCATAAGGCCATATCATTTGGTCAGAGCCAAACATTACCCGATCCAGGTATCCTGCTTCCTTGATATTTTGGAGGAATTCTTTGATATATCGTTGGGTATTTGGTTCTACCCAAAGCATCACTGCAAGATCTGTATAAAGTTGTGGATAATAGGCCATGAGCCTTATAGCATGTTCTGGCCAATCTTCTCCTCCGGCATGCATCATGTAGATCCTAAGCTTAGGATATTTTACAAGAACATCTTCAATTAAATAAGGATCTGCTAACTTAAGTCTTGCCTTTGGTGACCATGAATAGGTTCCACCGGGATCGCCACCACCGGTATGAACAGCTACCGGAATGTCATATTTTTCACAGATACGTAAGTAAGGTTGCCAGATAGAATCGCTTAATGTAGTGCCGCCATAATAAGGAGCAGTTTCTCCAAATACTTCAATTTGTTTGTCCTTGATCAATTGCTCAAATTTGGCCGTGTCCATACCATAATCATTTGGACTAAACATTAAAATTCCCCTGATCACAATATGGCTACTATCTTTTTCCGCCCAGTTCTCCACACTTTGCGGATTGCCACTTACCACAGCCTTCACTATATTGAACTTCTTAAATGCAGCGAATGTTGCTGCCCTATGTACTTCCGCATTTTTAGAACCTTTAATTCCATAATGATCGGTTGCTGGTTCCCGTTCCCCAAAGTCGCTATCTGTGTATGAGTGAATATGCATGTCGATAATTTTCGTTTGAGATTGTGCAAACAAAAAATTCGTCAATAATGTAAGTAAAATAAGAATGGATTTGTTCATGGTAGTTGTCATATAATTGTATTTGTGCATGATGATTTAGTATTGGCCAAAAACTGGTTTTTGAAATCCGTCAGCCAGGTACTGAAGCCCATTAGCGAACTAAAAGTCAAGCATATATTCTTTGTCCCGCCATATTTCCAAACTGCTTGTCGTGTGCTTCCTTTATTTGTCAAAATCAGGTAAATAATCAAATATTATCTAGTTACCATTTTCTCAAAATACAGGTTTCGCACCCTGCCTGTAGATAGAAAAAAGCCGTTGATTGTATTTTTTTTATTTCGGGCGAAGCGGATAACAGTTCCATCTGCGAAGATGTCTTTAAGAAAGACTGGTAATTTAATTTCTTCAATCCTGGGTATTTTTATTTGTAGACTGCTGTCCTTTATTGATAAATGGTATTTAGTGTCTAACTCCGGACTGTAAAAATCTCCCTGGTATTCCATGAGATCGGGTATCGAAACCTGAGTTTTTTTAACCTTGTTGTATGTTTGAGTCTTTGAACCTTTGGTACTAAGTTCAAGTTTTGTGTTTGTTGAATCTCCGCTGAAAGTATAAGTTGATGACCTGGTATTAAATACAGAATTGGTGTATGGAATTAATTCAGTTGAACCTGATAACAATTTTTCATTTTTAAAGTCAACGCTTGTGATTGACTGTGTATGCATGTCAAAATAGTTACCAGCCCATCCTTTTAAAATACTGCTGTCTACTTTATGAACGGGATTTTGAATGCTTTTATCTTTAAGAAAAAGGTCGGCCACTTTGTAAGAAAGTGACGGGGTGTTGATGTTGGCCAGGTTTGCAAATAAAATCACTGAAAAATGTTCGTCAGGGAACCTAAGCAGGTTACTTCGGTAGCCCGCATCTGCACCGTTATGTCCTACTGTATGATATCCCTTGTAAGTGTTTATAACCAGTCCTGATGCATAGTTCTGTGGTGTTTTGTCATTCAACTCGCCTGTCTGTAACATTAGCTTAATAAAGGCTTCCCCTCCAATTTTCTTCGTATAAAAGTTCTCATCCCATTTGGCTAAGTCCTCAACAGTAGTAAAGAGGCTTGTTGCTCCGTAGTTGTCAAAAACCGGGATGCTTATTTTCCATTTTCCCTTATCATCTTTTAAATAGGCTGAAGTGCGGTTAGGGGTAATTTCTGAGTGATCACTGTGAAAATGTGTACTGGTCATTCCAAGCGGCTTAAAGAAAACGGAATCTGCATAATCCCGTAAGGAAATACCTGTAATTCGTTTAACCGCAATTCCTGCTAATGTAAAACCAGTATTACAATAAGCATATTCCTCACCCGGCAAAAAGTTTAAAGCTGTTTGACGTGCCAACATATCCAGTATATCTTTTTCAGTTATTAAATCACCATCGCGCCAGCCGGCAAGTGCTTGTAAGTCCCACTGGTCTCTCAGGCCGCTGGTATGATGTATTAGGTTGTTAAACGTAATGATGTGTCCAAAATCAGGTACTTCAGGAATATATTTTCGAATATCATCATCCAGGGACAGCTTTCCTTCTAACGACAATCTTACAATGGCTGCCGCAGTAAATTGTTTAGAGATGGATGCAATATGAAAAATTGACGTAGGGTTGATTGCTATGTTATACTCCAGATTTGACATGCCATATCCTCTCTCGTAAATTATTTTACCATCTTTTAATATTGCCAAAGCACAACCCGGTGTATTAGTTTTATCGTATTCAGCAAAAACGGAATCCACCTTTTTTATAAGTGAATCTGGAATTTGTCCATATGTAAAAGAGAAAAGGCAAATACATAGCAGGCTAAAAATTGAACGCATATTTTTTTTAGTAAGTTAATGTGAATATGATGTAGAAGAAAGAAGGTTTTGGCACTATTTAACGGTTTGGCATCCGATAAGAGGGCGTACAACGAGCAGGGATTAGCTATGGTGGAGAGTTGAAATTCGTCTGTCCGGTAACAGCAGCAGGTTTTAATTTAGAGATAGAAGTTTACAACAAAGAGCCAAATTAAGAACCTCCTGCCGGAACCAAAGCTGAAGATGGAACCGCAGCCAGAGACTCAAAAACCCCCACTCTTAAAATACTTTTGTTGTGCGAGGTACTTTATCATCGAATGATTGTCAGGTGATTTTAAAATACTGTTTCAAAAATCCTTTTAAGTACTTTATCAAAAGTACCCTGCTTCAAAGCAGAAATTTTTGAAATTACTTCATCTGTTGAATATGATTGTATCAATTGACATTTCACAAATAACTTCTTAGAAAGAGGTTTTGAGAGCATAGAATTGTCAAGCTCAAAATTAAATTTTTCATTCATTGGATTTGAAGCTATCATTACTGCATAAAACTGTCCTCTGTTTCTAAAACATTTGAATTTGAAATGATTAATGCAGGATGGGTCTTAAACTTACCATTTGGAAGTTCATAATTCAACTCAACGATGTCTCTTTGTTGAACTCTCATTTTAAGTATTTCGCTATAGCCGGGTTTTTCCTTTTAACAATTGAAGCTTTCAAATTTTCATCATCTTGTAAAGCAGCAATAAAAGCTTTTGTTCTACTGACAGACGATACTTTCCTAACAAAATCCAATGAAGAAAGTAAAGATGAAAGTTCCTTTGCTTTACTGGTTGAATCCATTTCTATAATTAACGTCTTCATTTTTTAATTTTTACAAATTTAATGTTTTTTGCAAATGCTGTAAGTAGCGTGTTCAGCGAATGCAGGTTCAATAAGATTTGAAATAGTTTCTCGCCAGTCGAATAGGGCTTGGCGATGATGGGTAAATAAAACCCATTCCGCCGGTTACCGCTACCATGCTTTTTGATAACAATAAATATTAAAAAATAAAACTGGGCTTAATTCGTCTGGCACCGATCTGAAGTACAATTGACTGTAATATGTTGATTGTACTTCCGCACTCCCCACCTGAAAAAAAGGCAATATTGGTGGTTAGTGCCGTTAAGGCTCTTACTTTATTTTAACAATGTCATCTACAATTTTTTGAAATTTAGAAAACACTAATTTGTCGTGTCCTGGAAGAATAAAGTCAATATTTTTTACCATATTCTTCATTCTTTTAAGATTTTGTACGTATGCTTTTTGGTCAAACGTAATTGGAACTGATAATAAACTGGTAAGATTATAATAAAACCAAGAATTGTCTGAGGCGATAATTACTTTGTCTGTGTCTGTTCCAACTGAAACATATTGTGATTCGTATGAGTGCTTCGAACCCGTAAATACTCTGATGTTAGGCATTATTTCAATGCTGTCACCCTTAATCAGTGTCAGCTTCTTATCAATATTTTTTTGAATTATTTTATGAACGTCCTTACTATTGAAAGTAGAGTTATCAATATCTTTTTGCCAAGCGGTTCCAACGAAGTAATTGAAATCTTGTTCCTGCATCCAAACCATAGCGTTTGGAAAAAGGTCAATGCCACCAATATGGTCCCAATGTGGATGAGTCAAAATAATGTCTGTTATGTCGTTAGGATTAATATTCAGTTTCTTTAAAATTGAATCTGGACGTACATAAGTAAATGCTTGAATATTGTACGTTGGGGGTGTCTCTGTAAAACCTGCGTCAACTAAAATAGTCTTATTATTTCCTTTCAATAAATAGAGAATGTAACATATTTCAGTACTGTCTTTTCTTGTTGTTCCTACAGCAGTAAAGGCAACGGGAATTTTGAAATTAAGAGTAGCAAATTTGAGAGCATAAACTGCATATTTGTTTGTCTGAGCCAAAGAAGTAAAAGTAATGGTCGAAAGAAGGAAGACAAATAATGTCTGTTTAAGTTTTGAAGAAGCATTCTGCATAATGTTATTTTAATTCTTAAGTGTTAAGTGAGTTTTGTCGGCTTTGCCACCAACGCCTTATTGGCGCAACTTAAAACTATTGCAAAGTGCCAATACATCCAAATAAGTGCACCTGCAAAAAGCCGCTTTCCAAAACCCTGTAACCCTCCATCCACTTACCTTTGCCCCAAAACTTTTTTGGGTTGAAACATCTAAAGGCGCTTAATAAATATTTCTGGAAATACAGGGTCAGGTTTTTTGTAGGGATGATCTTTGTAATGGCCTCTAACTATTTTGCTGTGTTGGCACCACAGGTTTTCGGTTATGTAATTAACCAGGTGCAGCAAAGGTTGCCTAATGCCAAACAAGTACCCGAACGGTCCTGGCACGATCCGCTGGTACAGTACTTTGTAAATATATTGGAACCTTATAAAGCCCACTTTCTTACCCTCATTACTATTTGCAGCATTACTATTTTAGCGTTGGCCATACTTCGGGGCGTACTCATGTTCTTCATGCGGCAGACCATTATTGTTATGAGCCGCCACATTGAGTTCGATCAAAAAAACCAGGTCTATCGGCATTACCAAACACTCGACACGAACTTTTATAAAACACACAGCACCGGAGATTTGATGAACCGCATAACGGAGGATGTAAGCCGCGTAAGAATGTATACCGGTCCGGCAATTATGTACCTGATTAACCTAATAACACTGATTGGCTTTTGCGTGGTAAACATGGTGCGGAAAGATGCCCTGCTTACCCTCTACGTGCTGGCACCGCTGCCCATTTTGGCCATCACCATTTACGTGGTCAATACCATCATTCATAAAAAGAGCGAAAAGATACAAGCCCTGTTATCAGACCTTACCACCAATGCCCAGGAAAGCTATTCGGGCATCAGGGTCATTAAATCTTTTGTGCAGGAAAAGGCCATGCTTGGTTTCTTTAACCGCAACAGCGAGGATTATAAAAACAATGCGATTGGCCTGGCCAAAGTGGAATCCATTTACTTCCCCAGCATGTCGCTTATGATAGGCCTGAGCACGTTGGCAACCATTCTAATTGGCGGCATACAGGCGTTGAACGATCCCACCAAAGTGGGCGTTATTGTTGAGTTTGTTTTATACATCAACATGCTGGTGTTTCCGGTAAGCGCCATTGGATGGGTAGCCAGTATGATACAACGTGCTTCGGCCTCGCAAAAAAGATTAAACGAGTTTTTAGACACCCAATCAACCGTTACCGAATTGCCCGGCTTGCAGCCACAAAAGATTGGTGGCGACATCCATTTCAACCATGTAACGTTTGTTTATCCCCATACGGGTATCGTAGCCCTGAGTGATTTCGATCTGCACATTAAAGAGGGAGAGAAGGTGTTGATACTCGGCAAAACGGGTAGCGGTAAATCTACCATAGCCCAGTTATTGCTTCGTTTTTACGATCCGGCATCGGGTACCATAACGGTCAACGGGGTGCCACTCAACCAATTTAATTTACACGACCTGCGACAGCAAATAAGCTATGTACCACAGGATGTGTTTTTGTTTAGCGATACCGTAGCCAACAACATAAGTTTTGGGTTGGATGCAGCGGCCGGCAACGAGAAAATTGCATTAGCTGCCAGGCAGGCGAGTGTTGAAAAAGAGATCCATCATTTTGCCAAAGGCTACGAAACCATGGTAGGAGAGCGGGGTGTTACCCTAAGTGGCGGGCAAAAGCAACGCTTGTCTATTGCACGTTCGTTAATTAAAGATCCGCAGGTGGTGGTGTTTGATGATTGCCTGAGCGCTGTAGATACGGCAACGGAGCATACCATCATTGGTAACCTGTACCAGTTTTTACATAACAAAACTGCCATCATTATAACCCACCGCATTTTTACACTCTTTAATTTTGATAAAATAATAATACTGGAGAACGGCCAAATAACTGAGCAGGGAACACACGAAGCGTTAATGCAACTGAATGGATATTATACAGAATTATATCGTTTGCAGATTACCTCAGCCCACCAAAAAGAGGAGAGTTTTAGCTGATGTTTATCTCTCAATATAGTGTCCTTAAAAAACGATTAGAGCTTGCGAGTAAATAGGTGCGTCCCCATTTGTCGCACTTCAATTTGGACCCGTTGGCGGTCAGGCGCCCCCCAACGGCCCGCTGCGCCCCAGTTTGTAGCCTGGCCAACAGCGCCACATTTGGTTGTTCCCGGGGTAATTTTTGGAAATAAAAAAA
>JAJAYD010000104.1 GCA_026786345.1 Chitinophagaceae bacterium
CTTATACCCCACACCCAATCATTTGGTTCGCCTGGGTGCATTACAACAAATGCAGGAAGTTTTTCCCGAAGCGGTTACTGGCTTAAGCGATCACACGTTAACCAACCATGCCTGCTTTGGTGCGGTTGCCCTGGGTGCTTCTATACTCGAACGTCATTTTACCGATAGCATGGACAGACCTGGGCCTGATATTATTTGCTCAATGGATGCTTCAGCCTGTAGTGAGTTGATTGAAGGCGCAGCAATTATTGCCCAACAACGTGGTGGCCAAAAAGGCCCTGCAAAGGAAGAACAGGTTACCATAGATTTTGCGTTTGCAACAATATGCACTATAAAACCCATTGTAAAAGGGGAGCAGTTTACCAAAGAAAATATTTGGGTAAAACGACCAGGCAAAGGCGGTATACCGGCTGAAGAATACAATGAAGTTTTAGGCAGGGTTGCCGAAACTGATATAGCCGATGACAGCCAGGTTAATTGGGTTGATATCGTATAACCACCTTTCAATTTTTTAACCTGTTTTTAATGCATGCAGGCATCATCAAAAATGTGGTTTTACCACAACAACCCAAACAAATTTCCGTTTACAGTGTCGCAAACAGCTTGAGTATTAAGTAAAAGCAAACATGGCCAACACTAAAAAGATCGTTTTTTTAACAGGTACAAGAGCCGATTTCGGCAAGCTTAAATCTCTCATAGAAATTGCCAGGGCTAACCCGGCTTTTGAAGTGCACATTTTTGCCACCGGTATGCACATGGATAAGAAGTATGGCTTTACAGTGATAGAATTGGAAAAGTACGGGTACGACAACGTGTACAAATACATTAACCACGATACGGAGTCTTCAATGGACATTACTTTGTCAAGAACCATTGAAGGCTTTGCCAACTATATAAGATTGATAGAGCCAGACCTTATTATTATTCATGGGGATAGAATAGAGGCTTTGGCAGGTGCAACCGTGGGGGCACTCAATAATATTTTGGTGGCTCATATTGAAGGTGGCGAGCTTTCCGGAACTATTGATGATCTGATCAGGCATGCGGTTTCCAAGTTGAGTCATGTACATTTTGTTGCCAACAACGAAGCAAAGGCAAGATTGAAACAAATGGGTGAAAATGATGCCAGCATTTTTGTAATTGGCTCTCCCGACATGGATGCCATGTTGCATAAACCGTTGCCTGCCTGGCACGATGTTAAGGAGAAATACGAGATACCTTTTGATGATTTTTTCATCTCCATTTTTCACCCTGTTACCACAGAGTTCGATCAAATGGATGAATATGCGGCCCATTACATGAATGCACTGGAAGAATGTAATTTAAATTTTGTGGCCATCTACCCTAATAACGATAAAGGCTCCGATTTCATTCTTAACAAACTAAAGCGCCTGTCCAGGAATAGCCGGTTTAAAATATATCCATCGTTACGTTTTGAGGCTTTTTTAGTTTTGATGAAACATTCAAAAGCTGTGGTGGGTAATTCGAGTGCAGGCATTCGCGAAGCACCGTTTTATGGTATACCTACCGTAAATGTGGGTACCCGCCAGTTGGGAAGAACCAATAATCCCGATATCATTCACACCAGTTATAAAAAGGAAAATATTATTGAAGGGATACAGAAAGCCGGCAACCAAAAAATTGCACCTCGTGTGTTGTTTGGCGATGGCAAAAGCGATGAGAAATTTATAGATATTATTTCGAAAGACCTTTTCTGGAACATACCTAAGCAAAAAGTTTTTACCGACAGTAACCCGTAATGCAAAAAGAACCAGTTGTAATTATTGAACCCGGCAGCGGCATAGGTAGCATGAACCTTAAAGAAGTTTGGCGCTACAAAGACTTGCTGTATTACATGGTGCTACGCGATGTTACCGTGCTGTACAAACAAACTGTGCTGGGTTTTGCATGGGCTATCATTAACCCATTGTTCCAGGTACTAATTTTTAGCCTCGTGTTTGGAACATTGGCAGGCGTAAAGCCCGACATTAGTGGAATGCCCTACCCGGTATTTTCTGCGCTGGCGGTTATACCCTGGACCTATTTTTCAAACTCGTTAAACCTTGCTGGTTCCAGCTTAATCAGTGCTTCAGCAATTTTTACCAAGGTGTATTTTCCCCGCATTATTATACCATTAACACCCGTGTTTTCAAAGCTGGTTGATTTTGCAATTTCATCTTTAATATTGGCAGGCATGATGGCCTGGTTTAAATACCAGCCGGGGCACAACATTGTGTTTGTGTTGATACCGGTCTTGTTGGTGGTATTATCCTCTGCCGGCCTTGGTTTCTGGATATCATCCTTATCTGTTCAATACAGGGATTTCAAGTTTGCCCTCTCGTTTATGCTGCCCATTTTAATGTACGTGGCACCTGTGGCTTTTCCCGCAACATTGGTTTTAGAAAAATTAGGCAACACTGCTTTTCACCTGTATGCTTTGTACCCAATGGTGGGGGCCATCGAAGGTTTTAGAACCAGCTTTGCTGTGGGTAAAGAAATGCCCTGGAATTTAATTGCCATTAGTAGTGCAAGTGCACTCGTCATTTTTATAAGTGGCATCTGGTATTTTAAAAAGATGGAGAGGCATTTTGCTGATCTTGCCTGATAGGTTTGAACCACAGAGGCCCAGCGACATGGAACGGCACTGAGGTTTTGTCTTTGAACCGCAAAGACACGAAGGTGCAAAGCAACACGAAGGATTATTTCTTTTAACATCAAACAACTTGTTTTTATATTTTCTGTCACCTATCGTCAATTAAAAGCCAGAGGCATTCTCTTCTAACTACTAATTACTAACGACTAACTACTAACTCCTGGCTTCTCTTCAAAAAATGCAAAACCTCGCAATTAAAGTTTCAAATCTTGGTAAGGCTTATCGAATAGGTCTGAAAGAAAAAAAGCAGGAAACACTTGCCGGTTCAATCATTGCTGCCCTGAAAGCTCCGTTAAGAAATTTCAGAAAAATTTCAAACCTCAATAAGCTGCAAAACCAGGATGGTGGCGACGACATTTTTTGGGCCAACAGAAACATCAATTTCGAAGTGTACAAAGGCGAGGTGTTGGGTATTATTGGCAAGAATGGTGCAGGCAAAAGTACCCTGCTAAAGTTGCTGAGCCGCATAACCGAACCTACAGAAGGAAGGATAGAAATACATGGTAAAGTAGCCAGCTTGTTGGAAGTGGGCACGGGATTCAACCCCGAATTAACGGGTAGCGAAAACATCTACTTAAACGGAACCATCCTGGGCCTTACGCGAAAAGAAATAGATGCACGTTACAACGACATTGTGGAATTTTCAGGAATTGAAAAATTTATGGAAACGCCGGTAAAGCGTTACTCAAGCGGAATGAAGGTGAGGCTTGCTTTTGCAGTTGCTGCACATATTGATCCCGAGATATTGATTATTGATGAAGTTTTGGCTGTGGGAGATGCCGAGTTTCAAAAAAAGTGTTTGGGTAAGATGCAGGAAGTAGCCGGTAAAGCCGGACGTACCGTGTTGTTTGTAAGCCACGATATGGCGGCTGTTAAAAACCTTTGCACCCGTGCAATTCTGTTACAGAATGGTAGTATTACTTACGAAGGGCATCCGAACGATGTGGTGGATTATTACTTGCGGAATGCGGCCATGATTCAGAACGATACTGCAGGTGTATCTTTTGAAAATAGAAAAGGCAATGGCAAATTTATTGTTACCAATTTTGAATTTCTAAATGCGGCGCACCAGCCCGTAGTAGTGCTTGAAACCGGTATGGATGCATTTCTGAAAGTCTCTTATAAATCGCTGGAAAAAAGCCCCAACCCGGTTGTAAATATTTTAATAAGAAATAGCTATCAGCAAATAATCGGTAATCTTTTAACCCGCATTGCTTTTCCCGGTGTTTTAAAATTAGCGCCGGAAGGATATGTGCTTTGCCACATTCCAAAACTGCCCTTTTTGCCCGGCAGGTATACCATAGATATAATGCTGAAACACGATTACGATGTAACCGATCAAATAGAAGGCTTAACAATAATGGAAGTGGAGAAAGGCGACTTTTATGGCACAGGAAAAATTCAAGACTCAATGAAGGATGGTCTGTTGGTAGACCATCAATGGCAGGTAATATAGTTAGCATGTTAAGAAAGAGATTATTAGTAACCATCAGTTTTAGCTTTTCCATCAGGTACTTATACAGAACCGGCCTGTTGCACCAGCTACAAAATTTTGCAGATGTTGTAATTGCAATAACCTGGAACGAAGAAGAGCTGATTAATGAGCTGCGTACAGATGGATTTGAAGTACACCTTATACCGGAATCGAAAAAGGGTATTGTATACGAATCAGCCCGCAAACGAATTGATTTTTGGTTTACCTTTTTCAGGTTGAATAATTCGAAGCGTGCACAGGATAAATACCTAAACCTGTTTAACAGCAAAAAGACAGTTGTTTTAAGTAAGGCCCGCACGATAGTCAATTATGCACGATTTTATTTGCCCGGATATACCCGAAAAATATTTAAGAAAGAGCAGGAGACCTTGGTTGCAGATACCAATTTTAACGGGATGCTTTTATTGGTTGACCGCCTTAACATTGATGCCGTATTAACGGTGACCCCCTTTCATGCACAGGAAGATATTTTGCTGAGGGCTTGCAGCCATCGCAACAAGCAAATGATTGCTGCTATTTTGTCGTTCGATAATATAACCAAGCGTGGCTGGATGCCGGTAAATTATGATACTTACCTGGTATGGAATAAATACAATTACGAACAAACACTTCGAATTTATAAAGAGATAAAAGATGCCTCCAGGGTACATGTGGTAGGTGCGGCACAATTCGACTTTTATTTTAATGACAATAACCTGCTTTCAAAAGAAGCATGGATGCAAGTGGCGGGCATACCCGAAACAGATCGTAAAATTATTTTATATGCAGGCGGGCCCGGCTCCTTGTTTCCCAACGAACCGCAATACTTACAACATATTTTAAATGCTATTGATAGTGGTGCAATAAAAGGTGATCCATTGGTATTGTTTCGTTGCCACCCGGTTGACAACCTAAGCAAATGGAAAAGCTTTATAGGTGAACACAAGAACCTTGTATACGACATTTCGTGGACGGGTAAAGAAAAATTACAGTACTCAAATATTACCATAGACGACATAAAAAAGCTGTGCTCCACCCTGGCATATACGGATGTGCACATCAACTTATGCTCAACCATGACCGTTGATGGAAGTGCCTATAACAAGCCACAAATTGGTCCATATTACGATGAGGTAAATCCTGCAAAACAAGACCTGTTACGGGGCATGTACTACCAGGAGCATTTTAAACCAATAATTAATAGCCAGTCACTTTTATTAGCTGGTTCAAAAAAAGAACTTATTCATTACATCAATACTGCTTTAGCAAACCCCGCATCGGTAACCAAAAACAGTCAAAAAGTTTTGGAAGAAATCATTACCTATACCGATGGCAAAAGCACCGAAAGGGTAGTGAACATTATTAAGAAAAACCTTGCTTAATTTTTAGCCCTTGAAAAGAAGACCCAAAATATTATACATTCAAAAGCCACCCGGTGGCGGTTCCGTTGTGGCGCTGTACGACATGGTTAAAGTACTGGATAAAGAAAAGTTTGAGCCGGTAATTTTATGTTATGAATTGAACAGGTACACACAGGTGTTTAATGAGCTGGGAGTAAAAACCATATTTCTAAATGTGAAGAAGAAATCGGGCAATGGAACCGCTGCAAAGCAAAAAAACCCCTACCGGATTTTTGCCCCGTTTAGAAAACTCAAAAGGCTCATTATTGATGACAGAAGAAAATCGAGACAAATTGCATCCATCATCAAAGAAAATAAGATTGATCTTATTCACCATAATAACGACATAAATGAGAGCAGGCAGGCTATACTTGCCAATAGAAAAACAAGGCTACCTCAAATTTGTCATTACCGTTCGTTGAAGCCATATCAAAAAGACCCGTTCAACTACAGCGTTGATTACTTTATGGCTAAAAATGTAAACCATCATATTTTTATTTCGCACGCCGTTGCCAAACATTTTACAAAAAACTTAAAGATTAAGAAACATAAAGGCGTTGTCATCAGGGATATAATTGATGTAAAAAAATTTAAGCCGCAGGTGAGAAATGTTGCTATTCAACTAGAACTTGGATTGCAGGATGCCGATATTATTATTTCCAACATCGGCAGAATCAGTCGTTGGAAAGGGCAGCACATTTTTATAAAAGCACTGGCTGAATTAGTAAAGGAATATCCGGAAGTAAAAGCTCTTGTGGTTGGGCCATCTGAACCTGGTGTAGGCGATCCCATCTATTTTAATGAGCTTCAAAAATTGACGGAAGATCTGCAATTGAATCACCACGTAATATTCACCGGAAACCGGGAGGATATACCAGCCATATTATCTGTTACCGATATTGTGGTTCACAGCTCTATTGAACCCGAACCACAGGGACTTGTAATTGTGGAAGCACTGTTTTATGGTAAGCCGGTTATAGTTTCAGACGCTGGTGGCTCGGCAGAATTGATTGTAAACAACCAGGGCGGTCTAAAGGTGCCACCGGGTAATCCGTCAGAGCTTGCAAAGGCAATGGTACAATTAATAAAATGTCACTTAAAAGAAGCGGTTTATTTAAATGCTACCAACAGGCCTTTGATACTTTCAGAGTTCAACCCCGGCAGGCAAATCAAAAGCATAGAAGATATCTATACTTCTTTATTAAATCTTTAAATTATAATCGGGTAAAAAACAATTTAACAAATGATTTTGCGTTTTAGATGATAAAAATATAAGTGAAGCCACTTCTATAACATCATCTATAATCCAATATTCATGTTCAGAGAAGAATCAATCTGGATCCAAAACGCCCTACAAACTATCCACCCGTCGCAAAATATTGAAGTAGCTAATATCGGTTCCTCTACCGGTTATTTTCGCAAAGTATTGCAGCCACATATCCATAACAATGTTATGGACCCATTAAATAACTCGGGTTGGAAAGTAATGCATGTAGATATGAAGGATGAACCAGGAGTTGACCTGGTAGCTGATGTTACAAAAACAAATTTTTCAGGTCAGTTTAAAAACAGGTTTGGCTTAACTATCTGTACCAACCTGCTCGAGCACGTTGAAGACATAGACCTTGTAATTCAAAACCTGGTTGACATTACCTGCAACAATGGCTATGTACTTATAACCGTTCCCAATAAATACAAAATCCATTACGATCCTATTGACAATGGTTTCAGACCGACTCCTTTTGAAATCGCCAGCCGCTTTCTTCAACTCGGAAATCCCATAAATGTAGTGGCCGAAGAAATAATAACTATTGAAGAAATAGCCTATTACCGTATTAAAAAATCGCGTATTCCTTTGTGGGGCTATCGCGACAGGCTAAAGTACTATTTGGGAAACAGGCACAAGGTTACCGGTATACTGCTCCAGGTTGAAAAAGTAAATGATGTAATTACCTGTGAGCAGAAAGTACATTACCGCGGTAAACCAAAACCTATGGTGTTGAAATCAATTAAAAACTTCTTCTTTCTGGGCTAAATAAAATGAGTTCTTTTTTTACTCATTGGTTCTTAATCTTAAATTCATAATAGTTAGTGTGCGGCATTGTTGGCGTTCTCAATTTTAAAAAAGAAGCAATTACCGAGGGTCCATTTTTAAAGTGGGCACTTGAAACCATGTACCATCGCGGGCCCGACTCAAACGGCACATGGACCAATCACCAAAATTATAGCGCCGGTTTTGTTCGGCTGGCCATACGCGATTTAACCGATCATGGCAGCCAGCCAATGCTTTCCCACTGCGGCAATTATGTACTGTCTTTTAACGGCGAAATCTATAATACCGATCCATTCAAATCGAAGTTAATTAAAGAAGGTGTCTCCTTTAACTCCACCACCGACACTGAAGTGCTGCTTTATGCATTGATACATTGGGGAGCCGAATATGTGCTTGACAACTTTGATGGAATTTTTGCCTTTGCGTTTTACAACAACAAAGCAAACAGGCTGGTACTGGCCCGCGACCGGGCAGGCACCAAGCCTTTGTATGTAGGTGTAAGTGATGAAGGGATGGTGTACAGTTCGCAATACGATCACATCATCAATCATCGGTTTTGTAAAAACAATTTTATTGATACCGGCGCTTTGGGCGCCTATTTGTGTTTGGGCTATGTTCCCGAAAATATGGGTATCATCTCTGGTACTTACCTGCTGCCACATGGTTATTTTGTTACAATCGAAAATGGTGAGATCACTACCCACGAATATTTTGCTTACCCGCTGCATACATCCACCCACACCAACCAAACGTTACCAGAAACTTTGCAGCAGTCGGTGGAATCTCAGTTGGTGAGCGACGTTGCGGTAGGTACGTTTATGTCGGGTGGGGTGGACAGCCCACTGGTTTCGTACTATGCAAATAAAGTAGCGCCCATTCAATCTTTCACCATAGGGGTAACTGACAAAAGCATAAACGAAAGTGAGGCGGCTCAATCTTTCGCCAACATCTTTAAAACACAACACCACTGCAAGACCATAACAGAGCAGGATCTCTTTAAAACCATTGCCGATAATACCAAAGCTTTCAGCGAACCCTTTGCTGATTTCTCCTCAATACCTACGCTTGTGCTGTCGCAATTTGCCCGGCAACATGTAACGGTAGCTCTAAGTGGCGATGGCGGAGATGAGCTGTTTTGGGGTTATCCCCGCAACAGCAAAATGCTTAAGCAGGGTCTTCAATATCAAAAAAATAAAGTACAGCGCTTTGCAGGTTTTATTCGCGAAAAATTTACCCGTTCTTCCCCACGAACGATTATTAAAAAGCATTTGGAAGAATACGATTTTCCGGCCTTTTATTACCGTTCGCTTTTTATTACCGGTGCAGATCACTGGTTGCCTAAATTGTTTAAACATAAAGCGGCAAGATCGTGGTGGATGCAGCAATTGTATAAAGAACCGGAAGCTTTACAAACCGATGCAGCTTCGTTAATGAATGTGGTACGTAAACTTGAATTTGATATTCACCTGCAACGCATTTTATTAAAAGTTGATCGTGCAAGCATGTACCACAGTTTGGAGGTTAGGGTTCCATTACTTTCAAACCAGGTGATAGCATACAGTACCCATTTGCCTTATACCGATTGTGTAAAAGAGGGCACCGGCAAAATAAATTTAAAAGAGTTGCTGATACAGCACTCTAACCGTGAGTTGGTAATGCAACCCAAAAAAGGATTCATTATTCCCCTGGGCGACTGGATAAAAGGCGCATTGAAAAATGATATTGAAAACAAACTGTTGAATATGCCTCCTGATCTGGATATGCATTTCAACAAGCAGGAGATCGCAAATTTATTAAAGCAACATTTTACAGGAGAGCAGGATTGGAGCTGGTTTATCTGGGCCTTGTACAGCCTGGTAAACTGGAACGATTATCATAGAAATAAATTTAACGACTGATGTTAAGGATAGCCATCGTTGTAGAAAGCTTTCCCACCATTAGCGAAACTTTTATAACCAATAAAGTATTGGAGTTGTGCAAACGGGGCCACCAGGTAACGGTGTTCATCCACCGCAAAACGACTGATAATAAACTGGCTGAGTTATACAATTTAAAAGCAATCCCAAACCTGGAGATTGTTCCACCGGCCATACCAAAAACAAGTATTGATTGGGTTAAGTTACTTATAAAGAAACCGGCTGTTTTTCTTCACAGGTCAACATCGGCAATCAATTACAAAAATGTAAGCAGGTTAAAATTACTTACTTCAGTTTTTGAAAACAGGGCTTTCGATGTTATTCATTTTGAATTTTCGGCCCTGGCAATTGTATATACCGACGTAATTGAAAAATTAAAAGCAGTAACCATTGTAAGCTGTCGAGGAACCGCCGAAAAAGTAAAACCGCTGACCATGCCCGACAGGAAAGCTCAATTGAAGCAGGTGTTTTCAAGTGTAGACAGCATCCATTGTGTTTCGGCTGATATGGCTGCAACCATTCTGCCATGTTGCGACCGGCCCGAAAAGATTTTCATCAACCGGCCGTCAATTGATGTTTCTTATTTCAACCGTACCAGGCCTTATCAGTCTGGTACGGTTTTAACTATTTTAAGCGTGGGCAGGTTTACTTTTCAAAAAGGTTATTTAACCGGGTTGTTGGCTGTAAAAAAATTGAAGGAAGCGGGCATTGTTTTCAAATGGCTGATTGTAGGCGATGGTCCGCAAAAGGAAGAAGTCATTTTTCACATCCACACCTTAGGTCTCGAAAATGAAGTGACATTACTGGGTAAAAAAAATAAGGATGAGATGATCGGTTTGTACAATACTGCCGATCTTTTTTTGCTGTCCAGCGTTTATGAGGGCATAGCGAATGTAGTATTGGAAGCAATGGCGATGGAACTGCCGGTGGTGTCAACAAAATCGGGTGGATTGAACGAAGTGATTGAGCATGAGCAAGATGGAATGCTGGCCGGGGTTTATGATCATGATGAAATTGCACAATATTTAATTTTTCTGGCTAACAATTTTGAGAGGAGAAAGACCATGGGCGAAAAAGCCCGGCAAAAAGTTTTGAACAAGTTTACGATAGACAGGCAAATCAATGAGTTTGAGACTACTTACCTTCAATTAGTCAATTCAAAAGTAGTACACAGCAACTAATGTTTTCATTCAACAAATACCTGCAACCCTCATGGAAGTTTAACGTGATGCCAAAAGGAAAGGAGTTTTCAACTTTTCATTTTCATCCTGAGTTATTGCCTTTGCAGGATGAATTGTCTATTGAGCCCGATGAAAACTTTAAAACCGAAGCAGCAAGAAATTTAGACATTGGTTTCCAGGCATGGAACAGGGGAGCCATGACGTGGGCCGATAAACAAACGGTACAGCAACTGTCTACGCAAAGGCCTTCATTGGAAGACGAATACGCCTTCACATTTAAATATGGAGGTAAACAGTGGGCTGCCTATTCTTTGTTCAGGCGACTGATTAGCCTGCACAATCCCATTAAAGAAGTAAAGGCCTTCAACAAGTCTTCGCACATAAAAAAGATCAATCGTTCAGGCGATCCATTGCTGCGCCTGGAGTATCATTTGTTTCAATCGCCCCTAATTAAAGAAGCGCCTTTTGTGTCGGTAATCATTCCAACACTCAACCGGTATCCCTATTTAAAAGATGTTTTGTTCGATCTTGAAAAGCAGTTGTATAAAAATTTTGAGGTAATCATCATCGACCAGAGCCAACC
>JAJAYD010000105.1 GCA_026786345.1 Chitinophagaceae bacterium
CGTTTGTCCCAAGTGCAATTACCATCACCGAATAGGCAGCGAAGAGTACTACGAAATTTTGTTTGACGACAACGAATACAATGAGCTTTTTGACAACATCAGGAGTAAAGATTTCCTGGAGTTTGTTGACCTGAAACCCTACTCGAAACGCCTTGAAGACATTTGGGCTAAGAGCGATCTGACCGATAGTATGCGGGTAGCCGTAGGTAAGGTGGAGAATAAAGAAATTGTAATTGCCTGTATGGATTTTGAATTTATTGGCGGTAGTCTTGTCAGTGTAATGGGCGAAAAATTTAGCCGTGCAGTGGATTATTGCATAGCCCATAAATTGCCGTTTATGGTGATAAGTAAAAGTGGCGGTGCCCGCATGATGGAAAGTGCTTTCAGCCTGATGCAACTGGCAAAAACCTGTGGTAAATTATCTCAACTTACTGATGCTAAGCTGCCTTATATATCTTACCTGACTGACCCCACTTTTGGGGGTATTTCTGCAAGCTTTGGTATGCTGGGCGATTTAAACATAGCAGAACCCGGAGCTCTAATTGGCTTTGCCGGCCCCAGGGTTATTAAAGAAACTATTAAAAAAGATCTTCCACCGGGCTTTCAACGCAGCGAGTTTTTGTTGGAACACGGTTTTCTTGATATGATTATTGATCGTAAAGAATTGAAAAAGAAAGCAGCTATGTTGTTGGTAACCTTTGCCAATTAATATTATCAGGAGGTCACACGTGAAAGCTGGTAGCATCATTCTTTAGGCACCCGGTCAAATATAAAAACCGGAAGCTGCTTACAAACTGTTTAAAGATTTTGTTTGATAATACCAACTGGTGTTTTCCATAGCATCATCCTTGCAGCCTGCCCCGTCAAAATTGCGGGGACGCAATCACTTCATTTGAAGTACAAATGGGATCTTCAGTTTCAAATTTAAAGTTTCAAATTAATTTTAAACAGCGTCTTAGGTAACGATATATTATGTCAGCAAAAGAGATTAAAAATAAGCAGGCCTATTTTGACTATTTCATTGAAGATAAGTTTGATGCAGGAATGGTATTATTGGGTACCGAGGTTAAAAGCCTGCGCGAAGGAAAGGTGAGTTTCAACGACAGCTTTTGCATCTTTTTTAAAAATGAACTTTGGATACGCGGCATGTATATAGCAGAATACTCACTGGGAACTACCAATAATCATATAACCGTTCACGATCGTAAATTGCTGCTTACCAAAAGAGAGCTTGGCAAACTTCAAAATAAAATGAAGGACGTTGGCTTTACCATTGTACCACTTCGTATTTTTTTTAACGAGAAGAACCTTGCCAAAATTGAGATTGGGATAGGCAAGGGTAAAAAGCTTCACGACAAACGAGACACCATTCGCAAAAAAGAAACTGAAAGAGAGATGAAGAGATACCTGAAATAAGTCTTTCAAAAACTATTAAAAAATAACCTGGGAAGAGGCGCTACTGGCATGAAAATGGATCATTATTAACGATTTACCAAAATTAATAGTGCGCTTGCAGTTTAATATTGGTTAAAATCGTCTTTGCTTATATCCATTTAAAACTTTTACTGTTGAAACCTGCTGCTTTACTCCTTTTTCTCATGGCTTTCTTTATGTGCAACGGCCTACATGCACAGAATATTACAGGTCAATACTATGGCATAGGCAACGTAACAAAAGATGGCAATTACAGCCAATACCTTACTGAACTTATATTAATACAAAAGGGAAATACCGTTACAGGCGAGTTTAATTATTACTTTAAAACCAGCCATGTTACTTCAAAAGTCAGGGGGGTTTTTAACTCAAATACCCGATTATTAAAAATGCAGCTTGTTCCGGTACTCAATTATAAAGCTGCCAACAGTTTGGGTGCAGATTGCCCCATGCAGGGTTATTTTCTATTACGATTGTCAAAGGTAGAAACTACGCTAAGCGGCGCGTTTGAAGCTATTGATGCTTATAAGTATACATGCCCTTCCATTTTTATAAAACTTAAAAAAGAAATTTTAACCCTTGAAGAAAAAAACATAATGGAAATAGCCAGGGCTGCAGAAGAAAGAACGAACGCTTTTGACTCTTTGACCGCAAAATTTACCCCCGATACTACTTCAACCATTATATTAGAAACCCAGGAAATACCTAAAGCCAGTACAAAGGTGACTACAGGCAATAAGAAAATAGTTACCAAACCCGGCAGAACCACAGCAATTGCTACTACCAAGCCACCGGCTGTTAAAAGCCCATCAGTTACCAGTGAATCTAAACAAGTAGCTACAGCGCAAATTAACAAGATTGATAGCACGCAGGCACTTGCAAAAGAGACAAAGCCCGTTTTTAAAGTTGAAGCCAAATTGGTAAAGCCAAAGACGCAGCCGATAAGGGAGTCACGAAAAGTGGCTAAAAATATTCCACACAATGTTGTGCCTGATGCAAATCCAAAGGTCAATAAAGTACTTCCTTCAAAAGCCACCTCCAATACACTAAAACCTGCTGATAGTGTTTTAGCAGCAGACTTACTTAAACGTGCCTTTGAAGAAAGCCCGGTAATAGAAGTGGAAGCAGACAGTTTATTTATGGCCCTGTATGATAATGGTGAAGTTGATGGAGATACGGTGGCGCTTTTTCACAACAGAAAATTGTTATTGAGCAAACAGGAATTGGGTACAAAACCAATAAACCTGGTGATACCCATAGATACTACCATACAAGAAATAAGTATGTATGCTGAGAACCTGGGAACCATTCCACCTAATACTGCAGTCTGCATTATAATGGCTGCCGGAAAAAGATATGAGCTTACATTGACAAGTAACTTTATAAGAAACGGAACCATCCGTTTTAGAAAGAAAACCGCCGCACAAATTGAAAGGGAGAAGAGATTATTGTATTAAGATGGTATTACAAAAGTGGTGAACCCCTTTCAGCATACACCATTAACTTTTAAGATAACCGCTGCCTCGCTAAAACAAGGTTGGTTGCCCCTGGTATTTAGTTTTAACTTCCCACTCCATCTCTACAGTTTTAGAAAAATCTACCAGCTTATTACCAATAGCCTTCCATCCCATTACCTCTACAAAACCACCTATCTGGATTTTTTGTGTTTGTGAGCTGGCACCCTTCCCTGTATAAAGCAGCAACACCGGTTTTTCATCGGTAGTGACCGCCTCAAGCCTGTTGCCTTTGCCTTCTTTTATAAACAGAAATTTACTTTTTAAGGTTGAAGTTTCAATCTTAAACCTCTTAACATTAAACTGCTGTTTTTCATTATCAAGATACACGGCTGTTATGGGTTTTGCCGGGTCGAACTTTTCAATTAATAAAATACGTTCCGGCTCAAAACGCTGTGTCAGCTCCGTATCGGTAAGTTCGTAGCTGCCATCATCGGTGATTACTAAAATCTTATCCTCCTCAAAGGTGCCGAGGTACTCTCCTTTTTCATCTGTATTTAAACGTCCAAATTTACTATCGAACCAAAGCTTTCTGCCAGCCAATGTACTTCTGCCAGCTTCCTTAAACTTAACTGATTTTATAGGGTATTTGGTAACCTGGTTTCCATTACTTCCACGGCCTTTAATATCCAGTTCTTCAAAGTAAAAATCAAGTTCCTTTTTCTTTGCTGTACAGTTGGCGCTAAGTACAACCTTTACCACTTCGGCCTCCCCGTTATGGTTACTGGTAAAATAATGAACTTTACTTTTATCGCCACCTTTACTAAGATCATATTCTCTGTCTCTTAGTATGCCCGTAACATTAAATCGTTTTGCATAACTCACTCCACTGGGTCCGTCAACATACATCATATTGTAAGTAGTACGGTCATCACTGCGTTGAAAAACTTCAGCATGAATTATATCCTTTCCTATGAACACCTTGTCTGCCACCTTTACCACTTTCATCTTTCCCGCCCTTGTAAAAACAATAATGTCGTCAAGGTCTGAGCACTCTGCAATCAGCTCGTCTTTTTTTAACGACATGCCAATAAAACCTTCGAAACGGTTCATGTAAACTTTGGTATTGGCTATTGCTACCGACTTTGCTGTGATGGTGTCAAAAGGTTTGATCTCCGTTTTTCGTTCCCTGCCCTTACCAAATTTTTTCAACAGGTTTTCGTAATAAGCAACTGCATAATCGGTTAGGTGTGCCAGGTCAAATTGCACCTGCCTGATATCATTTTCAATGCTTTTGATCTGTTCGTTCAACTCATCTATATCAAGCTTGTATATACGCCTTACAGGTTTTTCCGTAAGCTTTACAATGTCTTCTCTTGTTATGTTGCGTTTTAAATTCTTTTTAAATGGATTGAAAGCTTTGTCGATTGCTTCCAAAACTTTTTCCCACGTCTCATGTTTCTTTTCCAGTTCTTTATAAATCTTTTCTTCAAAGAATATTTTTTCAAGAGAAGTATAGTGCCACTTCTCATTCAACTCTCCCAGTTTAATTTCCAATTCTCTTCTTAGTAATTCTTTGGTACGATCAGCGCTTAATGTTAACAGTTCACGAACCGTCATAAACAAGGGCTTTTGATCTACAATAACGCATGCATTGGGGGATATGTTTACCTCGCAATCGGTAAAAGCATATAAGGCATCAATGGTAATATCGGGCGATATACCCTGGGCCAGTTCCACCATTATTTCAACGTTGGCGGCGGTGGTATCTGTTACTTTTTTAACCTTAATCTTACCTGCATCGTTGGCCTTAACTATACTATCGCACAACGAGGAAACCGTAACGCTAAAAGGAACATTTCTTATAACAAGCGTCTTCTTATCTACCTCTTCAATGGCAGCTCGTACCCTTACCTTTCCACCCCGCTTACCATCATTGTAATTGGTTACATCAATCATTCCGCCGGTCTGAAAATCAGGAAAGATTTCAAACTTCTTACCCCTCAAAAACTTTATGGAAGCATCTATTAATTCACAAAAATTATGAGGTAATATTTTAGTTGATAATCCTACGGCTATGCCATCTGCACCCTGTGCCAATAACAATGGAAACTTCACAGGCAAAGTAACCGGCTCGTTCTTACGGCCATCATAACTTAACTGCCATTCTGTTGTCTTTGCATTAAAAGCAACTTCCAGAGCAAATTTGCTCAGCCTTGCCTCGATGTAACGAGGCGCAGCAGCTTCATCGCCTGTTCTTACATCGCCCCAGTTACCCTGGGTTTCAATCATCAGTTCTTTCTGGCCCATATTTACCAAAGCATCGCCAATCGAAGCATCGCCATGCGGATGATACTGCATACTCTGACCAATGATGTTGGCTACCTTGTTAAAACGCCCATCATCCATTTCCTTCATCGAGTGTAATATCCTGCGTTGTACGGGCTTTAAACCGTCCTCTAATGCAGGCACCGCTCTTTCCAGTATAACGTAAGAGGCATAATCCAGGAACCAGGTTTTATATTGCCCGTTAACACCACTTTCATTTTTGGTTAATTCTTGTCCCGCATTTGTTGAAATAGCCATTAATCTTGTGCTGTTTTGAAAGCGCAATTTACATGGTTCGATGGCAATGAGACCTAAGTAAGTTTAGAAAAGCTTGAGGTAATTGGTTTCGTTTTCTATTTTGAATTGTATGAACTGTGTAGAAGAAAGATTTCCAGAATTTATTTTTTACATCAATAATTATAAAAGGTATTTTGGTGTTCCAAAACTAAATAGTTATGATAAAGGTTACAGTATTATATGGTCATCCTACGGATGAGAAAGAATTTGAAAAATATTACGAAGAAGTGCATACCCCTATTGCACTTGCAATACCCAATATGGAACGTATAGAACTTACTAAGTTTATGGCAAATCCTGATGGCAGCAATGCAGCTTACTACCGGATGGCAGAATTATATTTTGAAACTATAGATGTGCTATCGAAATCAATGGGATCTGCTGAAGGAAAGGCAACCGCAGGTGACCTTGCCAACTTTGCCACAGGTGGTGTAACGTTATTAACAGGCGAAGTAATGTAACCTGTATCGTTTTTATGAGATTAAAAAGAAGATTTTGAATGACATCTTCAATACTCAGGCCTCATACATTTCCAAAGGCTGGCCATTGGGATCGTAGAAGAAAGCAAATCGTTTTCCAGTAATCTCATCAACCCTAACATCCTGTACATCTACACTTTTACTTCTTAATTCTTCAACAGATTCATCAACATTTTCCACCTCAAAGGCAAGGTGCCTTAACCCTTTTGATTCTGGGAATGAATTTCTTTCTTTAAACTCAGGAAACGAAAATAATTCTATTTGATATTGACCGTTTATCGAAAGGTCGAGCTTGTAAGATTGCCTGGCTTCGCGATAGGTTTCCTTTATAATTTCGAAATCTAAAACCTCCGTATAAAAAGCCTTGCTTTTTTCATAGTCATCAGTTAAAATAGCTATGTGGTGAATGCGTTTGATGTTCATTAATTAACTTTTTTGCCTGGTATATCCTGTCCATTTTGATGAAGGATCATTTTCTCCACATCTCCTTTATCGTTTTTAAAAAACTCAACTTGTGCATCTACTACCTTCAAAAAAAACTGGTTGTTCTTTTTAGCAAACATTTCAAAAGGTTGCTGCCCTGTAGCCTGTCCAAATATTTTTCCATCTTTTAAAGTAACAGTAATCTTAAATACAGGGCTTAACTCGTATACGCCAACATACTGTTTCAGCAGATTACTATCCAAAGTAAGCTGTTGGTTTTTTTCAGGAATTTTATAGGGTTTATCAAAAAGAATAGCCAACACATCACCATTAACATCACCCATTTTTGTGGCATTAGAATTACTCAACAGCGTTACACTAATATGATCGTTTGGAATGATGGAATTGCTGGAGAGAAAGCCATGTATACCGCCATCATGCTTAATAATCAAGCGGCCGGCAATTGAATCGATGGACCATCCCAATCCATACTTATCCCTGCGCGGGGTAAAGGCATTGGCGAGAGATTCCTTCTTCAAAATTTTATTAGTCGCTAAAGACTGGTTCCATTTGTACAGATCGCCTGTGGTAGTGTAAAGGGCACCAGCCGAAAAGCTTACGGTTGAATCCACCAGCTGTGACTTGGCTGCAGCGCTTTCTGTAATGGTTAGGTAACCGGTTGCTTTATCAGGACTTGTATTGTGTACAAAATCAAAACCGGAATGTGTCATTTGTAAGGTAGAAAAGATTTGATCTCTTACAACTTTCTCATACTTTTTACCGGTTACTTTTTGTATGATATAACCGAGCAGCATATAACCCGAATTGCTGTAGCTATACTTTGTGCCAGGTTCAAAATCAAGTGGCTTGTCTTTAAACAGGCTGATCATGTCTTCTTCGCTGTGTGGCTTTTCTACACCGGTGCTCATAAATTTTTCGTCGCGGGTATAATTCCAAATACCTGAGGTGTGTGTAAGCAGGTGCTCAATAGTTATCTTATTCCCGTTAGGGAAAGAGGGAAAATACTTACTAATCGTATTGCCGAGTGATAACTTATGTTGCTCAGCAAGCTTTAAAATAATGGATGAAGTAAATTGCTTTGTAACCGAGCCAATCTGGTAGATGGTATTACTATCATCCGGCTGTTTACTAGCAAAATCTTTATACCCATATCCTTTATTAAGCAAAGGTTGTCCGTTTTGCATAATCAAAACCGAGCCATTAAACCTATCGGCCTCGTGTGCAGCGGTAAAATAGGCATCCAGTTTTTCAGGTACGGTC
>JAJAYD010000106.1 GCA_026786345.1 Chitinophagaceae bacterium
ATTGGGTGGCTATAGCAAGGATACCTGGATATTAAGTAACGAAGAAACCAGCAGTACTACTGTAAAAAAGGAGCAGGATTACATACAAAAAAATCCATCAGTTTACAGAAGCGATGTATTACCCAGCCGCACCGCTGAAAACTTTTTTTGGGTAGGCCGTTATGCCGAAAGGGTATTGGGTAATGCCCGTTTTCACCGCACAGTAATGCAATTTGTAGATGAAGCCAACCGGGCTTTTCTTGACAACGACCCGCTATTAATCAATAGCCTGATGTATGCTTTAATTTCTTACACCCATTCTTACCCTGATATGGAGGAGAAAGAAAGGGAAGATAAATTGAAAGACCCCTGGAAAGTATTGGCCGAAATATTATTGGAAGAAAACAGGATGGGCAGTTTGAGTTATAATATCACTTCTTTTAGCAGAGCAGTTTTGGCGGTACGGGATCATTGGTCAACCGATACCTGGCGGGTGCTTCGCGAAATGGAAGATGAATGGAAAATAGCGGCGGAATTAAAAGGCAGTGGCCATTATAAATTGTTGAGTAAAGTAGATAAGCTCATCACTTCCATGATGGCTTTTGTGAGCCTTAACCGCGAAAGCATATCGAGAGAACAAGGCTGGATTCTATTGGATGCCGGACGTAAAACAGAACAAAGCCTTTTGCTTATCAGCATGCTGCAATCAACCCTGGTATTTAAGCAGGACGAACAGATAGAATACATTATGCAGGAGGCGGTGTTGAAGAGTAATGAAAGCCTGGTGAACTATCGTTATAAATACCGGTCGCATATTCAGCTAAACCTGGTGCTCGACCTTATGCTGCTCGATCCAAACAATCCCCGTTCGCTGGTATACCAGTTGGAAAGATTAAAGGCATACCTGGAAATGCTACCGAAGAAAATGAATGGGCACTTGTTATCGGTACAGGAACGCCTGGCTTTGGAAGCCTTTACCATATTAAAACTTGCGGATAGTAATAAGTTGGCGCAACATGACATTGAAACCGGCACCTATAAAAACCTGGACGATTTTTTAAATAAAATGAATGAATTATTGTTAGGCATCAGCAACGCGGTTTCTAAAATGTACTTTAAACATGCACAACACCAACAGCAATTGTTTCGAAACTGATAACATAACCTCATGCAATATCTCGTAACGCATACTACTGAGTACCTATACCATCACCCCGTAAGTCTTTGCCATAATATTGCCCGTATTATTATGCGTGATACAGAAGAACAGCATTGCAAACCAGCTGAAGTATCCATAAGCCCCGAACCAGATGTACTTACAGAGTACCACGATTTTTATGGAAACCATGTGCTCTATTTCGCTATTCAAAAAGAGCATAAAAGCTTAACGGTATCGGTGCAAACCCTGGTGGAAAAACGGAAAGATTCCAGCCTGATCATGAACCTATATGGTGATACTCCGTGGGAGGAAGCCCGAACATTACTGATGCATCGGGGAGCTGAAAACTATGAAGCCCGCCAGTACATACCCTTTACTGAAATAACTTTGGCTACGCCTGAAATTATTGCTTATACCCTTGAGTCGTTCACACCGGGTCGTTCCATCTTCGACGCCAGTCAAAACCTGATGAACAGAATATTCAGGGATTTTGAATATAAGCCCGGCTTTACAACTGTAGCTACCCCTTTAAAGGATGTATTTAAAGAACGCAAAGGTGTTTGCCAGGATTTCGCTCACCTCGCTATTTCATGCATTCGTTCTGTGGGTTTACCGGCACGTTATATAAGTGGTTACCTCGAAACCATTGCACCCGAAGGCAAAGAAAAATTAACAGGTGTAGATGCTTCGCATGCCTGGTTTTCGGTGTACATACCACAATCGGGCTGGATAGAATTTGATCCCACCAATAATGTGTTACCCGGCGATCAACACCTAACCATTGGCTGGGGCCGCGACTACGATGATGTCTCTCCCCTGAAAGGTGTGATATTAAGCAGCGGCCCCCACCGCCTAAAGGTTGCAGTGGATGTTAAGCGGGTACATTGAAAATAGCTTTCAATCGAACATGCAATGATGGAAAGACCGATTAATAAAATTCGAGTTCTTTGACTCTTTTAAAATGCTCATAATTTTTCAATTTTCACATTGATATTTCCCGGTCGAAAAGGTTGTTTCCTGTTTGCCTGGTATGCTTTAAAAATTCGTTACAATCTACTTGGGACATATCGCTGAATGATCCGGCAAATAAGAGAATTTTTTACGCTTTTTTACCGATTTTTTTGAGGTGCTTCGCAAAGAATTAATAATAGAATACAAATCCTCCAACCTGTCGACAGGAACATTCTTTAATTCTTTTAATATGGTATTAAGGGTAAGCATGATGCAATTAAAGTTATGTTTTCTTTTTAAGCGAATCATAAAGCACCCTAATCTATCAGCAACCTACACCGCCATAACCTCCTGCACTTCCGCTGCTTTCTCCTGGTAATTTCTTACCACCTCATGAATAAATTTCATTTTTTCGCTTACTGGTGGTGTTATAAAAAACGGGTAGGTGTCTTGTAATCCCATACTTCTGTTCAGGCTGTTAAGGGCGAAAGTTAACGGTAACCATTGTTTAAGGATGATGTCAAAATTCCTGACCTTGTATGGGTCGTGGGTAATATCTGCACTAAAATTATTAGATGCTTCGGCTACCAGTGGATCAACGCTTAGACCAAAGGCGTATGCTGTTTCCAGGGTGTCTATGATATGCAGGTAGTGCGCCCATGTCTCGGCCCAGTCTTCCCATGGGTGAGCCGTGGCATAAGCGCTTATATAATTTCTGCTCCAGTTAGGCAAGGGGCCCTGGATATAATACCGTTCAAGTGCACCGGCGTAATCAGCACGTTCATCGCCAAAAAATTTTCTGAAACGCTCAAGGTGTTGTGATTGACCAATAAGAGGGTCAAAATAATAATGACCGATCTCGTGCCTGAAATGTCCCAGCAATGATCGGTACACCTCGTTCATCGATTTTCTTGCCATTTCGCGTTCTATATCGTCTGCTTCTGAAATATTTATGGTAATCGCTCCATTATCATGACCAGTTAATATCCTACCCTGCAGTGTATTTTCATCTGCCATAAAATCGAAAACAATTCCTCTTTCGGTGTCTTGTAATCTGTTTTTAAAGGGGAGTTTTAGTCGAAGCAATTGATAAATTAACCGGTGTTTAGCTACTTCAATCTTACGCCACCTGTTGGCATATTCAGGATTGGTAATGTTGGGAATGGTTCGGTTAAGATCGCAAGCCTTGCAAAAATTTGAAGGATTGTTTTGCGGAATAATCCAGTTACAAACCTGGTTTTGAAAGTTGGCGCAATAACGATATAAGGTGTTCGATTTTCTTCCTATTAAACTATAGTGGTTATTTTTTTCAACTTGTAAAGCATAGGGTTGTAGCAAATCTGCCACAAATCCCAGTGACGAATTGCACTGCAGGCAAAAAGTATTCTCGAAATAGACGGGCTGCGCACAATTGCTGCATTTAAACAGTTTCATAATTGTTGAGGTATGCAAATGATTTGCCACCGGCAATTTGAGTGATTAAACAGCAATGATCGCCCTTGTAATCTTGGCCTAAAAAAGGTGTATGCAAAAGGGCTCAACTTCTACAGTTAACAGGCATTATACTTTGAAAAGAATAAAATAATGTCAATGATAATTAGCTGACTTGTTTTTTCCTGGCAGAGGTTTATTTTATAGTTTTTAATACTGAAATTTGAATTTTAGCAACTAATTTTAATTGTTTTACGTTTAAACCAGGTTTGGATCAACAAGCATTAACTCTTTATGAAAGAACATAGCGGACTTTTAGGAAAATTTTTCAATAAAGTTGGAAACATTGAGGTCAATGTTGATTTAATTGAATACGAGGAAGATTGCATTTTTTATGTTTATTGCCCTCCCCTTGATTTAATCGGTTACGGTAGCAGTCATACAGAAGCAAGAGCGAGTTGGGAAACAGTATTAGAAGAATACTTCAGATATACCCTCAATAAAAATACTCTTGTGAAGGATTTGGAAAGTAGGGGCTGGTGTGTGAGGAAAAAGAATAGTCAACTTAAACCACCCACGTTAAGTTGGATGCTTCAGCATAATGAGCAGCTAAGCGAAGTGTACAACAACCATAATTTTCAAAAGGTAAGCCTTCCTATCTCGATGCCTTTACAGAACGCTCATGCATGAACCCAAACAATGTCCCATTAAAAGACTTTCTGAGGTTTTTAATTAGTAGAGGCTGCAAGGAGATTAGGCATCACAAAGGGCATTATGTTTACAGTCATCAAAAAGCTACAAGACCTATTATTATTCAAGACCATATTGACCCAGTTCCAATGATGGTAGTTAAAACAAATCTCCGGACATTAGGATTAACGATGAGCGATATTAGAGATTTTAAATAAAAGGCTACACATGGGCCACTTCCCTCGGGAGTAAGGCTCTAAAGAGAGCAAATTGTGAAAAAATCTCCGCCAATAGGTTAAATCCAATTATACCTTTTTACTCCATGCCTGCCGAAAGTCAAACGTATGCGGATACTCGTGGTTAACAACTACCGGCGGAGCATCCACTAAAAAGGGCTTATGATCTTCGGTTATATAATGGGCGATAGCGGTAATTTCAGGTTGTTCAGTCAAGGTTTCCTGTGTATGCCCATGGTCCCAGAAGCGACTGATCCGCCGGCTTTCTGCTTCGTAACTGTTAACCGGTACTTTGTCATAACTTCTGCCGCCGGGGTGCGAAACATGATACGTACAACCGCCTATGCTGCGACTATTCCAGGTGTCAACAATATCAAAAACAAGAGGGGTATCAACCCCAATTGTGGGGTGAAGGGCAGATGGAGGTTGCCACGCCCTGTAC
>JAJAYD010000107.1 GCA_026786345.1 Chitinophagaceae bacterium
TCATGTATCACTTCCAGGCTTTTGCCATGGGTAAAAACTTTAAGGAAGGTCTCCTTGCTTTCCGATTTAAAAATGCCAAGTGCGGGCTTATACTCTGTGCCCAATGGCACATTATCAAACATCGCTATATACATTTCACCTTCCTTTACTCTGGCATGGGTGCTTTTGCTGTACAGGAACGAGGCAAGTAAAGCTGAGTTTTTTAAGAAGGCTTTTGGGTCTTCAAAAATGCCGGTAACGTACGTAAAGACTTCGTTTAAATTCAAATCGTTTAAATGCGTAAAATGGTAGTGCTCATTTTCATTAAAGGCCGCCAGGAAGTATTTTTTTAAAAATCCCTGCACCACATCGTCGTTAAGAGTCAGCGGATTTTCGGATAAGATGAGGTTTTCGTTACGGGTTTGGTTGCCCACTTTATGTACAATAACCTGCTGGAGGGCAACGCTATCAATTCCTGTCATGCGGCAAAAATAGGGGTTTGAACCTATTGAGTTTAACCTAAAAATTAGATGGAACCCTGGCCTGGAAAGCCAGCTAACTGTCAATTTAAGAAAAAGCAAAAAATCCAAAAATCAGGTATAAATTATATTAATACAATTGCTGGTTTTTAAATTATAAAGTAGTTTTACCGGAGAATAACTACAGTAAATCTTTTCTTTTTTTCATGCACTGAGTTACCGCTTTATGTTACCAACCTACAATTTTTCTGAAGTAAAAAACCTGGTCAGATCTTTTAACCTTGACGAGACTGTTATATTAACTGAACTTATTGAGGAAGAAATAGATCGTTATGCCTGGTACGAGAGCAAGGCTATTTTTAAAATAATCTTGTTGCATAGAAAAGCTATCAGTCAAAATGAAGTGCATTTTGAATACCTGCTTGCATATAACTAATCAAAGTTTTTAAAGATTGATTATAGAAGTGAGCTATCATGGATCGTGATATTATGCGCATGTTTGTGTATACAAAAGATGCCTGCTGTTTTCATCTATTATAAAGCACTGTAGATGCAGATTTTCATGTAAGGGAAGCTACTAACTCAACAAGTATTCCTTTAACATATTGTACGAAGGTGTCATTAAAATACTTTCCTTTTTACGACTCATAATACCTTTTATCGCCTCAGGTATGTGAACCTGTTTTTGAATAACCGGCTCTACTACATCATAAAATTTTACAGGGTGAGCAGTTTCTAAAAAGATGCCTTTATCTCCTGCATGTTTAGCCAGGTATTGTTGTAATGCATTAAATGCAACAGCTCCATGTGGATCGGTGAGGTAATGATATTTTTCATAAACATCCTTTAATGTTTGCCGGGTAGTGTCGTCGGTAATACTGTAGCCCGACATAACATTTTTGATAGCAGGATATTGATGTTGAAACAACTCCAGTATGCGAACAAAGTTGCTTGGGTTGCCCACATCCATTGCATTTGAAATGGTAGCAATAGCGGGCTTTGCATTAAAAATTCCTGATTGTAAATAATCGGCTACCGCATTGTTGGCATTACATGCAGCTATAAAATGTTTTACAGGTAAACCTGATATATGGGCTACCAGGCCTGCGCAAATGTTACCAAAGTTTCCACTGGGCACACATACAACCGGTGGATTATTTTTATCGGTCCATTGCTGGTATGCATAAAAATAATAGAACTGCTGTGGCAACCACCTGGCAACATTAATAGAGTTTGCCGAAGTCAGAAACAATTCATCATTTAATTCTTTATCAGCGAATGCCTCTTTAACCATACGCTGGCAATCATCAAAATTGCCACTTACTTCAATAGCACAAATATTATTACCCACAGTAGTTAATTGCTGCTCCTGTACACTGCTCACTTTACCTGAAGGGTAAAGTATTACCACATTAACACCTTCTACATTTAAAAAGCCACTCGCTACTGCACCACCGGTATCGCCGGAGGTAGCTACCAAAACCGTTATTTCTCGGTCGTTACCTGTAACAAAATGACCCAGGCAACGACTCATAAAACGGGCTCCAACATCTTTAAAAGCCAGGGTAGGTCCATGAAATAACTCCAGCGAAAAAATATCATCCGTTACTTTAATCAACGGAAAATCGAAGTAGACCGTTTCACTAACAATTTGCCTGAGCACCGGCTCAGGAATGATATCGCCTACATAGGGTTTTATAACTGTAAACGCTATTTCTTCTTTAGAAAGTGAGTTAATATTACTGATGAACTCTTTGCTGAGTACGGGGATGTTTTCAGGATAATATAAGCCATTGTCGGGTGCCAAACCTTTGATGGTGGCCTCTTTAAAATCTGCAACAGCAGATTGTTTATTGGTACTGTAATACTGCATAGTGGTAATAAATTAAACGCCTAAAATCGTTTGTCAGGGTTGAATGGTAACACCTGTTTTATTAATGGTAGTAACATAGGTATGATGAGCCAAATTCATGTTGCTATATATTTCTATCATGATGGCTTCAACCTGTTTGGCTGTGTGTTCGGTAGTGCTTAGCATAAATATAGAAGGGCCCGAACCTGAAATACCGCCACCCAATGCACCGGCTTGTTTACAGCGTTTTTTTACTTCATCAAAACCCGGTATCAGCATGCTGCGTACGGGCTCAATAATTACATCTTCAAGCGACCGGCCAATCAGCTCCACATCATTTTTTATGAAACCTGCTACGAGGCCACCAATATTTCCCCACTGTTTAATGGCATCCTTTAACAACACTTCCTTTCTTAATATTTGCCTTGCATCGCTTGTGCGCACCTCAATTTGCGGGTGTACCACCGTAACATACAAGTCTGGTGTTGGTATGGTAATAATATCCAGCGGATGGATGGAACGAATTAACGTGACACCACCATAGATACAGGGGGCCACATTATCGGCATGTTTTACGCCACTTGCTACTTTCTCGCCAAACATGGCAAAGCGAACCATGTCTTCTTTACTAAAAATATTACCGAGTAAATGATTAGCTGCTACCACGGCACCGGCCGCACTGGCTGCACTGGACCCTATACCACTACCGGGTTTTATACGCTTCTCAATGATCACTTCAAAGCCCTTTGTACCACCGATCTCGATGAGCATTTCAATTAAGGGTGCACCTGCAGTGTTTTGTTTGGGATCGGTGGGTAGCTGGTAGCCATCTACACTGGTGATGATAATTTTTGCCTCATCCAGCAAGCGTACCCGCATAATATCATAGGGTTCATGCAGGCATAGGCCCAATACATCAAAGCCACAAACAAGGTTGGCTACGGTGCCCGGTGCATGTACTACTACTTCGCTCTTGTTATGTAATTCCATGTAGGATGTGAACAGGTTTAAATCTTATTTACTTTATTAACCCATCGCGGTTGCTCCATAGAATACAAAGAGTTGAATGGAGCGTCGCAACGATGTACTATTCTTATTCATCAGCCGGTAA
>JAJAYD010000108.1 GCA_026786345.1 Chitinophagaceae bacterium
ATATCGCCCAGTTGATCATAGGAAACGGAAAGGTTTCGTTTAAGCTGCTCTCTGTGGGGATTTGATCTTTCAAGCTGTTGTGCTATGTTCAGTCCTTGTTCAAAATAATCTTTAGCTTTTTCAAGATTACCCAATGTGAAATGTAAATCCCCTAATCTTTCTTTAAAAAGTGCAATTATGTTGTCCTTTGTATTCACGGGATACTGGCCAATATTTTCCAGGAGTAAAGTCTCGGCTTTCGTTAACAGGTTGATTGCATCATTAGGCAAACCATACTCTTTCATCCAGTCTGATAGGTCTATGATGTTATAAAACCAGTCCGATGGATAAACCGTGTCCCTGGCTTGTTTAGATAGATTGCGTTCAATTATGTCATTAGCCTTTTGCAAAGTTTCAATAGCAACCGGATATTGGTGTAACTGGTAATACACCTTTGCCAATTGCTTTAACTGGTTGCTATTCGTATTATCCAACAGTGCTTCATATTTGGTAAGCAATACTTCAGCTTTTTCAGCAAAACCTAATTGCGCATATTCAAACGCAAGTGGGATGGCAATTTCGCTGGCTATACGGCTGGCATTATACCCGCTTTCTTCAGCATCTTCAAAACGCCGTTTCAGGGTTTCAATCCTGGCTTCTGTTTCTTTAAATTTATCTGTATTTACATATTCCTGCCAGTCCGGCTTTTCCAAAACTTCCGGCATCGGGTGTTCCACCTTGCCGGTAAAATGAATGGTGGTAAAGCGCCGTTGCGAAAAAAGGTCAGGAGCCTGGTTAGCAATAACATTCAAACTCTGCGCATCCACCCAAAACAATGCAGGCGATTGTATGCTTCGCAATTCTTCACGGGAGAAATTAAGCAAGAGTAATTGATTCAAACCGTCGGCGCTGTTGATTACCTCATACAGGTTGGCAACAATGATAGCATGTGCAAATGTGCCTGCGGCTTTAAGTTGTTCAACTAAGGGTTCATCCGCATTGCTTTGTAAAAAAACGATGCTTGAATTTGTATTGCTTTGTTCAAGCTCCGCTTGAAGAGAAGTATTGATTTGGCTTATAAAACGGTAATCATCGGCCATAGCAAACATGTAGCCACTGCTATCTTTTCGGCTTAAAAACTTTAAAAGTTTTCGATAATTAAATTGGTAGTTTTCAGATAATTCCATTGCGGATTAATTGAGATAACCCCTTTCGTGCAATATGTCTTTCATTATGGGGTTAACATCGGCCCAGCCTTCGCCATTGTAGCTAAGCACACATAAGTTTTGCCTTAACTGCATCAGCATTTCGGTATTGTCGGGCTTTTTATCCGCGTTTTTGGCAAGGTTGGCCAGCACTTCATAATATTGCCCTGCTGTGTATTTTACCTTACCCTCTTCACTGTAATCGGCAACGGTGTTGCTGTACTCTTTTTTAATTTGATTATACGCATACTTATAGTCGTCCCGATCAATAAATTCTTTTTCCCTGGAATCTGCAGCATCGGCGGCATCATTGATCATACTAAACAAGTCTCTGATAACTCCACCAGTTTTTTTAATCATGTCAGTTAAAATTGCCTCCTCGCTAAATAAATTTTTATCCATTCTGGCTAAAACAATACACCTAAGTGTGTCTATACCGTTATCATAAGCCTGACCGTTTTTGTGAAAAACCTTAACCATAGGCAGCTCGATAATATCAGAAAAGTAATTTCGTGTAGCAATAAAATTTGTGTTGTAATACAAGGTTACCGGAAAGGTATAAATGACGGTTGCCTGCAATTGAACAATCTGGTTGGCATAATCGAAGAAAAGTGTTTTGGCACGGGCCAAAGGAATTTTATCCAGGTCTTCAATAATAATCAACAGGTCCTGAAAGCCGTTGGCCTGTATTTTTATTCTTATCTCACTTATCAATTCGTTGCAATATTCTATCAGGTCGCTTAATCGCGGCTCTATGGTATCCTTTAATGTTTCCTTAAACGATTTTGACGCTTTGGCTGCCCCTTTTAGTTTAAAGAAAAATTCCTGCAAAAACGGAATTCCTATTTTGGTGTTGATACCGGCAGATGCCTCTGCTGAAAGGTGTTTGTCTTTTATTTCTTCTACTTCTTTTGTTTTTGTCCAGCCCGTAACCCGGTTAATAAAATCATCGGCTATTTTAAGTTGCTGTTCTATTGCGTAGCTAAAAAGCTTTTCCATAGTAACTATAAAAAGCTCGATGTAACTGATACTTTGGGGATCAAGCTCCCGCATCACCGAATAATTGAGGATGGCAAACTCCTCCTTCAAATCTTTTTGCAGGTGGTTTAATTCAGTGCTTTTTCCACTGCCCCTTGCTCCCACAAAAAGTATATGCCCGTTACGGCCAGCTATGGCATTGCGCTTTATTATTTTAGCAAGCTGCTTACGGGCAGGCAAATCGTTTCTTACTGCATCTGTATTGCAATAGAAAGCATCCATCTCTTCAATGGTAAGGGGCCTGCCACCCTCAATAGCATTGTAAACTTCGTTTATAGCATGTGCCTTTTTCAAGTATATATTTTATTTATTAGACTCGAAGTTGATAATGTAACAATACAAATTTATCAGAAACAATGTTAGAAACGAAAAAGAGAAAAAGAGGCTTTGTAAATTATGATCACCTTACAAACAAAAAAAGCCAGCGTTCGCTGGCCCTTTTCTACTTTACACCTGGTAAAAAGAAAGATGATTACTCTTTACATCTAACGCTGAGTCTTATATTTTTCTAATGGATCAATACCTTTCTTTTAGTAGCACAAATCCTTCTCGTTTTACAGGGTATTGCAGTATTTTCTTTTAATTTTTTTTTGTTCTTTTTACATGTTCTGTTGTTCCAACTCATCAACAGGGTCCTATTAACATCAACTAATTAACAGAGCACAAAACGTTTGCTATCATCTCTGCTTTAGTCCAATCTTCATGCGTGTCAATGTTTACATGCCATTGATTTTCCGAATGGATGTGCGCTATTTTTTCGCCGTATATCGAACCCGCTCCTCGTAATATATCTGCCTTAAAAATGTAAACACTGCCATCTCTTGCAAAGGCAGGAGGTAATAGCTGTCGCGAAGTAATCAGGCTTTCTTCGCCCGTGGCGATATTTAAAAAACCATGTTCGCCGGGCTCGAACACCCAATGCGGATTAAACTGATCGGGCACTTTCATAACAGAAAAAAGGCTGTCAGCTCCGCTGGAAACAAAGTGTTCTATACATTGATCGATAAAGCCTGGCTTTCTAAAGGGACAGGTTGGTTGCAATAAAACTACATGATCAAAACGTTCGCCACATTCATCAAAAAAATTAATGGCATGACGCAGCACGTCGGCTGTAGGTGTTTTATCAGAAGCAAGGTGAGCCGGCCTGAGAAAAGGTACCTGCACCCTATACGAAAATGCTGCTTCAGCTATAACAGGGCAATCCGTACTCAATATTGTTTTATCGAGTAACCTGGAACCTGCTGCGCTTTCAAATGTGTACTCTAGTAGTTTTTTGCCATTAAGAGATTTTGTGTTTTTGCCGGGGAGTTCTTTTGACCCTGACCGTGCTGGAATTAAACATAGGTTTTTCATCCTGGAATTTTAGGATTTTAGAATATCGAAGAGGAACAGTTGCAAGCACTTCTGCCATCCTTTTGCCGGCCTCTCCATTACCGTATACAAAAGACTGCTCTGGTTTATTGTTACCAAGCCAATAATAAACGGCGTTCATTATGGCTGTTTTGTCTGACTCTACATCAATAATATTACAACCCCGCTCTCTGCCCGACTGGCGACTGCCAATGTTAACTACCGGCACACCCATAAACGAGCACTCACGTATACCCATACTTGAGTTACCAATAAGGCATTGGCTGTTGTATACCAATCTTAAAAAATCATCGGGCACCATATTATCAAAAAAATGTACATGGCTCATATTGTAGTTCTCCCTGAAATAGCGGATGCTTGCGGCCACTGCATCGGTACCGGCATCGGCATTGGGCGAAAACCAAAAGGCCGGTATTTTTAAATCCTTTACCGCCTGCAGGGTTTCCTCAATCTGCATACGTGCATCCTGGTATTCGGTAGTTACGGGGTGCTGCATTACTACTACATAACCTTTAGCGTAATCGGGGCGGTTTCCCAGGCCGCCATATTTTTTATATGGGTCGAAGTTTAGCTTTGGTTTTTTCAATACTTCTGCAGCAAGATCAATGGACGGACATCCTGTATTAAAAACATACTCCGGATCTTCGCCCAAACGCTCTACAATTTTTTTGGCCCTGTAATTACACACAAGGTGTATGTCGGCAAACTTGGTGTTGGCGTGTCTTACTTTTTCATCAATGCTGCCGGTAATTTCTCCACCCTGTACATGCACCAATGGAATATTTTGGTAGGCTGCTGCAATAGATACTGAAATGGTTTCGAACCGATCGGCAATAACCAGCGCCATATCGGGTTTTAAGTGGTAGAAAACGTTTGATAATTCTACCAGGCCTATACCAACGGTTTTGGCCATTGAGGTAATATTTTCTCCATCTAAAACGGTGTACACTCTTTCATTGACCTTAAAACCATCATCGTGTAAAATGTTATCAATATTGCCATATTTGGTTAAAAGTGCAGGACCTGCTAAAACTATCTGTAGTTCGAGAAGGGGATGTTGTTGTATGGCTCTTAAAGCACTTTTAATTCTGCTGTAACTTGGCCTTGCAGTAATCACTGCGCATAATTTACGTTTGGCAATCATAAAAATTGGATGTCGTTATCATTTAAAAATTCCCAACGGTACATATGCCTTTGGAGCGTTGCACCCACACAGTATGTATAATCTTTGGCTGCAATTCCTTTTCCGGCGGGCTTTTTTGCTTCAAGATCATCAAAGCTTACAATGTGTCCTTCGGGTAGCTCTTTATTTACAGCCAGCGATTTGCCAAATAAGGTTTTTAAACCCGTAAAACTCTGCGCCTCTTCATCTTTAGAGAATGAATTTCCGAGGGATTGTTTTATGTCTTTTATCCCCTTAACCAACCTCACAATTTCATCAATTTCAAGCGATGCCTTTGCATCGGGGCCAAACATCCTCTTGTCAAAAACCGCATGAACTTCAATTAATTCTGCACCTAAAGCGGTAGCAGCCAATGCCGCAAAAATATCTCCGCTATGGTCTGAAAATCCAATAGCAATCTTAAAACGATCTTTCAAAAGTTTTAGTATGTGTAACCCCCACTGGTTGGGTGTTGTAGGGTAAGCAGTCGTGCATTGAAGCACTGAAACCGGCATGTTTTTTTGAGTAAATATTTGAATGGCGCTTTCCAGTTCGTTCAAATTGCTCATGCCCGACGAAAGAATTACAGGCTTGTTTGTATCGGCAATTTTTTGAAGTAGCAAATGATTGGTAACCTCGCCGGACCCTACCTTATATTGTTGTATACCTACTTTTTCAAGCAAGTCAATGGCTGCGCAGGAAAAGGGTGAAGATATGAATTGAACACCGGCTGCATCGCAATGGGCTTTAACTTCCATCCATTGTTCCAACGAAAGTTCCATCCGTTGCCAATAATCGTATCGGGTTTTATCAACATAACTAAATGGAATGCGAAACTGCTCATAATCGCTGCTTTCTGCTTCAGCAATATGTGTTTGAAATTTTATGGCATCTACACCAGTTGGTGCGAGGGCATCAATGTAGGAGTGTAAAATTCCCAGGCTGCCATCGTGAGCCTGGCCAATTTCGGCTATAATCATAAGGTACTGTTGCTC
>JAJAYD010000109.1 GCA_026786345.1 Chitinophagaceae bacterium
GATCCGACCGGACTCGAACCGGTGACCTTTTCCATGTCAAGGAAGCACTCTAACCAACTGAGCTACGGATCTGTTTAGAAGCAAGGGATTTTAAACGAACGTCTGTTCAAAAATCCATTCAGGCATTAATCGGTAATGTCTTTTTCTTCTGGTCCGGCACTAGAGGAGCGTTCTTTATCCTCATCGTCTCCGGGCTTTTTTTCTTTTGTCTCATTGCTTCCATCAAGGCGGTCCGTAGTTATAAAAGTTCCACTTTCATTTAGTATAATGTCTCCTTGCTGTTCGGTTAAGCCATGTTTCTTTTTATCCATAAAATATTTTTTATAAAATGAAGAATTGTAAACGGTGTATAAAAGTAAAATAACAGGCGGCGGATCAACAAATTATTTTATTCTTTAAAGGTTTTACAAAGCAGCAGAAATTTTGGGTAGACTGGCATTCAATTAATTTACCTATAAATTTTAGGAAAGAGTTCGCTGTACACCTTGAACCCTTATCTTTAAAACGTACCTCCCACTAAAAGGAATAAGAATGTTACCTAACACATCTGAGATGATCAGATAAAATTTTTATGCCATTTAATCGTTGTATTAGTACCTCAAAAGCTTTTATTATTTAAACAAATTCCTTCTTTCTTTATGGCTTTCTTTTCAAAAAGTAGTTTTTCATGCATTTCGTTGTTAATGTGCTTATATCTACATGCCCAACAGGGTCCAAATGAGGTTAACAGTGGTGTTGTTATTCAAAAGGGCGCGGAGCTGTTCAGGCAAGACAAACCCAAAGAAGCCATAAATGAGTACCTCAAAATTTCGAGGAATGATACCAATTACGCATCCGTTTTACACGACCTGTCAGTAATTTATTATGCCGATAGTAACTATGTTGAAAGTAAAAAGGCTGCGGTTACCGGTTTGCAATACTACCCCGAGAAGGCTGATGACTGGTACAATCTGTTGGCCAACAGCGAGGACAAGTTGGGTAATATGTCCCAGGCTATGGCCTACTACGATTCAATCATAGCAAAATATCATAGCCCTTACCTGCCCTGGTTTAACAAAGGCATTACGTACTACGATGCAAAGCAAATAAGCGAAGCCAAAAAATGTTTGCAGCAGGCATTAATTATCAATCCTTATTACACCCCTGCGCATTACCAGCTTGGGATACTTGCATTAAACGAGGGTAATCTTGTTGCCGCCTTACTCAGTTTTACTACCAGCCTGGTTATCGATCCTACCCATAAGTATGCTGCAAACAGTGTTACCTATCTCGATAATATTTCTAAAATGACGGATGATGTGGAAAAGAAAGCTGCTGCAAAAAAGGCTTCCAAAACCGATCAGTTTGATATGATCCAGGAAATCATTGCCAGTAAAATTTCGCTTGATCCAAAGTATAAATTAAAGGCAGGTTTGGAAGACCCAATTGTAAGACAATTACAGGTAATGCTTGAAAAACTGAGTTACAATAAAGCTGATACCGGTTTTTGGATGCAATACTATGTTCCTTTCTACCAGCAAATTTTGCAACACGATCAATACGAAACGTTCATTAATTATATTTTCAACGGCCTTGATCTTAAAGACATTAAGGCTTACGTAAAAAAGAATAAAAAAAAGGTGGACGAATTTTCGGACAGTGCTTCTGTTTATTTTAACGAGATAAGATCTACACAAAAATTGTTACCGGACGATAGAAGGAAAACCGAAATGAAATACCTGGTTGTAAATAATGAACTTACCGGTAAAGGCAAAATTGCAGGTGTGGGAGAGAAAGCTGTAGGTGTAGGTCCCTGGGAAATCTATAATAGCAATGGCTCTTTACAGTCGAACGGAGTTTTTAATGATAAACAGGAGAAAGCCGGGGTGTGGGAGTTCTATCACGCAAATGGAAAAGTCAGGGTTAGAAACAATCATTTAAATGATAAGCCTGAGGGTAAAAGCTTGTCATGGTACGATAATGGTCAAAAAGCAGGCGAATCGTTTTATAAGGATGGTGAATTGGATGGAGTTTCTACTGAATATTTTTATAATGGCCTGAAAAGAAAAGTTGAACATTATAAGGCCGGTAAAAAAGATGGTGAAGAAATAGGATATACAGCTAATGGAATAAAGGAATTTATTGCGCATTATACCAACGATGTTGAAGAGGGCTTGCTTACTTACTATTATAAAAATGGTAAAATCCAAAACATTGCCGACTATAAAAACGGTAAGGCGGAGGGCAATTACAAAAGCTACTATTTAAATGGTGCCCTGAAACTGGAAGGTATTTTTAAAGATGGCGAACGCAATGGAGCCTGGAAAGAGTATTTCAATAGTGGCCAGGTTAAAAGTATTTCTAATTATGCTGCCGGCAAGATGGAGGGAGCTTACACAGCGTATTATTGGAATGGCCAACCAATGGTAAAATCCACTTACATAAAAGATAAACTGGAAGGGAAGTTTGAAGATTTTGACACGGATGGAAAATTATACAGCGACAGTTATTATGAGAATGGCAAATTGAAAGACCTGAAATTTTATAGCAAAGATGGTGCAACCATCAGCAATGCTAACATAAGAAATGGCGCCGGTACCCTGGCCTATTTTGATGGTAGTGGTAATAAAACCAGCGAAGGTTATTTTACAAAAGAAGGACTGCGCAGTGGAAAGTCAACCTGGTATTATAACGATGGCAAACCCAGTTTGGTAGCCAACTATAAAGATGGTATACTGGAGGGCGAAAGCATCCGCTATTTTAAAAATGGAACGATCTCATCGAAGGTGAATTATACTGCCGATGAAGAAAATGGCTACAAAATGCTGTACTATATAAATGGTGTCTTGCAATACGAAGGCATGATGGCAAACGGCGTTAATGATGGTACTCACATACAGTATAACCAGTTTGGTAAAGTTGTATCGAAGGTTTACTACCGCGATAATGAGCAGGAAGGTTTTAATGAATATTTTCATCCCAATGGTAAGCCTGATATTGAATTATATTTTACTTCAGGCTGGTTAAAAAATTCCAAGCAATTCGATACTTCGGGTGGAATTTTACAAAACATAGACCTTTCCTTGGGCAGCGGCCCTTACGTTCAAAAAAAGTACGATGGCAAACTGTATGTTGACGGAACTTATAAAAATTATTACCTGGATGGTGCATATAAAGTATTGTTTGATGGATCGCAACCAGGCACCCGGTATCACTATAAATATGGAATAATAGACAGCACCATCAGGCAATATTATTACAATGGCAAATTGCAATACGATGGTCAATACAACATGGGTGAACGTGATGGTAAATGGAATTATTATTTTGACAATGGTCAACGCTACTACTCTGAATCGTATGATCAAGGCAGGTTAAACGGTGTGACTACCCTTTATACCGAACAGGGTAATCTTGATAAGGAAATATCTTACAACGAAGGAACATTCGATGGAGCTTATAAGTATTATGGAGAAAACGGACAGTTAGCGTTAATATGCAACTACCAGCAGGACGACTTGATTGGTTATACCTATGAAGGTAAGGATGGAAAACTGCTGCCCGTTATTCCCGTTAAAAACGGAACAGCAATGGTTACAGGGTATTATAAGAATGGTGGTAAAAGCATTGAAATGAACTTTGAGCAAAGTGAAGTAAACGGACCACGCAGGCTGTATTTTACCAATGGCAAAATTGCAGTAGATGGAGCACGGTCTTATGGATACGACCATGGAACTAAAAAAGTGTACCTGCCTGACGGAACATTAAATAGCGAGGAAAATTATTATTACGATAATCTTCATGGGTCAGTTAAAAAATACCATCCTAATGGTAAATTACTTGCCGACGAAAATTATTACAATGGGTCAAGGCACGGCATTAATAAATATTTTGACAGTACCGGTAAGTTAATTGAAACAAGAACTTATTATTATGGTAGCCTGCAAACTGTAGTGAAGTCATAGAACAATACTTGCAATTCGGGGTTGATGGTTAAAATGGAAGATGATGGGTTGTTTTAAAAATTGGCAAGGAAGAGGTTAAAAAATTAAATTATGATTTGGATGAAACAGCGCATGTTATGGTTGGCACTCTGTTGTTGTAACTGCATTGTATTGCAGGCGCAATCCATTGAAGATGTACAAAAGATTTTTCCGGATGACCATGCTGTCATGTTGCATGTTAACCGAAGTCTCAAGCTTTACTTTAAAGATAATTTGCCCGTTGCCGAAACCAATGAGCAAACTGATATTTTGGTACTGAACGATAAGGCCAACGGTATCTATAACAAGTACAAAGTATTTCACGGCACTTTTGATGAATTAAAAAGTATGGAGGCCTATACAAATGTGCCCGATGGAAGCAAGTATCGTAAAATAAAAGTTACTGAAATAAAAACGCAGAATGCTACCAGCCGGGGTGTGTTCTACGATGACTCCAAGGAATCAGTATTCGATTTTCCCTCGCTGGTTAAGGGGGCCATTGCGACAGAAATGCATACTGAATTTCACAAAGACCCTCATTTGCTTTCTCCGTTTTATTTCACCAGTTATATGCCTGTTGTTCAATCAAAGTTTACTGTAAGTTTCCCATCAGATATGCAGGTGAAGTACATCATAAAAAACAACCTCAATAACAGCATACAGGTAAGCGAGAAGAAGAGTGGGCGTCAAACTGTTTACGAGTTTACTGCCAATAACCAGAAATCTCGTCAGCGCTATGGCGATGGACCTTCAGCGCCTTATTACGAACCGCATGTCATCATTCACCTTGCCTCGTATAAAAACGAAAATAATGAGCAGGTTGGCTATTTGGGTAATGTAGATGATCTGTACAAATGGAACCAGGGTTTTCTCAATGATATCAATACCCAAGCTTCAACCATACTCAAACACCTTGCAGATAGTTTAACCGCAGGTGTAACAACTGATAAAGAAAAGACAAAACAAATTTATAACTGGGTTCAAAACAACATAAAATATGTAGCCTTCGAAGATGGATTGGAAGGCTTTAGACCAAGGCAGGCTGCTGATGTTTGTACCAAACGTTATGGTGACTGCAAAGACATGGCAAGCCTGATAACCGCCCTGTTGAAACTATCAGGGTTAAACGCATACTTTACCTGGATTGGCACCCGCGACATTCCATACGATTACAACGAAGTGCCCTTGCCCATTACCGACAATCACATGATCAGTACGGTTAACATAGGCAACGAGTGGATATTCCTGGACGGTACCGATCCCAATTGCATTTTTGGTGTGCCAAGCAAAGCCATACAGGGTAAACAAGCCCTGGTAGCTTTAAACAATAAAGACTATAAAATTCTACGCGTTCCCGAATTGAATGGCGATAAAAATGTATTAATCGACAGTACATTTATTACAGTCAGCGACCGTGGTATTAAAGGCCAGAGCAGTGTGTATTACAATGGGTATTTTGGCAGTGATATCTACAACTCTTTGTTGTATCGCGATAGCAAAGACCTGAAGGATTATGTAAAAGCAAGGACAATTAAGGGAAGTAACAAATTTATCCTCGACGATTTTTCGGTAAATCACTTTAACCCGGCCGATAAGGTGATGAACATTAAAACCACCTTTGAAGTTCCTGACTATGGTAAAAAAATAGCCGATGAGATGTATATCAATTTATCGCTCGACCGCAATGGTTTATCGCTCATAGATACTGCCAGGCGCAGGATAGCGGTTACCAACGATTTTAAATTCGAAACAAAAAATTACACCCGGTTAAATGTACCTGCTGGCTACGAGGTAACCTACATGCCTGCAGACTATCATTTTAAAAATACTTTCTTTGATTACGATGTAAAATATTTGAAAAGCGGCAGCCATGTTACAGCCGTTCAGGAATTTAAATCGAACGTAATGCTTATGGACCCCAAAGACTTTAACCAGTGGAACGAAACTGTTCGGGAACTTAATATTCAACAAAAGAACCAGGTGGTTCTAAAAAGAAAATAGCCGCCGCATTACTCCCAACCATACACAATGAAATCATTTAAAATTTTACTTGGGTTGCTTGCATTTACATCAGCTTCCCAATCGCAGGTTTTTGATTACTCGCTTACCAATACGTGGCACAACGAACCGCAAAAGCATGTTATGTTACCCGTGTTTGATTCGGCTGCCGCTGTAGGTATTTTAGACGAACGTAATATTGAATATTCCGTTGAGGGCAAAGACATAGCCATGTATCATTCCTTCCATCGTATCGTAAAAATCAATACCGATGCAGGTATCGAAATGTTCAATAAAGTGTACATCCCATTATCGCCAAATGCCCTGCTTAGCAATGTAAAAGCCCGTGCTGTTTTAAAAAATGGAAAGGTAATTATTGTGCCTGCCGATAAGTTTAAAGAGATTACAGAAGATGGCCGCAAGTATCAGTTATTTGCTATGGAAGGCCTTGAAAAAGGAGCAGAGGTTGAATACACTTATACCCTTAAAAAGAACACAACTTTTTTTGGAATGGAAGTATTTCAATCAGGTAGCATTCCCAATCAAAAAATGGTTTTTACACTTTCAGTTCCCCAACATTTAAAGTTTGATGCAAAGGGCTATAACGGTTTTAAAATAAGTGCCGACAGCCTGATTGGAGACAAGCGCATCATTGTAGGGTACGCTGAAAATGTGCCGGAAATTGAAGAAGAAAAGTATGCTGTTAAAAATCCTTACCTAAAGCGGGTGGAGTATAAATTAAGCTACAATCTATCTGGCAATCCTAATGTAAGAATTTATACCTGGAAAGATTTTGCAAAACGGGCCTATACAAATTATACTACGGTTGCGCCTAAAGATGTTAAGCCACTCAATTCCTTTTTTGCGCAGTTAAAAATGGATAATGCTGCCGGCGAAGTAAATAAAATCACCCTTATCGAAAACTTTATCAAGACCTCTATTAATGTTGATAAAGAATTGATAGGCGAGGATGTGTCTACAATTGAGCATGCTTTTAAAAACAGGAGC
>JAJAYD010000110.1 GCA_026786345.1 Chitinophagaceae bacterium
GAATAACAGGATGGGTGGGATCATTATTTATGAAACCTACAATCACTTCGTCGCCCACCTCGGGTAAAAAGAAACTGCCCCGGTTGTTACCTGCATCCAACGTTGAAACCCTTGCCCATATGCCATCTTCGCTGGTGCTGATAACGGGCAACTTTATTTGCACCCGGTTATCGCCATCAGGATCTTCAAGGCTGGTAACTACACCTATTTGTAAGCCTTGTATTGAAGGAATCAGACCACGTTGTGCAAGGGAATTCTTCACCTCCACACTTTCGGCAAACCACCCCGGTTCCATACCAAAATTTACTTCGCTGGTCCAGTTACCTTCAACACATTCGTGGTGTATAGAGGATACAATAGCCTTTCCGTTAAACCTGCTGCCTACTCCGTTTAAAGTAATAAAGTCTCCGGGTAGTACATCAGGATTACCCTGGTACTTCACCATACCTTTTATTTTAGCCAGTCGGTTCTTCATCAATTTGGCATCGGCCCATGCCTGCAATTCTTCCTGGGTTAATTTGCCCGAATGTATCAGCTTGAACTTTTCAAGGCCGATCGTATTGGCAAGATCGCTGTTAGAAATGTTGCCCCCCTCGCTCCAGGAGGGTTCAGCTGCATCTACCTGCAATAATTCCTGGTCGGTAAAATTCCACGCCGAGGCTTGTACTGCTTTGTATTGATTGCGGGTATCTATTGCAGCATTGTAATCCATTATTGTTGCCCCATATAAAACCTCCAGTTTAGAAGCTTCAGACAAGGCAGGCTTTTTAGTGGCGAATGTTCCATCGTTTACCAGGCAAATACATCCAATCACATCCATTCTCGACACTATAAAATCCCAGTCGGTTGTATCAAATTGTACCAGGTCTTTATGTTGAATAGAAGTAGATTCTACATCGGCAGTCACGCCTGAATAATTACCTATCAATTCTTCAGCAACATCGCTGTCGGTTACATTATTAAAGTGCTTACTGTTTCGGCCAATGGTCAGCTTAACAGCCACGTCTTTGCACTCAATATTTAACTCCGACGAAGCTGAGGTAACCGTATTGGAATGGGTTACTATAATGCCTTTAAAAACGGTGGTTTCCCGGGAGTGGTAGCCCAATGTTATTTCGATGCTTTTGCCGGGGATAAATGAAGGACCATCACTTATTACAAATGTTTCTTCACTTGGATTGCCATCAATTATTTTTATGTTAGCTGTAGGTATTTTATTAATCTCCTTGTGAACCGAGATTTTGCTAACCTGGTAGGTACTGCTAATGGTTTCACCATCAATTTTAATGGTAAATGTTATCAGGTCGGGGTTAGCCTGTGTGGGTATGGTTCTGGATACAGCCATGTTTTGTTTTGGTTATTTTTCAATAGGTGGGAAAATCAATTTTGTTCCTGTCGCAAGTTTTCTGAAGCCTGAAAGGCCATTTGCCCTGGCCACATCAATGTAATAAACCGGGTCTTTATAAATTTTGCCCACTACCAAATCAAAACGATCATCTGCTTTAAACAACCGCTGATGGGTAATATCGGGTGATAAAGAATTTTCAAGCGCTACCCGCAGATCTTCTTCAATAGAGCCCTTAAAGTCTACCCTGGCCAATGCACGTATGGGCGTACCATCGGGTTTAAACAATTTGTAGTCAATATCCATGCTCATCATCTGACCCTTAAACAATAACGTGCCCCATTTTATGGCAACGAAATTGGGACGATGTGTTTCGCTCTGGTAATAAAACATCAACTGTTTAAAGGTTTCTATCTGCTCAATAATGTTGGCAGTTTCGGCAAAGGGATTTACAATGCCAATGTTGATAAGCGCAGGTTCTACCACCACGCCTGAACTATCAAACACGAAGTCGAAATGAATGTCCTGGGCAGCTATATTATTAAAATGCAATTGCGGGTGAGAAGTGCCTTGTCCCTGGCTTTCTGTTTGGTCAACCTTGTATTTTATAGTGTACGATTCCGGGTTGATGAGCACAGTAAAGGGATCACCTTTTTTTTCAGAAAAAGCTTCATCGGCATAGGCCTGTAATTGCATTTTATCCAGCTTGCCCAGCATTATCTTTCATTTTTTTCTTTAAGTGTTTTGATAACTTCTTTCACACATTCCTTTACTATCTCCTTCTTTAACCTGGCTTCATCCAATTTTAAAGGCTGGCTGTTTTGTTGACGGGTAGTATCGCTAACAACAGCCTTTATGTATAATTCTTTTATTTCTATCGGCATGGGAGTGGTTTATGTTGAATGTTGAATGTTAAATGTTAAATGCTAAATGCTAAATGCTAAATGCTAAATGCTAAATGCTAAATGTTGAAGTAGTGCGCTGGCGAATGGTTGCTTCCTATTTCGTTATTATCTGGTCGTTGCTCGTAGGTTTTTTGTTGGTCATTAATAGTTTTTCGTTTGTGGTTGGTCGTTGATTGTTGGTTGTTGATTTTTCGTTTTTATTCATTATTCACCATTCATTATTCATTCCCTATTCAACATTTAAAATTCAACATTCAACATAATAAACCATTCACCAAATTACCCTAAATCGAAACGCTGGCACTTAAAGATGCAGCCCCGCCAATCAACGATTCCACCCCAATTGTGCTGAAATAATTATAGCTCAACACCAATGATTCTACCACTACTGAGTTTTCCTGTGCATTAAAGTTGGATACGGTTATCTTTTTTGGAATGGCATTGATAACATACCACGATTGCAAAGGAATATGCTCTGGAGTTAGTAAGGAGATCAGCACATTTGTAGGAACAAATACAAAATTCTCTATGGCATTCTTGCACCACAGGGTTATACCCGAACCAATAAACAGCCCCCGTTTCAGAGTAATATCGGTATACCTGTTTCGAACGGGCAACTGGTGGATAAACCGGTTTTGGCCCCCTTCTTTTATAGGTTCCATTTCTAATTCAACATCTAAACCCGACACTTCCTGGAAACGAAAATCCTGGGGTGTTTGTGGAAACAACTCGAAGACAACTAAAAAGTGAAAGCCTACCGGTGGTGCAAAAAGATCCATGCGTTAATCGTTTTGAATCGTTAAGCCTTCATGAGCAATTTCGATGGTTTCAATGGCTACTTCGTTGCCATCGCCTTTAAGATCGGTTGACTGTACTTTTACAGGCCAGGCATTTTTTATCTTCCAAACCACCACAGGCTCGTGGGTTTCGTTTAGCAGCGATATGGTGATGTCTCTTCGCTCAATCGTATTCAATGCCACCGTATTCCACCAGTTATAATACTCGTTATCGTGGGCAAATGTGCCCCGCTTCATAGTAATGTTGCCAAACTTTTGCATGCCCGGCATTTTAATTTTGGAGTATTCAGGGCTGGCACCGTCGCGGTATTCTATAACGTCGGTGCTAACTTCTAAACCGGTAACCTCGGTAAAACCAATGCGGGTACCACCCCACTCAACACGAAAATGAAACTTAGGTATGGGATATGTTGCCATGGTAATTTGTTTTAAATTTTTGTTTAATAGATGAGGTGTTAGGAATAATCTGGATGTATTAAATGTTTTCGTTTGCCTGCGCCGTTTTTACAATCAACATCGTTCCCGTAAACGGGACAGATAGTTTCATAATAATTCCGATGTTTCGGAACTTACTTTTACCGCATACCAGCAGGCGGCATTGCATGGCATTGTATTCTATCTATATATTGTCGATTTAAACATTTGCCGTACAAGTGTGCGACGCAAGAATGATCATTATTATTTTAAAAGCCCGGCTACAAAAAAAATTTGGAAAGAGTTTGTACCTGTTAAGACTCCTGTAGTTTATGCATGAACCTTAGTATAATAAACTCAGCAGGACGAACAGCTGCCAAACCAATTTCTACAATCAGGCGTCCCTCTAATATGTCGATGGCTGTCATGGTTTGACCAAGACCAACTTTTACAAAAAAAGCATGCTCGGGTTTGGCACCGGCCAGTGCACCTTGTCTCCATAATAGTGTCAAATAATTTTCAATCATAGCACGCAGGCGGGTCCAGGTATTGGCATCGTTGGGCTCGAACACAAATTGAGCGGTTGCTTTTTTAACTGATTCTTCTACCATGATAAAGAAGCGTCGCACAGAAATATAGCGCCACTCATTGCTGTTGCCATCAAGGGTTCGTGCTCCCCAAATCAATATGCCTTTACCGGCAAAAGCACGTATTGCATTAACAGACTTGCCTGAATCGGCATCTATGTTCATACCTTCCTGCTCCTGGTCGGTAACAATATCGGTAATGTCGTACACGGAGGTAAGCGATACATTGGCCGGGGCTTTCCAAACGCCGCGTGATCCATCAACTGCTGCATAAATGCCGGCCACGGCAGGCGAAGGCGGTAACGTAATTACTAACTTTTGTATTGAACTTACAGCTTCAAAATAGGTGGCTTTATCAGGCAAAGCGGGTAATACAGGGCTTATCAAAGTTTTTAGTTTTACCGCAGACGCTACAACGGGAGGCGACGGCACTCCATTAACTGTATCGGTGGTAGTAATAACTACATCTACGTCAGTATCCAAATACTGAAAACCAAAGGTTGTTTTAACCGAGGGATAATAAGCAGCACCATAATTGAGATTAGTGGTTTTGGCAAAATTTGTTCTAAACTGTAAGATGGCTGCAGTGGTTGTTGTAAAAGCGGCCATTGGGTACACATCAACAATTGTAAAACGGTCTTGTAGTTTTGCGCACTGGTCAATAGCCTTACTCATTAAATTATAATAGTTGGTTTCGCTTATTGCAAACCCTTCGGGGAAAACGAGTAATGTTGGCTCGTCGTACGCTTCAATGATAGTGAGGCCTTCTTCGAGGTCAGTATTTACAATGGTACCTGCAGCACCCATTGCACCCATTGAAAGTATATAGCACGGACCCCCACCATTATCAAAATACAACCTCATACTGTAATACATGTTATGCGCCGAAGCAGATGCAATAGAGGCAGATGCTTTTAAAGAAGTGGTTACACCACTGTCGGTAGTTTTGGTTACGGCAACGTTGATATCAGACTCATTGAACGCCTTGCCGTAATACTGGATATACTCAAGCAACGAAAATATTTTGGTGGGCTTTTTGGTAAGTGAGCCACCGGCCGCGTCAATTGCTTTTTCGGTGTAACCAATAAAAACGGGGATAGCCGTAGACACCTGGGCAACTGAGGGAGGAAAGGACGGTATCTCATTTATATAGACACCCGGCGTTTTAATGGCGGTTTCGTTAATCTGTGACATACTTTATATGTTTAATGATGAGGTGATTGAATGTTTATATTTTACTTTTAAAAGGCAATACATATACAGGGCTTAATATTTCGTTTGCTCCTCCAAATAAATTGTAACTGGCATTGGTTGTTCCACTATTAAAAACATCGATTACTGCAAAACAATTTCTAGCAGGCTTAACCATAGTGACGTTGGCCAGGTCAGCATTGTTTACCACGGGTTCTACGGGTAAAATTTTCTTATAAAAGTTAGCATTGGTAACGGCAATAGCGTCGGCGCTATTAACCGGTTGGAGTGTAACATAAGGCTCGCCTGCGTTGCTTACAATGGTTCCTGCATCGTAGCTTTTTGTAATATCATACGTGGCTACAATATTGGATATGTAAGGTTTTGCGCTTTGTACATTATCGATCTTATTGGTAAAATAGTAAACTACTTTACTACCGGTATTGGCTACATATGTTTTATTAAAAAACCCGCTGGTAGCCGACAATAAAAACCTGATCCTGACATCCCCCGCAATATTTACAAAGGGTTTTTTTGGCTCTTTTGCCGGTGGTGCTACCAATTGGCTCTGAATAAAACAAATGATCGTATCGTTCACACACTTATAACCAATAGACAACCGATCAAATAAATGTTGTGTTGCATCATCGGGCAAGGCGGTCAGTTGTTCAAATATCTGGTTTCCGCTACCACTGGTAAATGCCCTGTGGACCAGCTTTATTTGAAACAGCTCTTTGTATATGGTTGAGATAACATCCATACCATGATTTTATATTAGATGATGCTGTGCTTCGATTTCTTTTATTAACGGACCAGCCTGGTCGGTAACACTATCCACGGTTATCATTCGCATTTTATAAGCAATGGAAGGGTGGTACTTACCACCCAACATTGACCATAACTGGTGCAATTGCTCCAGGTTAAAACTCATCATCTCCAATACAAGTTTTTCTATTCCAGGGTCAAGATTGGGGGTATTCAGGTGATCGAAAACATACTTAGCCTGGAAGAACTGAATTACTTCCTGCACAAACTGTAATGCAAGCCCGTAGCCACCCTCGTGCCTTACTGAAGTAAATAAAAGTGTAAGGTTTAAATGAATAGCCGGGTTCTTTAAAAGGATGCCATTATCCCTGCGAAGAAAGTTTATGGGGTCTCTTGCCACACGGTCTTCTTCAATGTTTATAAGCGAGATGATAATATCTGCATTGGATCCATGATTGCTTCCGGTCCCGGCTAAGATTTCGCCAATATTTCCAAGTTCAGCTTCAATACCGTCGTCTTTTAGTTGAGATGCAATTATATCAAGCGCAGGATGTATCATATTTGAATAAAAGGACTAAAGTGTTTAATTCAAAAAAGGATAATGGATTCTAAAACAAAAACGGGAGAGATTTTTCGTCGGCTAATTCTTTGCACTTTCACTGATACGCTCTCAAATCTATTATTTAAAAAATTTAAAAGCAAGCGCTTATGATAATAAATTTTGGGATAAGCCATTTGTTATTTCAATGATAACATTGAAGAGGTCAGGTAAATCTTTTTTTTCTAAAAAAAAGAGAAGGTATGATGATTGGACAGCCTGAAATAAAAACAGCCTCCCTGATTGGGGAGACTGTTTTTAAAATTGTAGGTGTGGTATGTATTAGTATGCTTCCGCCATGTCAGGTATCTCTGCAGATTTATACACGCCTGCATCAAGTTTTTTCTTAGTTTCTTCGAAAGCTTGCAGTGTATGATTGATGTCTTCAACACTATGAGAAGCCGTAGGAATGATACGATAAATGATATTGCCTTTAGGTATTACGGGGTATACAACTATAGAGCAGAAAACATGATAGTTTTCGCGAAGATCCATCACCATGCTGGTTGCCTCGGGTAACTCTCCTTTCATGTAAATGGGTGTAACCGGCGAGTTGGTATGGCCAATATCAAAACCCCGGTCCTGCAACCCTTGTTGAATAAGCCGAACATTGTTCCAAAGCTTTTCTCTTAGTTCGGGCATGGTTTTAACCATTTCCATCCGCTTCAACATTCCTTCAACAATTAACAGTGGGAGGCTCTTGGCAAATATCTGGCTGCGGGTATTGTAACGCAGGTAGCTGATTACGTTTTTAGGTCCGCTGATAAAAGCGCCTATGCTGCCCATGCTTTTTACAAATGTTGAAAAATACAAATCGATACTGGCTGTACAGTTTTGAGCACTGTCGGCACCTGCTCCATTTGGACCCATATAACCAAACCCATGTGCATCATCAATCAATATTCTAAACTCATATTTATCTTTAAGTGCAACAATTTCTTTCAGCTTTCCCTGCTCACCATCCATTCCAAACACACCTTCGGTGATTAGCAAAATTCCACCACCATTTTTAGCCGCCATCTTTTCGGCACGCTGCAATTGCTTTTCGCAATCATCAACGTTGTTGTGTTTGAATGCATAGCTGTAACCCATGTGCAACCTGATGCCATCTACAATACATGCGTGGGCTTCGGCATCATAAACAATTACATCGCGACGGTTAACCAAAGCATCCACACAACTCATGATACCCTGGTATCCAAAATTAAGTAACATGGTGTCTTCTCTACCAACAAATTCGCTGATGACTTTCTCAAGTTCTTCATGTTTTTGGGTATTTCCACTCATCATTCTTGCACCCATTGGATTGCCCATACCATATTGGGCGGCAGCTTCTGCATCTGCTTTACGAACCTCAGGATGATTTACCAGGCCCAGGTAATTATTAAGGCTCCATACGATCATTTCCTTTCCTCTAAATGTCATTCGTGGGCCCAGTTCTCCTTCCAGTTTGGGAAAAGCAAAATATCCATGCGCTCTATCCATATGCTGACCAAGCGGGCCACCATCCTTAACCAATTTTTCAAAAACATCTGCCATTTTTATTGTATTTATTTCAACTTATTAGTTAAACAATTTTTTTGCCTGATAGGTTCAAGCCTAAAAATATAGAGTGAACACGACACAAAAAACAACCTTTCAAAGCCGGGTAAAGTTAGGTGATTGAAGTTGTCAATATAGTAACGTGTTGTGGTTAAACCGATAAAATGGAGTGAAAGATTAAAAAAGCATAGCCATGAACATTTTCAATACCGGGTTTCATATTTCTGATACACTTAAAAAAATAAGTTGTGGACATTTAGAAAAAGAAAAAAAATATAATACTTTAGTAATTCCTCCATTTCACTTAAACCCTAAAAATTATATTTATGATTTATCCAAATCTATCCTTAGCAAAAAGCGATTTTATAGATTATTATAAGAACGCTGACTTCGACCGACTTATATTTCAATTTCGGTTATCTGAATTCTATGGAAGCGAAATAGCTACCATGGTATGTTATGCAATGAATAACACAAATCAACCGATGCATCCTTTTCCCATAATGCTCAAAAACCTTACTGCATATAAAAGTTTTGGATTGCCTGCCAATTACGGAAATTTGGTAATGGACCACAACTTTCTGCCAACTTTGGTTGGCAGGGCTGAGCATATAATGAATTTTAATTCTTTAATTTTTATTCCCTATCTGGAGACGTTAGATTATATAGGCTATGATGTTTATCCGAGTTTGTCTGAGCCAAATTTATTTGAGGAAAAGGATAAAGCGCTCACTGCAAGTGGACGGATTAATCCATGTCCGCCGGTAGCCTGTAGCGTTATTACCCCCGCATAAAACCTTTATATGGTAAACCATATTTTAAACTGGGCGGAGGTCTGGGGTCTGCTGATTCCATTAATTGTAATACTCTTAAAAAAGGAAAATTATTTACAACTCGCTCCGGTTAAGTATTATGTGTTTGTAGCAGTTGGCATTTACCTGGTTATAGATATCATATCCAATCAACGTAGCCTGAAGTTACATTTGCCCTGGCATCAAAATGGATTATTGTACAACCTGCAAGCGATTATACAATTCATTTGTTTCAGTTGGTTTTTCTTGTCGTTACAGCCTTCATTTTTTCAGCCTTTAAAAAAAGGATTTGTGGCGGTTTTTATTTTGTTTTTGCCTTTTCATTTTCTAACCTTTCCGTTTACACAATTAAGCAGCCTGTTACATGGCTTAGAAGTTGGGTTGCTGCTTATTTTTTGTCTATTGTACTATTTTGAAATTATGATACAGGAACAGGATATAAATTTTGAAAAAAAACCCGAGTTCTGGATCGTTACAGGTTTGAGTGCCTATATAGTTGTATCCTTTTTTATATTACTTTTCTATAACAAAATAACAAAAGATGATACCCTCTTTGCTATAGGCATATGGTCGTGGCACAACATTTCTTTTGTAATGATGTGTTTGTTAATAGCCAAGGGATTTTATCAATCTTATATGAACAGCAAGAAATTTGCGTTGATTGATACAGTACATTAATAAGACGAGATTACCTTAAAAATAAAGAAACTGCAAAAGTAAGTTGGGGAATATGCCAAGGGCTATAATCAGTGCAGCTATAAAAACCAAAGTAAATTTATAAGAAACAGAAACTGCAGGATACACAACGTTGCCTTCTTTAAAATACATAGCCTGTATCACCCTGAAATAGTAATAAACACTTACTGCAGCAAACAGAACTGCCAACACAACCAGCAGACCAACCTGCCCTGTTTTTATAGCTGCGGACAACATGTAATATTTGGCTAAAAAGCCACTGGTTAAGGGAATACCTGCAAGTGATAATAAACAAACGACCAGTACGCCGGCCAACAAAGGCTCTGATTTTGCAAAGCCATTAAAACCTTCAAAAGAATAATCTTCCATTTTAACGAGCACTGCAAAAATAGCAATGGTAGCCAGACAATAGGAAGCAGCATATAACAACAACCCTTCTTTGGCAGCATCGTTTACAGCATACACGGCAAACATCATAAAACCTGCCTGCGCTATGCTGGAGTATGCGAGCATTCGTTTTACACTTTGTTGAAATACTGCTGTAAGATTACCAAAAGCCAGGGTAAGTACAATTACTACTGCAATCAAACGATCTGTCTGCCCACCCATATTGCCATACCGACTTTCGAACAACCTTATAAAAGCAGCAAAACCTGCCACCTTTACTATGGTTGCCATAAACGATGTAAAAACGGTTGGTGCACCATCATAAACATCGGGTGTCCAAAAATGAAAAGGAGCAGCAGAAACCTTAAAGGACAAAGACACAAATATTAAAATCAGTCCAAGCGCTTCCAGGTAAGTAAGCGGCATCATTTCGCGGCTTACCCTGTCAACTGAAAAACTACCATTGGTGCCATATAACAAGGCAATGCCCATGAGCATAATCCCGGTAGAAAAAGAACCCATCAAAAAGTATTTCAAAGAAGCTTCGTTTCCTTTTAAATTTCTTTTATCGCTACCGGTTAAAATATAAAGCGGGATGGAAATAATTTCGATACCGATGAATAACATAAGCAAGTTGGTATAGGCTGTAACAATGCCTACTCCACAAAGCACAAAAAAGATGAGAGCGAAATATTCAGCAACGTGGTTGCCTACATTTTCAATATCGCGGCCTGAAAGAATGGTATAAAGCAGCGTAGCCCCCAGGCAAATGCTGTTAAATAAAAATCCAAATTTTGAGAAGTGAAGAAAGACTCCCGTGTTAATGCGAAATATTTGGAAACCATAGCTTTCAGCAATGTTTAAGGACAACAATATTGCCAGCGCAACAGCAGCAATATTTTTAAAAGCAGATTTATTTTCGATGAAAATTCCGCTTAGCATTAATACTACCCCAAAAACAGCTGAAAGTATAATCGTATTCATAAATAAACCTTAATCGTAGCTTCTATTTTATTTGAGCTATTAGTTTAGTAACCGTATCGCTGGTAAGGTTAATCATTGGCTGAGGAAAGACTCCAAAAACCAGAATCACAATTACCAGTATCATCAACATCAACCGCGTTCCGGCAGGTAAAATCACCACGGGCAACTTGCTCTCTGCTGCATCGCCATAAAAAACTTTTTGAACCATCCATAAAGTATAAACAGCAGCCAGTATAATGCTGATTAAAGCAACTGAAGCCAGCCAGATATTGTATTTAAACAAGCCACTAAACATTAAGAACTCGCCGATGAATGCATTGGTAAGCGGGAGTGCAATATTAGCAAGCGCCATAGTTACGAATAATATGGCCAGTGTGGGTGATTTTTGAGCCAACCCACCTAACTCACTAAACTTCCGGGTACCTGTTTGCTTTTCAATTACATCAACAGTGATCCATAGACCCAAAACATTTATTCCGTGGGCAAACATTTGAAACATAACTCCCTGCATTGCAGCAGGATCTGAGGTGAACATAGCAGCTCCCATCAATCCAATATGTGCTATGGATGAATAAGCAATCAACCGCTTCATATCATCCTGTTTGATGGCTATTAATGAGGCGTACAACATGCCGGTTACGGCTAATAAAATAACCAGGTGCGACATGTTTTGCGAGGCTTCAGGAAACATAGGCAACAACCACCTGATAACAGCAAAAACACCCATCTTAACCATGATGGCACTCAATACCATGGTTACGGCAGTAGGTGCCTGTTCGTAAGTATCGGGCTGCCACGTATGAAAAGGAAAAATGGGCATTTTAATAGCAAAAGCGATAAAGAACAACCAAAACAAATAACCTTCTTTGCCTTCAGGAAATGATAGATGATATACCTGCGACATAGCCAGCGAGTGAGCAGGTGTTTGGTAGTAAACATATAAAATACCCAGAAGCATTAACAAAGAACCCAGGAAAGTATAAATGAAAAATTTAAAGGTTACCTGTATTCTTTTTTCGCCACCCCAGATGGAACTTAAAAAGTATACCGGTATTAAAGCAAGCTCCCAAAAGAAATAAAACAACAGCAGGTCTGCAGCGCAAAACACCCCCATTAGACCTGCCTGGCTCAACAACATTAAGGCATAAAAAGAACCCGGTTTACTATATGAATTTTTATAGGTGGCCGCAAAAATTACCGGGAAAGAAATGGCCGTAAGCAGGGTAATCATTTTGCCCATACCATCTAATGAAACCGAAAAACGACTACCGAGCAAGGGTAACCATTCTGCATCGTATTGTAACTGACCGTTGCCGGAAAGCATCCCCAGGCTGAACAAACTAACTATTAATGTGGCAATAGAACTTAGCAATGCCCATGACTTAATGGTTCTTTCATTTTTTAGAAAAAACGTAATTAAGCCACTTAACAAAGGAATTGATATGAGTAAAACGGGGATCATAATTTGCTACCAGCTTGCTATTTAGAGATCCAGTTAATAATAGGATTAAGATTGTGACCATAGAAGATCAACAATATCATTAATACCATACTTAACACCATTAACAAAATGTAATTGCCTACCTGTCCACTTTGCACCAGTCTTACTTGCCGGCCGGCATATTGTATGCCTTTACCTACACCGTTCACAACTCCATCTATCACACTCTTTTCAATAATATTATTTAAAAAGCTGCCCAGTTTTTGAATGGGATTTGCAATTACCGCATTATATAATTCATCAATGTACCATTTATTGGCAAACACTTTTCCCGCACCGGTTGCCTCTTCCATTTCTGGTTTTTTGCTATACCTGGTCCATGCAAATAATATGGCAATCATTGCTATTGCTACCGACGTACCCATTAACATATATTCCGTTGAATGACTTAGTGGGTGTGCAGGTTCAGCTTTCGCAATCAGGGGTCTAAGAAAATGTTCTAACCAATGGCTGTCTGCGGCAAAGACTTCAGGTATTCCCATAAATCCACCAACCACACTCAATACCGCTAATATAATAAGAGGGATCGTAATAGCAGACGGGCTTTCGTGTAAGTGATGCTCCTGTTCAGGTGTGCCACGAAAACTACCCTGGAAGGTAGTGGCATACAACCTGAACATGTAAAAAGCTGTAAGTCCTGCAGTTAGTACCCCAACAATCCAATACAATATGTTGTGCTCGTAGGCTGCTGCTAAAATTTCGTCTTTCGAAAAGAACCCACTTAATGGAGGTATACCCGAAATAGCCAAACAAGCCAATAAAAAAGTGATGTGAGTAATGGGCATGTATTTTTTAAGTCCACCCATATTGCGAATGTCTTGCCCGTTATGAATAGCATGGATAACACTACCTGCACCAAGAAACAGCAGGGCTTTAAAGAAAGCATGGGTCATAACATGAAACACGGCTCCTGTATAAGCCCCCACCCCTAATCCTAAAAACATATAGCCCAATTGGCTTACTGTAGAGTAAGCCAGAACCTTTTTTATATCGTTTTGCTTTATAGCGATAGTTGCAGCTAACAAAGCCGTAGCCAACCCTATGGTTGCAACAACAGCCTGTGTAAACGGTGCAAGAGAGTACAATATGTTGCTACGCACAATCATGTAGATACCTGCAGTAACCATGGTAGCAGCGTGAATTAATGCCGATACAGGTGTAGGACCCGCCATGGCATCGGGTAGCCAGGTATACAAAGGTATTTGCGCACTTTTACCGGCAGCCCCCACAAATAATAACATCGTAATTGCAGTTACATCAAATGTTGATAAGGTGGATGCTTTTGCAAATACTTCATTATAATCTACCGTCCCCAACTTAGCTATCAACCAAAAAACGGCAAGTAAAAATCCAACGTCACCGATCCTGTTCATAACAAATGCCTTTCTTGCTGCATAGTTATAGTCGTTGTTCTTAAACCAATAGCCTATTAAAAGATAGGAGCATAAACCAACTCCTTCCCACCCAATAAACATAATAACATAGTTGGCTCCCAACACCAACAGCAACATAGAGAACACAAACAAATTCATGTAAGCAAAAAAGCGGGCAAAATGAGGTGCAGCTTCATCGTGCATGTAAGAAGTAGAATACACATGAATTAGAAAACCTATGCCGGTTACAATCAGCAACCACAGCGTTGAAAGTTGGTCTACGCGAAAAGCAAATGATATATTGAAGTCAATAACCCGAATGAAATCGAAAAGATTTACAATTACCGGTTGAAAGCCCGGTGCTTTAACTTCTAAAAAAATAAGTACACTTAGTATGAACGAGGCCAGTATGACACCGCTTCCAATTAAACCCGTTGCAGACTTTGATAAACTATTACGTGCAAGACCATTGATAAGAAAACCTATCAAAGGAAAAAGTGGAATGAAATAAACAAGATGACTGAATTGGTTCATAAGCCCCTACTCCCGAAAGGGAATTTTAAACCGGTAACCATAAAAGTTACCAGCGAATTAATGAGTAATGGCCCCCTAAACAGGTGAAAACTTAATTTTTTAACCTGTTTAAAAAGTTGATGTCAACCGAATGCGTGTTCCTGTACATCATTACAATAATAGCAAGTCCAACACTTACTTCTGCCGCAGCCACCACCATAATAAAAAATACAAACAGTTGCCCATCCATGCCGGCCAGCGAAGCTTTATCGCTGGCATAGGCAAAACCATTAATCATTTTTGAAAAAGCTACCAGCAATAAATTTACCGCGTTCAACATAAGCTCTATGCACATAAAAATAATGATGGCATTGCGACGTGTAAGCACACCCACAACCCCGATGCAAAAAAGTATTATTGCCAGCGTTATATAATATTGAATAGGCATGCCTATAAATCTTGTTTTAAAATTTTCAATCAAACCAACAAATACATGAAAGTCCTTCTAAACAGCTTTGGCTTCACCTTTTTTTCCCAATACCACTGCACCAACCATTGCACTTAAAAATAAAATACTGCTTATCTCAAACGGTATTACGTATTCGTTAAACAGCGATTTACCGAGGTATTTTATCAGCCCTATATTCCCCTCCTTTACCAGGGCCGATTTACCCGCTATGTCCGATGCACTGGAAACAACGTCAATCATAATCAGCATTAAACTTCCCCCCGAAATAGCCCCTGCAATTTTAAGCATGTTATTTTTTTGGGGTTCCGTCTCACTATTTAAATTCATGAGCATAATAACAAAAAGAAACAATACCATGATAGCCCCCGCATACACAATAAGGTTTACGATGGCCAGAAACTGGGCATTCAATAAAACATAATGACCCGAAATAGCAAAGAAGACAACAATGAGCCACAAAACACTATGCACCGGGTTTTTGCTTAGTACCACCATTAGTGCACCCATAAGGGCAAGGGCCGATAAGAACCAAAATAAAATTTGAATTATACTCATTAGGGCAGTAATTATAGACAGTTAATTTGTTACCGGTGCCCTTTCGCCTTTAGCCTTTTCGTATGCTTCAGGCTCGGTTAAAGGATTGGGTATTAACAAATCTTCCTTTCCATATATAAAACCTTTACGCTGAAAATTGGGTGGCGCAAAAGTTTCACTTAAATAAATAGCATCCTTTGGGCAAGCCTCCTCGCACAAACCACAAAATATACAACGCAGCATGTTTATTTCAAATTTAGCTGCATATTTCTCTTCTCTATATAAATTTTCTTCGTCTTTCTCTCTTTCAGCAGCTTCCATTGTAATGGCTTCGGCGGGACAGGCTACGGCGCACAAACCACAGGCGGTACATCTTTCGCGGCCTTGCTCATCCCGGTTTAAAACCTGCAATCCGCGAAACACTTTACTAAACGGACGTGTTTGCTCGGGGTATCTGATGGTTGGCACCTTTTTAAAAATGTGGCTGAAGGTAATCAGCATGCCTTTGAGAATACCCGGAAGGTAAAGTTTTTCAACCCAGTTCATAGGCTTACGTTCTACTACTGCTGACCTATTAGTTAATGACTGCATAATTTCTTTCTCTCTCTTATTTAAAGAGAACTATTTAAAAAGGTTTGCAAAAATATTTTTATACTGCTATCCTTCCAAGTTTATTTACCTGCACAGTGGTGGAACAAATAAGTAATTTTTTTAGGAGCCAGCATCACATCTTAAGGCTACATCGTTGTGTCACTCACTTGTACGGCAACAATTATTTCTGCACCAGGTTCCCTTTATTTATCTCAACAAAAATTATCCCTGTCTCCATAAAATCAAAGCACCCGTAATAAACATATTGAACAGAGCTAATGGAATTAAAACCTTCCAGCCAAGGTTCATTAACTGGTCGTACCTAAACCTGGGGATCGTCCACCGCACCCACATAAATACAAATATGAAAATGACGACTTTAACCAGTAATGCCACCAGACCAATTAATGCAGCAATGTTTACCGAAAGATTGGCTTCGTTTACAAAAGGCATATCGTAACCACCAAAATACAAGGTGGTCATAATCACACTGCTTATAAACATGTTGATGTATTCAGCAAACAGGTAAAATCCCAGTTTCATGGATGAGTACTCCTGGTGGTAGCCAAAGTTCAATTCATTCTCCGCCTCGGGCAAATCAAAAGGGGTACGGTTACACTCAGCGAACGAACAAATCAGAAAAATAAGAAAGCCCAATGGCTGATAAACTATATTCCACCAATTGCCTTGAACCTGTTGCTCTACAATAGTTTTCATACTTAAGGAACCGGTAAACATTAGCAATGCAATCAACGAAATACCCATTGCCAACTCGTAGCTGATCACCTGCGAAGCGCCACGCATGGCAGCCATGAGCGAAAATTTATTATTACTTGCCCAACCACCAATCATAATGCCATACACACCCATGCTAACTACGCCAAAAATAAACAGCATACCAATGTTGATATCTGCAATTTGAAGGTTTACGATTCTGTCAGCTCCAAACAAAGCGAAATGTACCTGGTTACCCCATGGTATAACCGCACTGGTCATCATTGCTGTTAACATGGCCAGGCACGGCCCAAGAATAAATAAAAATTTGCTGGAAGAGTTGGGTATGATTTCTTCTTTAAAAAACAGTTTTCCGCCATCTGCAAGCGGCTGAAGAATACCCCATGGCCCGGCACGGTCGGGTCCTACCCGGTCTTGCAATATCGCAGCAACTTTACGCTCTGCATAGGTACTATACATGGCTATCAATAGTGATGCACTGATTATTCCACCAATCAGTACCAGCTTTTCAATTAAAAGCCCCCAGTCTACAGCGAGTAATGTCATTGATTTAATAAAGTTTTTATTTCTTGTAAAAGCAAGTCAGCATCAGAAACCAATACTTCAATTTCTTCTTTGGTATAAATTATAAAATCTGAATAATCACCTTCTTGCCGATACGAAAATAGTTCATCATATATATTCCCTGCACGATAACTCTACCTTTGTGTTTTAATAAAATGTTCATGAAATTTACTCTTTAGCCCTGTATGCGTTTTAGAATAAACATCAACTGTTAACAATAGCGCTGAAACTGCATAAAAGCCTGCATAATAAAGTCAGTTTACAACTGAATTCCAATGTTCCTTTGTTGTAAGTAATAATGCATCCTCATAACTTTCTATGCTTCTTTGAACTCTGTAATTAATAAGTTCTTGATTAGGTTTCATTATTTAAAGAGCTATTCCATCCCTTTTAATTTCTCTGTATAAAGGCGTATGTTCTAGTTGCTTCCAGATATTTTTATTGCGGATAATGCCTGTAATTATCTGGTTAAACTCTAACTGAAGGTTGAATAATTTATTTCTTATCTTCTTTTTAAACATAAAATTTGCTTCATTCTCATCCACTAATATTAATACATCCCAATCACTATCATTTTTAAAATCACCCTGGGCTCTTGAGCCAAATAAAATTACTTCAGCACGCTGATCTATCGAAAAAACTGCACTTTTAATCTCTTTCGATATTTGATTGTTTTCTATCATTGTCTTATTCAAACACTTCACTCGTTGCCGGACCTTCAATTTCACTTAAATGAACCTCTGGCTTATTAACTTCACTCACAGTGTGTATGTTAAATAATAATTTTGGATTACGGCCATCATGCACGGCCTGAAAAATTTCTTTTGGCTTCTTCATGCCTTCGTAATGGTTGGCAGAAATAACCGAATGACGATTGATCTTTCTTGGTTCTTCAACTATCCAATCACCCGTTTGTTTTTTATCGAACCTGCATGTATTACAAATCCAGGCTGTTTTACCGTCGGGCAAACTTTCCACTTCTCCCCATTCGTCTTTTCGGGCCGTTACCCTAAACACTTCATCACCGCGATTCCATAGGGTGACTTTACCACAACATTTATCGCAATCACGGTGTGCATTTAAGGGTTTTAAAAACCATACCCTGTTTTTAAACCTGAATGTTTTGTCTGTTAAGGCGCCCACGGGACATACATCAATCATGTTTCCACTAAAGTCGTTGCTGATAGCTTTGGAAATATAGGTTGAAATTTCAGCATGCTCTCCCCTGTCTAAAATACCATGCACCCTTGAATCGGTAAGCTGGTCGGCCACATAGGTACAACGATAGCAGAGTATGCAACGGGTCATATGTAATTGAATGTAAGGTCCTATATCTTCACGCTCGAATAACCTTCTTTCAAATTCGTAGCGGGTGCCTTCGCTGCCATGCTCGTAACTTAAATCCTGCAAATGGCATTCGCCTGCCTGGTCGCATATAGGGCAATCCAATGGGTGATTCAATAATAAAAATTCAACAACCGCTTTCCTTGCCTCTATTACTTTATCGCTGGTAATATTTTTTACAATCATTCCGTCCATTACATTAGTACGGCAACTGGCTACCAATTTTGGCATTGGGCGTGGGTCAGCAGTTGAACCTGCAGCTACTTCAACCAAACATGTTCTGCATTTACCTCCACTGCCTTTCAACTTACTATAAAAGCACATGGCAGGGGGAGTAATATCGCCGCCAATACGACGGGCTGCCATTAATATAGAAGTGCCGGGCTCCACATCTATAGTGACATTATCAATAGTTACTTTAAATAATTGTTTCTGTTCCGACATTCTTAAGTTCGTTTATATCTGTCATGTAATTCTTTTCTTTCAAATAAACCAACATTGCTCTCATCTTTCTTATTGTCTGGCAATCGGTTTTGATCACCGCACTCACCAATCTATTTAGCTTTTCGTCATTTTCGCTGTTAATGTCTAATTTAATTTGCTTTTTTAATCTTTTGAAGTTTCCTGAATAACCTAAATCTTCAATCGCAACACCACTCTCGCCTAAAATAGTTACGATCCAATGTTCCAAAGGCGGATTTAGCTGAATAATAAAATGAAGCCTCGTCAAGTGTTTCCATAAAATAAGTTTATCGTCATCATAAAGAACTTTACAGCTTTTTAAATAATCCAATTCCCTTTTATCCTTGTCAATTAACGCGACTGCAAATAAATCTCTTAATCTTTCACTATCCAAATCATTAGCCACATTGTTACATCCTTTCCTATGTACCAACCGCTTCGTTGTCTGCAATAACTTTTTAAAAAGAATAGTGTCAAAATAACATTCAGGTACAAAGTACAGATGCCATTTCTCTCCAAAATTAGTCATGCTGTTTTTGCGGTATAAAGTTGTTTATGTTCATAAAAAAATCGTAACCAAACTGATAAGCTTCATCAACATCTTCTTCAGTCATACGATTAATCAGGGTTTGTCCTGTTTCATTTTCATAGCTCACTATATATATAGAAAGTTCATCTTTTTCAGCATTAGAAATCAGATCATTCATAACGAACGGACTATGCGTCGTAATAAAATACTGGTTTTCCCGTGGATCGTTAATAATGTCGCTTGTCAATTTTGATATATAAGGCGGAAACATATGTGCTTCCGGCTCTTCAAATAGCAACAAACTTTTGTTATTACTTAATATGGCCGTTTTATAAAATATCAGCCGCTGCAGAGTATCTGCAATTAATTCGTACGGGATTGTAAAAATACCGGAGTCTGTCCTTTTTAAAATAGTAAAAATTTGTTGCCGAGTATCGAATAATAGTTCTAAGTTATCAGGTAGAAAAATTTTTTCAACTTCGTGTTTTATAATTCTGTTTTCCGAAATAACTGAAAAGATATTTTCTCCAAATGGTCGAAAAAGCTTCCATCCACTTCCAAAAACATACTTTAATTGCTTTTTATACTCGTACTTATTTACTTCAATAAGAGGATTTTCGGTATCTAACTTTATACCGTTAGAGCCGTTAAATTCTACAATCTTTCCAGAATCCTCTACTGAAAATGAGCAAAAATCTATCACGGGCAATTTATCTATGGAAAATTGACTTAAATCAATATTATCGAACCCATATTTTTCTCTATCATACCCGTTAGTAATCTTTAAAGAACCATTTGAATATTTCCCAATAATCCTATTCACTGAATTGATAGTGACTTCAACATTCTTGTCAATATAGCCATCAAAAAAGAAAGTTGTCAGTTCTTCAATTCTCACGAAATCATTCAAATTGCTACTATTTTGATTCATAGAAAAGAGTCCAAGCGCCTCCAAAATGTTACTCTTGCCCACATTCGGATAACCAATAAAGACATTAATTCTTCTACAGTCATCAATTGTTTGATGCCTTATAGATTTGAAATTTTTAATCTCTATTTTATTTATCAAACTCATTTTTTACTTAAATAACGAAATGTCGCATAAGTGTGAAAATCATAAATGCTTAATTATTAATCATTTGAAAGAAAAAATAAGCAACATTATGCGCTTAAAGTCTGCAACATATCAGCATAGTGAGCCAACCCAAAATTTCTAACCTGACTTTCTTCCGGATTTAAAACGTGCCACTCAAACTCATCTCTGAAATGCCTGATTGCTGCTGCTACAGGCCAGGCTGCCGCATCGCCCAACGGGCAAATGGTATTGCCCTCTATCTTTCTTTGAATATCCCACAATAAATCTATATCGCTCATCTTGCCTTTACCATATTCAATGTTGTGCAAAATGCGTTTCATCCAACCGGTACCTTCACGGCAAGGACTGCACTGGCCACAACTTTCGTGATGGTAAAACCTTGCTAACGATAAAGTATGACGAACCACACATTGATCTTCGTCCATGACAATAAAACCACCCGAGCCCATCATACTACCCGATGCAAATCCTCCGTCGGCCAGGCTTTCATAGTTCATATAACGAGGCTCACCTTTGGCAGTTTTTAAAAGCAGGTTAGCCGGTAAAATAGGTACGGATGATCCACCCGGTATACAAGCTTTCAGCTTTTTGCCATTTGGTATGCCGCCGCAATATTC
>JAJAYD010000111.1 GCA_026786345.1 Chitinophagaceae bacterium
CGTTCATTACATACCTCAGTAAAAATGCCATTACCCAATACCCGGTGCATATAAAAATTGATACGGGCATGCATCGTTTGGGTTTTGACAGCAGCCAGCTCCCTGAAATGATGGAGGTTATTAAGCAAAGCAATTGTTTGGTTGTTCAGAGTGTATTTAGTCATTTGGCTTCCAGCGAAAATCCTTTGCACGATGATTTTACCAAACACCAGGCAGCGGAATTTGATGCAGCCTGCACGCTACTTACCAAGCATCTGGGTCATCCGTTTATCAGGCATTTATCCAATACCTCGGCCATTTTCAGGCATCCCAATTTACAGTACGATATGGTGCGGTTGGGCATTGGGCTATATGGAGTAGATACTACTGCCAACCCAAACATTCACTTACAAACAGTACTAAACCTTAGATCGACAATAGCACAATTAAGAAAAATAAGAGCCGGCGACACGGTAGGCTATAACCTGGCGGGCGTATTGAAAAGGGATTCTTTAATAGCAACCGTCAGGATCGGTTATGCTGATGGCTTTAGCCGCAATCTTAGTAATGGTGCAGGAAAAGTTTGGGTAAGGGGGCGACTGGCGCCGGTTGTTGGTAATGTTTGTATGGATATGATTATGATTGATGTGACAGATGTTGCCGAAGTAGCAGAAGGCGATGCTGTTGAAATATTCGGCCCCAATCTACCGGTAACGGAGCATGCAAAATGGAGCAATACCATTGCCTATGAAGTACTAACGGGAATAAGCCAGCGGGTTAAGCGGGTTTACTACGAAGAGTGATGTTTTTATTGTGTTGAATTTTAAATGATAAATGTTGAATGACTGAAGGCTTTTCCACGTTTGACGTTTGACGACAATGCATATCGAATGACTTAAGTCTTTTCATCTTTTACATTTCACATTTCACGTTTGACGTTTTACGACATTTGAAGATTCACCTTTCACAATCGACTAAACGCTTTTTTACTTTTTACTTTTCACTTTTTACTTTTTACTTTTGACTTTCCCCTTTGTTAAACCTTCCCCGCTCCCACTTCTTGCAGGCTGTTTCCCTATCTTTGCCGCTTTAAAAAATTTTTGTAGTGAAGACCAGAAGCATCGTCCTTTTCATATTTGTAATTCTGTTGGCTGACCAGGTATTTAAGTATTACATAAAAACACATTTCTACCTTGGCGAAGAGATAAAAGTTGGTGGCCAGGAATGGTTTAAACTACATTTTGTAGAGAACGAAGGGATGGCCTGGGGCTGGAAAATGGGAGGTGAATGGGGCAAAATTGCACTGACCCTTTTTAGATTGATAGCCGTTATTGCCGGAGTATTTATCATCCGCGATTTTATAAAAAAGAAAAATCACCCCGGTTTTATTGTTTGCAGCGCTTTAATTTTTGCCGGCGCCATGGGTAATCTTATCGACAGCATGGTGTACGGATTGATCTTCCAGGAAAGTGATCCGTATTTGCAAAATGTCGCTAAACTGGTTCCCATTGGTGAAGGTTATGCGGGTTTTTTGCATGGCAAAGTGGTTGACATGCTCTATTTTCCCTTAATAAGGAATGCACATTTCCCGTCGTGGGTACCATTTTGGGGTGGTGATGATTTTGAATTTTTCCGCCCGGTTTTCAATATAGCTGATGCTTCTATTTCAATTGGCGTCATCACCATATTGCTCTTCCAAAATAAATTCTTCAAAAAGCACGATCAACAACAGCACGTTACCGTAGAAACCAATGCGTCCGTCGATGACAATATGCAGATACAGTGAACAGCCGTTAGTCAACAGCCGTTAGTCAACAGCCGGTAGCCGGTAGCCAATAGCCGTTAGTAAGGAAAAAGTCTAAAGCCGGTAGCGAGAAAAATAGCCGGTAGCCGGTAGCCAATAGCCGGTAGTAAGGAAAAAGTCTAAAGTCGGTAAAGAGAAAAATAGCCTGTAGCCGGTAGCCAATAGCCGTTAGTAAGGAAAAAGTCGGTAGCCAGAGAAATAGTTTGCAGAGAGCCGGAAAAAAATAGACGAGAGACTGTAGCAGTAGGATTAAACGCTCCCCATTCACAAGTCAGCAATCACAATTCACTATTCTTTATTCAAGGGATGCTGAAATAACTTCAGCGGGACGGCTCGTTGTAATTTTTCATTCTACACTATTCATTATCTACAAAATTCATTATTTATTAACCCTTCACATTTGACGTTTCACGAATTCCCTTTTTTCTTCACTATTCATTATTCACTATTCATTCGCATTTCAACTACTCACCATTCACAACTCACCATTGCCCATTGCCCATTGACCATTAACTATTGACTATTGACCATTGACCATTGACCATTGACCCTAAGGCAGGACCGCTTTAAACTTACCCAACGTAATGGGCACCGAAGCTTTGGCAGCATTTTGAGCTGTTCCGGTAAAGGTTCCCTGGGCAATTTTGGTGGCAGCATCGTAGTTTAAAACTATGGAGAGGTTAACCAAAGGCGATATCGTAGTAGGATTGGCCTGATAAATAGTAGAATCCTTTACATCGGAAAAATTGAAGGCGGCAAATGTGCTGGTATTGTAAGTGCCAGACTGTATGTTACTGCTGGTCATGCCGATGCCAAGTACAAATAAGCTATCACCGGTATTATAGGTTAAGCCGTACAACTGCAACACATCAATACCATTTAGCTTACTAAACGCTACAGAGTCAATAGTACCATGAAAAACTTTTGAACCTTGTGTAAACTGCCAGGCAGAATCAGCAAAATTGATGCTTCCCCCTACTACGTTAACCGTAAACGCACAAGTGGTTCCCCCCGCAGTTACCGGTATGGCGTTTGCCCCAACTTTTACGGGTGTACCCGAGCCTCGCAGGGTAACCGATTGAATGCCTGTTGCATTAAAAGTGCCGTTGCCCAGAAAGATCATCCCGTTTGTCTGAGATGTAGAGATAACATAGGTTCCTACCTGCGTAACGTTCACCTGGATACTAACGGTGTTAGAAGCGTTTAGGGCGGTGCCTAAAGTGTAAGTGCCTTGCACGACCGCATTGGTACAATTATTTGCCGTACCCGATAAGGTGTACACAGCCGCCGGAGCCGTTATTCCGGATATAGCCGGTACGGAAAAAATACAAAAGCTGTTGCCAAAGGTTACGGTAAAATCGGAGGTGACAGGAAGTGTAGGCCTGCCAACTGCCTTTAGTTTTATTCTGGTAAGCCCGGGTGCTAAAAAAAATCCTGTATCTCTAAACCCATAGCCGTTCTGCAGGTCTGTTGTAATGGTGTACGAGCCCGGAACAGTAACATTAACCTGTAGTATTACATAGTTACTATCGGTTAAAGTTGAATCAACAAAATAGATACCCCGTAAGGTAATCGGCTGGCAATCACCGAGCGAGTCTTTCAAGGTACCCGTTGCACGTCCGCCGGCACTGCCGGTTTCAATACTATATTCTTTTTGGCACGATGCCATGATAACAATGCCTGCCAGCAATACGGCCAAATGCTTGATTAATTTCATGACAACAAAGAAAAAGTTTTTTAGTGAAAGTAATTTTTTAGTAGACTTTTATCAGGCTAATAACGTTCCCTTATTGCTCAAATTGCCATCCTTTAAAAGGTCTTTAACATTTTGCAGCGTAACCAGGGCAATTTGGGTCAGGGCTTCGCGTGTAAAAAATCCCTGGTGGGCAGTAATTAAAACATTCGGAAAACCTGAGAGCCTTGTAAGCACATCGTCTTGTATAATGTTGCTTGAAAGATCACGGAAAAATAATTTCTCTTCCTGCTCGTACACATCAACACCCAGGTAACCCAGGTGCCCCGATTTTAAAGCGTCGATCACAGCCGGTGTATCAATCAACGCTCCCCTGCTGGTATTAATTAGCATGCAACCCTGCTTCGTCATTTGCAGGGTTTCTGAATTAATAAGATGATGCGTTTGTTCGTTTAACGGGCAATGCAGCGATATAATATCGGCCTCGTGCAAAATATCAACCAACGGATGATACTCAACTCCAATCGCTTCCAAATCGCGGTTGGCTATCACATCATAGGCTTTTACCTTGCATCCAAAGCCCAGCATTATTTTACAAAAAGCCCGGCCAATATTTCCGGTTCCTATTACACCCACCGTTTTACCATAAAAATCAAAACCCAATAACCCGTTTAGCGAAAAATTCTGCTCACGTACCCGGTTGTATGCCTTATGTATTTTTCTATTCAATGTTAACATCAACCCTACGGCATGCTCGGCTACGGCCTGTGGCGAGTAGGCAGGAACACGGCATACTTTAATATGATGCTCTTTGGCAGCATTTATATCAACATTATTAAAACCTGCACACCGGAGTGCTACCACCTTTACACCCTTCGATGCAAGTTGAGCCATCACATTTGCATCCAGTTTATCATTTACAAACACACATACAGCCTCGCTATCGTGCACCAGGTTGGTAGTGTCTGCTGATAACGCTACTTCATAAAAACGAAGGGTAAAGCCAAAGTCTGCATTAAATTCTTCAAAAAATAATTGATCGTATGGTTGGGTAGAAAAAAATGAGATTGTCATGATGCAAAACTATAAGTAAAATTCAGTTCTGAATTTCTTATTAACCTTAAGAGAAAAGTTGGTCTGAGAAAAGCCTCATTCTTTATAAGCGGTAATATCACCTAAACAGAAAATGTTTATCATTACATTTTTGTACTTTTTAACCGGCGGTATAATCGGCGAAAAGTTTATTAAGCCCTTGTAATAATAAACACATTTTTGCTACAAATACTTCAACCAATTACTACCATACCTAATTGCTTTTACTATGCAACTACTGGAACTTAAGAATTTAAAAAAATATTACGCTACCCAAAAAGCTGTAGACGATATTAGCTTTTCGCTTAAAGAGGGCAGCATATTTGGTTTACTGGGGCCCAATGGCGCAGGCAAAACCACCCTGCTACGAATGATTACGGGCATATTTTTTCCTGATGAGGGAGAAATTGTTTTTAATGGTAAAACGTTCAACCCGTTAAGCGACAATCTTTTTATTGGTTATATGCCCGAAGAAAGGGGGCTGTATAAAAAAATGAAGATCGGCGAACAAGCGCTTTATTTGGCACAACTAAAAGGATTAAGTTATAGCGATGCTTTGGAAAAAACAAAGTACTGGTTCAGGCGCATGGAAATGGAAACCTGGTGGAATAAAAAGATTGAAGACCTGAGCAAGGGTATGAGCCAAAAGCTTCAGTTTGTAATAACGGTTTTACACAATCCAAAGCTTATTATACTGGACGAACCCTTTAGTGGTCTTGACCCGGTAAATGCCAACCTTATTAAAGACGAAATTTACCATCTTGCCCAAAACGGCGCAACCGTAATTTTTAGTACCCACCGTATGGAACAGGTGGAAGAAATATGCGACCATATTGTACTGGTTGACCAGGGCAAAAAGATTTTGGATGGAACCGTTAATAACATTAAACAGCAGTTTAAAGAAAACTTATTTAGCATTCAATTAAGCGATACACCCAGCGATGTGGTAAGCAACGCTTTTGAGGTGATAAAAAAACAGGATCATAAACTGGTTGTAAAAATTAATGACGGCAGTACCAGTAACGATGTTTTGAAACACTTTCTCCAGGAGCCGGTTATTATAGAAGGCTTTACTGAAATACTTCCCTCGCTAAACGAGATATTTATTAAGCTGGTTGAAGGCACAAAAATGAGTCGCCAATTTCAAAAAGCAGTTTAAGCAACCCTACTAACGCACTATCAAAACCTTAATTACAATGAGCAAGACCTGGCTAATTATTAAAAGAGAATACCTGACAAGGGTTCGTAATAAAACGTTCATTTTATCTACCATATTAACTCCGCTTCTTTTTGTTGGATTGATAACAGCCGTTACGGTTATCTCAGTAAAAAATGTAGACAGAGAAACTGTGGCAGTGGTTGACAAAGCCAACATTTTTCGTGGATCAATAGACAGCACCAAAGCGGTTACTTTTTCTTTTGTGCAGGGTGTTGATAGCACCAACTACAAGGTCAAAGGTTATAGTGCCATATTATATGCTCCAACTGATTCAACATCAAAATACCGGTTGATATCTCAAAAGCAATTGGGAATGATTGCGGAAAACAATGTAGAAGATAAGATCAACGAATCGATGGAGAACCGCATGTTGAAATCGAAGTATAATATCGATACCAAAGAATTGGATGCTGCCCGAAAAAATGTACCGCATGCCGAGCTGGACCAGGCTTATTACGAGGGTGCTACCATAAAAAAAGGTAATAGCGAACTGGCCTATGGCATAGGTTATGGCAGCGGCTTTTTAATTTATATCACGCTGTTTATTTATGGCACCATGGTTATGCGTGGGGTTATGGAAGAGAAAACCAACCGTATTGCCGAGGTGGTGATTTCGTCGGTAAAACCCTTTCAATTAATGATGGGTAAGATTATTGGCATAGGTGCCGTAGGTCTTACACAATTACTATTGTGGATCGTTTTGATTATTGGTTTATCAACTGCAGCGTCTGCCATTTTTTCGCATGAAACATTGCAACAGGCCTCAGACGCCAGCCAGCAATTAAATAATGGAAACGTAGGCATGGCCAAAGGAGCAGCCGGTGGTTTTAATGCAATGCAGGAAACTTTGGGTAGTGCAAACTGGCTGCTGATTATTGGCTGTTTCATTTTTTATTTTTTATTCGGATACCTGTTTTATGCTTCGTTGTTTGCAGCAGTTGGCAGCGCCGTAAACGAAGACCCGCAGGACGCCCAAAGCTTGTTGTTGCCCATTACAATGCCCATCATTATTTCGATAGTAATTATGATAAACGCCATTACCAACCCGGCCGGCAGTCTTGCTACCTGGAGCAGTATGATACCGTTTTTCTCCCCCATAGTTATGATGGCCAGGATACCATTTGGTGTACCGGGCACCGTGCCTTATTGGCAATTAATTGTAAGCATGTTACTGCTGGTATTAGGCTTTTTAGGTACCACCTGGATCAGTGCCAAAATTTACCGTACCGGTATTTTAATGTATGTTAAAAAGGCCACCTGGAAAGAATTGTGGAAGTGGGCGTGGAGGAAGTATTAGGGTGAATGGGCAATGGGCAATGGGCGATAGGCAATAGGCAATGGGCGATAGGCAATAGGCAATGGGCAATAGGCAATAGGCAATGGGTAATGGGTAATGGGCGATGGGTGAATTGTGAATTGTGAATGGTGAATGGTGAATTGTGAATTGTGAAACGTCAAACGTGAAGGGATAGTGAACAGTGAATAACGAAGAATGAAGAATACTACGAGCCGTCATGCTGAATTTATTTCAGCATCCCCTGAATAATGAATTAATAAAGTGAAGACGTGAAAGGTGAAACGTGAATGAAGAATGAAGAATACTACGAGCCGTCATGCTGAATTTATTTCAGCGTACCCTTAATAATGAATAGTAAAGTGAAGACGTGAAAGGTGAAACGTGAATGAAGAATACTACGAGCCGTCATGCTTAATTTATTTCAGCATCCCCTGAATAATGAATTAATAAAGTGAAGACGTGAAAGGTGAAACGTGAATGAATAA
>JAJAYD010000112.1 GCA_026786345.1 Chitinophagaceae bacterium
CAATGGTCAATGGTCAATGGTCAATGGTCAGTGGGGGTTGATAGTAGGCGTGATGTATTAAACATTCATCATAAACTTTAATCATCCCGAATTTAAATTTTTAGTTTTTACTTTATCAACTTATGCTAATAGGTCTTCAAAATGTAACCTTTGAATTTGGTGCACGAACAATTGTGAGCGAAGCCACCTGGCATATACAGCCGGGAGACAGAATTGGACTGATCGGTTACAACGGAACAGGAAAGTCAACGTTATTAAAAGTGTTGGTGGGCGAATACCAACCGTCTGTTGGTACCGTTGAAAAAGGACGGGATACTACCATTGGCTACTTGCACCAGGATTTGCTAAGTTTCGACACCAACGATAGTATTACAGAGGTGGCCCTCAGCGCTTTCGAAAAAGTACGTGCCCTTGAAAAGCAAATTGAAGCGCTGGGAAAAGAGCTGGAAGCTAACTCGGAGAATGAGGACCTGCTCATAAAATATACAGATGCCCTTCACGAAATGGATGTGCTGGAGGGCTACAACATTCATTATAAAACTGAGGAAGTTTTGCATGGTCTTGGTTTTAGTAACGAGGACCTTATTCGCCCTTATAAAGAATTTAGTGGTGGATGGAGAATGCGGGTATTGCTTGCAAAAATGATCCTTCAACAGCCCGATGTATTGTTGCTCGATGAGCCAACCAACCACCTTGACTTACCTTCAATTGAGTGGCTGGAGCGATACCTGTTAACTTACAAAGGCAGCGTAGTAATTGTAAGTCACGATAAATATTTTTTGAACAGGATGGTAAATAAGATCGTTGAGATTTATCAACGACAGTTGAACATTTATACAGGCAACTATGATTTTTATGAGAAAGAAAAATTTATAAGAATCGAAATGCAACAAAAGTCCTTTGAAAACCAGCAGGATTACATACGCCAGCAGGAGAGATTTATAGAAAGATTCAAAGCCAAAGCCAGTAAGGCTGCCCAGGCACAGAGTGTTCAAAAAAGGTTGGATAAACTGGATGTAATTGAAGATGTTCAGTTGGAAAGACCCGACTTGCGAATCAACTTCCAGGTAGATAAAACTCCCGGGCGGGTATTGGTCTCACTAAAGCATGTACACAAGCAATTTGGCGACAATGTAATACTGGATGAAGCCCTTGCCGAAATTGACCGGGGCGATAAGATTGCCTTGATTGGTGCAAATGGTAAAGGAAAATCTACCCTGTTAAGAATTGTTGCAGGCGTAGAAAATTACGAGGGTGAAAGAGTTTGGGGGCATAATGTGGATGAAAGTTTTTATGCCCAGCACCAACTGGAAGCCTTGAATATCAACAATACCATCCTGGACGAAATGAAGGATGCGGGCAGTAAAAAAACGGAGCCTGAATTGAGAGCTTTACTTGGGTGCTTTTTGTTTAGCGGCGATGATACTGATAAAAAGATAAGGGTGCTAAGTGGTGGAGAAAAAGCCCGGGTGGCACTTGCAAAAACCATTGTAAGCAAGGCCAATTTTTTGATGCTCGACGAACCTACCAATCACCTGGACATGCACTCGGTTGAGTTACTTGCCGATGCATTAAACAAATACGAAGGCTCAATCATACTAGTAAGCCACGACCGCTTTTTTATCTCTAAAACAGCCAATAAAATTTGGGAGATTGTTGATCATAAGATTAAGGAATTTAAAGGTAGTTATGCCGAATGGGTTGAGTGGACCGAAAGAATGGAAGCCCGGAAAAAGGTTGAAGAAAAGTCAAACAGGCAAGATGGAAAAGGTGATGAAAAAAAGGACAACGAACCTGTTAAAAAAGAGGTACCGGTAGCAAAGCACGAGGAGAAACCTTCAGTTAATGGCCAAAAAGGCGGAGCACCCATAAACCGCGAACTTCAAAAAGAATTACAAAAATACCAGCGCAAATTACAACAGCTTGAAGTTGATGTTTCCAAAGCTGCTGATACTAAACTAACGCTTGAGTCCGAGATGGCCAATCCATTAGTTTACTCCGATAAGAACAAGTATAAGGCCGTAGAAACTGATTATGAGAATGCCAAAAAGAATCTGGTGGTACTTAACAAAGACTATGAAATGGTTTTTGAAAAGGTAATGGTATTGGAAGAGCAACTAAATTAACAGCGCTGTTCAGTTATCACATTATTTAGCACAAAGAAAACCTAAGCTTCCTTTGCTTTTATAAAGTCACTCACCAGGTAGCTAATAAGCTTACCCGTCATGTGGTTGGTTCTGCCATCAGATAAATTACAGGCTCCTTCGCATATATGCAGATACGCAGTTTTGGTATCAATGCCCGTAAACGATACATATTGCCTGGCATGTAACGGAGCAACTCCGCTGGGTGTTGCAGAACTGGTCAAAGTATCTTCAATGCAATCCAGGTCTAATTCAATGCCGGTATAGGTGTCCTCAGTAAAGCCGGTTGCATGTGCAACTGCCTGTAAAAAGTTTCGCTTTTCGTGTATGAAAATGTCTTCGTAGGTAATGATATCAATGAAGGGGTTGTTTACCACATCCATCCAAATGTTTTGAGTAATGTAATTTTCATGTACACCAATTACGCAGTACTTCTGCAAATACCCATCTTCTTCAGCGTAGCTAAAACCATTGCCACTATGTCTTCCTTCCAATGGCCTGAAATCAGCATGAGCATCCAGGTTTATGCAATTAATTGATGCCAGAGGCACCAGCCCTGCTTTATACAAACCTTTTGCTGCACCTCGTATAATTGGGTATGAGTTGTTGTGGCCACCACCGATGACAATCGGTATTTTGTTATACTGGGTAATCATTTTGATCAGTGGCTCAACAGCTTCATCCACGGTATATACAGAGTGACGGTAAGCATCTATCTTTTCATCAAAACCATGAGCATTATTTTCGATTAAATCAGATACCTCTGTAAAATCATAATATCCAAGTATCAGTATGTTACTTCCTTCTAAAAAATCGTTGCTCTGCACGTTTAAAAACGACTGTAAGAAAGGTGTCCATGCAGTATTGGCTCCGCCTACTCCATAATTAGCCTTCACCCCCAAATCTTCAGGTATACCAACTATAACAAACCTGGCTGTAGACTCTGCCAATGATTTCTCAATATCATCACCGTAGGCTGCAATTTGTATCTTCTCCCCAATTTTGGTTTCGAAACGCCTGATTTTTGTTAGTGCTAAAAGTTCCTTTTTTGTATAAGGGATAAAGTAGGTTTTAAGGATTTGTTCTTTTTTACTGGCGGTTGTTGGCATAGCAAAGGTTTTATTGGCATTTGTAAGGCTGACTTATTCAAATGGAAATTACTGTAAATTTTGGATTCTGCTTTTTGTAAATCGTCTATCTAAGTAAAGCATTTTCTACTGATCTCAACTTTATAGATATCCCATTTTTCTTTATAAAGAAAATAAGATTGTACGATCCAATCAAAAGCCGGTTGTTTAAGAGAAATTAATTTTAACCGGGCAACGTAAGTCTATTATTGGTAGTCTTTATTATAGACAATACTAAAAAAGATTGTTAAACAGCGTAGTATTCCATGAATTTCCTAAACCTGTAATCCGTTTTAAGGTCTTATGATTGTTACAATCACTGCTAAAATTTACTACGATGAAAAAGTTTAGTAATTCGGTTTATCCCGTCTTGTACAAGGGCTCCCCATTTTTGGTAACACCTATTGGCGACCAACCTACCTCTACTTTTCTTATAGACCTGGAAGAGAATTTTATATTAATTGAAAAGCATATTGATCCTGATGGTGGTGCTTTTTGGACCGAGTTTGGCAAGGGTATCACTACGTTAAGTAATGACCTGGGAAAGGTTATCGAAGAAAAAAACAGGGATGCTTCTGCCATCTGGTAAACTGTAGCCCACTTTCTATTTCTTCTTTAAAACATTTTAACCTCAAAAAAAATAAAGGTAACATTTTAGGGCAAAAAAATAAGGACCGGATAATCCGGTCCTTATGACATTGGAAAAAGATAAGCTTATTGAATTCTTTTAACATTCACGGCGTTCATACCTTTTTGACCACTTTGCAGACTGAACTCTACGCGGTCGCCTTCTTTAATATCATCGATTAGCCCGCTAGCATGTACGAAAGTTTCGTTTTTGCCATCATCGTGCTTAATAAAGCCAAATCCTTTGTCACTGTTGAAAAATTTTACAGTTCCTTGTGTTTTGTTGTCCATCATTATAAATTTGAATAAAATATTATTGCAAACATACACATTTAATTACCATTGAATGTTAAGGAAATCAAACAAAGTGAAAGACAGGTCATCACATCCCGGATAGCTTCTGTATCGTTTGCATTCATAACAGGTACTATTTACTTTTTAAAACTCATCCGTTACGGCAAAGGTGTTTTTTCTATTCATCCATTTACCCGAAGTAAAATCGGGGAACTCAACTGTTGCATTTCCCAGTTCTATAGACTTTTCACTCAGCGGGGTAATAGCACTCCAGGCTGCTGCATCGTAAACATCCATGGGGGTGGGTACTTTACGTTTTACACTTTCAATAAAAGCATGAATAACAAAAAAGTCCATACCGCCATGTCCGGCTCCTTCGGCTTCAGCCGTCCAGCGTTTCCATAACGGATGATCATATTTTTCTAACCAGGAGGCAGCATTGTCCCACTGGTGCTCCTTGCTAATACCTTCAACATACACACTGTTGTTTACATCCATCCAAAGGCCGCTGGTGCCCTGCACTCTAAAACCCAGGGAATAAGGCCTCGGCAAATTGGTATCGTGTTGCAGCAATATAGTTTCGCCATTTGCGCATTTTATGTGTGTGGTAACTATATCGCCCAATTTAAAATTCACTTTGGCATTTGGATGATTTTCTCCCCCCTTTTTAACAATATAATTGTGCAGACCCCTTGCTTTGGTATCGAAGGAAGAGAGAGAGATGAAACGGTTGCCGCGGTTTATATCAGCGATCATTGCAATTGGGCCGATACCATGCGTTGGATACAAATCGCCATTGCGATGAACTGAATGGTTGGTGCGCCAGGCGGCTTCAGAAAATCCTTTTTCACCAAACTCTACGCCACTGTTGTAAGGTTTAACACCATCATTAAACTTAACACCTCTCAGGTCGTGCTGGTATCCGCCTTGCAGGTGCATAATTTCTCCAAATATTCCCTGTCGAACCATATTCAAGACTGCCATAACATCTCTGCGGTAACAAACATTTTCGAGCATCATAACATGGGCGCCTGCATTGTCGGCTGCCTTAACTACATCCCAGTGATCTTCGAGTGTGATTCCTAATATAACTTCTGTACCAATGTATTTGATGCCGGCTCTAATAGCATCAAGTATCATGGGTGCATGCCATTCCCACGGAGTGGCAATAACAATGGCGTCAATATTTTTATCGCTCAATAAATTTTTATAAGCAGTGCTTGTGCCGGTATAAATTTTAGGTAATGCCTTTCCAGCCCTGGTAAATTGTTGCTTTGCACTTGTAAGCATTCTGTCGCTGATGTCACAAATAGCTGTCACTTCCACATCCTTCCGCCGCAGTAACAGTTCCAAATGGCTCTGGCCACGTAAGCCTGTACCAATAACTCCAATCCTTACTTTTTCATCGGCCCTTCTTAAGTTTCTTGCAAACGAAGAGCTTGAAATAGCAACGGCTGCGGAAGCAGCAGAAACATTACGAATAAATTGTCGACGGTTTGACATGTGTTTGATTTTTTTATAAGCGTGTAGGTGTAAAGAAATGGTCGTATAAAGAAATGTAAGCCTGACCCGTTTTAGCCAAAGCAATTTTAAATTGAAGATTTAAATGGCATGGTTCTTTTGAGAATAAGCTTAAATATTTTATTATGGACAAGTTAGAATTAAAAGGAAAGTGGAACGAAATTAAAGGAAAAATAAAGCAGTCGCATGCCGACCTGACCGATGATGATTTGCAATATGAAGAAGGAAAAGATGACGAACTATTTGGAAGATTACAACAAAAACTTGGAAAGACTAAAGATGAATTGGTAGCGTGGATCAGGTCTTTGGGATAAATACAGATTCTGCCAGGTTGTGCATAGACAGCCGGGTAGAATTTTTTGACTTTTTATGCTAATAAAGGCAATGTTGCATCTGGTACATTTAAAACAAACCGGGTACCGGTTCCGTGCTGGGAATGTACAGATATATCCCCTCCTATTCTTGTTAGTGCTTCTTTAACTATATACAGACCAATACCAAGACCGGTAACTGTAAAATTGCTCCTGAAAAACATCTTAAATATGTTATTAAGATGTTCGTCGATGATACCAACCCCATTATCTTCTATTATGATTTTGGCCTGTTGCCCATTGGCTTCTATTGATATCATTACTTTTGGGTTCTCCTCTTCCGGCTTCTGGTATTTTACGGCATTCGATATAAGATTATTAAGAATAACCGACATCCTGAAAGAATCTGCATGAAAGGGCGCTGTTTGCTCAATGGTAATTTCAAAATCAATATTAGGATTTTGGTACCGGCAAAGGCTTACACTATCCTCTATCAAAACATTGAAATCTATTTCATCAAAGCTGTTTTCAACCCGAATGCTCTTGTAGTACTCAATGGTTTTAAGAATAAAGAAATCCATGCGTTTAACACAACTTTCAATCATGCCCATGTAGCCATTTGGATCGTCGACCGACTTTTCCATTTTAGCTAAATTGAGTACACCCATTACAGACGCAAGCGGACTACGCAAATCATGAGAGGTACTGTACACAAAACGATTCAACTCATGGTTGGATTTTTCAAGTTCATCAATTTTGGTTTTTAATTGATGGCGGGTATTGTATAATTCGTACCCATTTTGAATGGAAGTGGCAAGCTCCAGTTCATCCCATGGCTTTTTAATAAAGCGATATATCATACCCTTGTTGATGGCATCGATGATAGCCTCAACATCAGTGTATCCTGTCATTAAAATTCGAATAGGATCAGGGAATGCAACCCTGACAACATCAAAAAATTCAACCCCGGTAGACTGGGGCATACGTTGGTCTGCTATGATTACATGAACCACCTCCTCATTTAAAATCTTCATTCCTTCAGCAGCGGATATAGCCGTAAAAACCTCGTACTGCCTTCTAAAACTGGCATTAAAAGCAAGGAGATTATTTTTCTCATCATCAATATACAAAACCCTTATTTTTTTTTGGGGAACCTCCATATACTTAATTTAAATGATAGCTTTATCAGGAATAATTCTTAATAAGGTTATGATGAATTCTGCCCCCTGACCCTCGCTTGAAACAACCTGTATCTTTCCATGATGCTCCTGTATTATCCTAAACACAATTGCCAAACCAAGACCCGTACCCTCTCCTACTTCTTTAGTTGTAAAAAAAGGATCGAAAATTTTCTGTTTTACCTCTAGCGACATGCCGGGCCCGGTATCTTTTATGCTTATTTCTATACTGTCATTCTCCAGGTCTTTTGTAGTAACAATTATTTGCTGTTGGTCCTGGCTATTTTGAAGCTTGACAGCCTGTATCGAATTATTAAGAATGTTCATGAACACCTGGTTTAACTTACCAGGGAAACATTCAATCTCGCCATCAGCATGAAAATTTTTAATCACGCTCACATTTTCGGGTACAAGGTTACGTAAAATAACGAGGGTAGAATCCAAACCTTCGTGAATGTTTACGGTCTTAATCAGGCTTTCATCCAACCGACTAAAATTTCTTAATCCCCGTACAATTTCTGCCGTTCTATCGGCTCCATCTTCAATGCCTTTCATTAAACTGTAAATCTCCTTTCTCAAAAAATCCATATCAAACGATGTCTGCAGTTGCTGGATATTTTTTAAGCTTACCGGAATAGTTTCAATGTGCTGTTGGTGCAATTTTCCATACTCATCAATTACTGTAAACAAGTCGCCTAAATCGAGTAGCAGGGGTTTAATATTTGATTTTACAAAGTTTATAGGATTATTTATTTCGTGCGCAATGCCCGCAGTTAACTGGCCGAGAGAAGCCATCTTTTCTGCTTCAACCAATTGTATTTGGGCGTCTTTTAAAACGCTGTAAGCTTCGTTCAATTGTGTGTTAGCCGATTGAAGTTCTTCTGTTCTTTCAGATACTTTACGTTCCAATAATATATTTTGTTCGCGAACCAGCTTTTCATTTTCGCGGGATGCCCGGAGCGCTTCCATTTGACTGATTTCCTTCTCTTTTCGCAGCACATTTATTTTATCGGCAAGGGCAATAGAAAGTAAGATTACCTCTATGGCCGAGCCAGCATACAAAATATAGGTAGTAAAATTATTGTAAGGAAGCAGGTTGCTATTGCGCAAGCTCAATATTACAATACCTACTAAGAAAATAACCCAGGCAACAACATAAAAATAGGCAGGTTTATAACCTTTGGATGCTATATAAATGGAGGCAGCCAATAACGAAACTCCGCCCGCCGTGCCACAAAGATTAAGCAAGTAGTAGCTGATATAGTTGTTACCTGCCAGCGAAAATAAAATGCTTAACATGTAAATAGCTATCAGCCCGATGAAACACTTTCTAGCAATGGGCAGATATTGTTTCATCAATAAAAAAAACATTCCGAAATAAATGCCGGCGATACCAGCCAATGCCGAAGTAAGCGTTAAGGCATAACGATTAAATTGAGGACTGTTTGGCCATAAGTACTTATATGCGTGCCCTGAAACGGTTAATTGGGCCATTCCCAGGAAAAATAAAAACAGTATGTAGGCCAGGTAACTCCTGTCTTTTGTTGAGAGAAACAGGAAGAAATTGTAAAAGAATAACGCCATTAAAATGCCCACATAAATACCTATAATAATAGTTTGTACACTTAGGATGTTTTGTAATTGCTTTTCCTTAACAACAAAAACCGGCAATAGCAATGGGTGCTCGCTAAAGATTTTTAAAAAATAAGTCTCGCTGGTATTTTTGGGAATGTTTACGTTGAAAACAAAATCAGGATTCAAGGCTTTTCGGTATTGAAATGGAAATGCGTTGCCCATTTCATCTATTTGTAACAGGGTATTATTTATTAGCCTGTAACAGGTAAGCTTTGTAATATTGGCATATTGCAAATTGATAAATAAAGAAGGTGTACTACTATTATTTATTATTGTAAACTTCGTCCAGATGTTTCCTGTTGTAACCTGGTAGACCGGGGTTTCTTTAGTATTAATCCATTTGACACCAGGTTGAAGAATTTCGGCTTCGCTTAATTTACCCGAAGAATCTTTAAACTCAAAAGCGTGGCCTTTTACTTCAACTTCCTTAATAGTATCGTTTATTACAACGGGATTAACCTGAGAGAATACGACAGACGAAACAAGCAAACCGACAATAAAGCAGCAAATTTGCAGGGCATATTTGTATGTTTTGGAATACTTAGTCAATTGTATGTAGCGTGATTACCATATGTAAGGAATAATTCGTTTAGTATTGGATTTGTACTGCGTGTAATTCTCACCAAAAAAGGCCGAAAGCATTTTTTCTTCAACATTTATACGGATGTAATATGCTAACGACATTGCAAGTATAACAAAAAGTATTGCCCATCTATCGTTTAAAAACAAAGGCATACCAATTATGGCCATAAAGGCGCCCAGATAGCTGGGATGCCTTACAAACTGGTAAGGACCTGTTTTAATCAACTCATGATCGTTATTAATTTTTGCTGTTGCCGTAAAATGTTTACCCAACGTTCGGATGGAATATATACGTATAGCAATGCCTGCAATTAATAGTATGGCTCCGGCATATACTATAGGATTTAGTGCAGAATGATCGGTAGAAAAGTATGCCCATTCCAGCACTGAAAAAACAACACTGGACGATGACATGATTAAAATAATAAGAATAGAAGAACGGTCGCTGGTCTTATTTTCTTTAGTATCGCGGGTACTAAAAGCCGGTTGGCTTAACCAGAGACTGGCGGCAGCAATAACTAAAAAAATTGTTTTAAAATGTAACATGAGAGCAGGCTCACCTGCCAATGGCATGATGTTTAGCAATACAATTGCTACAACTGTAAAAATGACTTTTCCCATAAATATTGGCGTTCTAATATGATATCCTGAACTCGTTTGTATCCGCACCCTTTACCAACAAGTCGTACTGAACCGTTACAACAATATTTTTAAAAGGCGATTTTTCCTCGGTAATGTAATGAAGATTGTCTCTTAAAAAAAGCATTTTTTCCCGCTCTCGCGGATGCGCACTTTTTAAAGTGACTGCATCATCTAAAAAAACGGCTGTTGCCAACAGATCCAGTTTAGGATAATAAAAGGTGCCGTTATTACCCACAGTCGTCAAAACATCGCTACCGATCCATTTATTAAACCGTACTGTTGCCGGCGAACATAGGGAAAACATACTAGTCAATCCAATTTGGCTTGCTATAACCACAGCAGCTCTTGATGGAAACAATGACCCCACACCCAAGCCGGCTACTTCTTTTGAATTCCATAACCCACACAACTCGCCTGTCCCGGTTTTTGCACTTTCCTTTACTATCTGGTAAATATTTGGATCCATATACCCGGTAGCCTCTTCAATGGGTAAAAGTTTTTTGCCGTCTGCCGCATGCACCCTTGCACCTCCATAAAGCCGGTCACCGTTTTCGGATTCAACGACAATTACGAAGACAGCAGAACTTTCTGCCCACGTATTATTTGAGGAGGTTACTTTACCAATACCGTGATTTTCCAATACTTTACTATGCCCTTCAATGAACATGGCACATGATTTAGGATCATCACTGGCCCGAAAGGCTCTAATTCGTAGGTGTGTTTGCATGGGGGTACAAATGTATAACGGTTTATTTACAGGCAAAGGTGTAATACAGCCGATAAAAAAATTTATTTAACAGTACAATAAAAAAGAAACATTACCCGTTGTGATATAATACTTGTACCCTTTTAAATCTTTTATCGTGTTGCAATCAAACCAGCAGATCAACGTTCTTTACATAGATGACGAAGCACACAACCTTACATCATTTAGGGCGTGCTTTAGAAGAATATTTAACATTTTTACGGCCGAGTCAGCCGAAGAAGGCAGGAAAATTATTTCCAACCACGAGATCCAGGTTATTCTCAGCGATCAGCGTATGCCAAAAATGACAGGCATCGAATTTTTTGAATCCATAAAAGATGAATTCCCACACCCCATACGAATATTGATTACCGGCTATACAGACATAAACGCCGTAATTGATGCTATCAATCGGGGCCAGGTCTATAAATATCTTACCAAACCATGGAACGATGAGGATGTTCGCATTTACATTGAAAAAGCGAACGAGGTTTACAGGTTAAGAAAAGACAATGTAAAACTTACAAGAACCCTTATAGATGTAAATCTGAAACTTGAATTTTTAGCCAGGCAAAGCTTGTTATCGTAATGCAGTAGTTTACGTAAAACCTGTTGGGAATGTTTTTAAAAACTTCTAACCAGTTAAAGTAGCAAAACTTTTACAATTACATTGGTACGAACAAGAGCCCGATAGTAAGCTTGTGTGAAGTTTTTTGAAGTTACCTGTAAACTGTCTTAACAAGAAAAATTTTCAGATAGTGGATTCCATTTTATTTATACCAGGTAAAGCTGAAAGTACTACTTACTCCGAAATCTGATTCTACCCAAATTTTACCGCCTTGTTCTTCTACCAGCATTTTTAAAATATTAAGGCCAATGCCGGTGGAGGATTCGCCGTTAGTCGAATTTTGAATTGTTTCAAATAAACCAAAAATCCGCTCTTTATCCTTTGCGGCAATTCCAGCGCCGTTATCTTTTACATTGAATACATAATGATTGCCTTTGTCTTCGGCATCTACTTCAATAACACCTTGTTGCTTATCAATAAATTTGATAGCATTACTTAGCAGGTTTTGAAACACCTGTTGCAATTTCTGCCTGCGGGTAAATACAAGTGGCAGGTGATCGCTTACTATAACCTTTATGTTTGGGGGTAAAAAAAGTAGGAAAACAATTTCACTTACCATTATTCGCGTATCAACTTCTTCAACCTGTTGTTGTGCCAGGCTTTGTCTTGAGTAATCGAGGATGGAGCTGATCATTTCTGAAAGCTGGGTACCGGCCATGTAAACCATGTCAAGATCTTCTACAAGGGAATGTTGCTCTTTAACATTGGATTTGTTTTTTATGATAGATAACATGGTAATGATGGATGCAAGGGGTGATTTTAAATCGTGAGAAACTATGTAAACAAAGCGCTCCAATTGCTCATTTATCCGCTCAACTTCTGCTTTAGAAAACTTTAATTGTTGCTGGTTGAAATACAACCTTTCAAACACATTAACCTTGGCCCTGGTAAGATTAATGTCGAGTGGCTTTTGTAAATAATCAACTGCACCTTCCTGAAAACCCTGCAAAACATAGTGCTCAGTTTTGCTTATGGCTGTTACAAAAACAATCGCTATATCACGGGTTCTTGCATTCGATTGTAAAATCCGGGCAACCTCAAATCCGTCCATTTCAGGCATCTGAACATCCAGCATAACCAGTCCAATATTATCATGCTTTAGAAGAAGCTTTAAAGCTTCATTTCCAGAAGTTGCTTTCATAAAATCTCTCCCCTCCTTTGCCAACATTGCCTGTAAGGCCACCAGGTTTTCTTCACGATCGTCAACCAGTAGAATTGTAAACTCTTGTAACGGAAGATTCATCGGCTTAGTAATTTATTTAAGTATTTAGCCAGGCAATTAAACGAACGATTTTGTGGGGAGACAGGTGTGTCGCCAACGGGTTTTGTTGCAAGGCCCGTTCGGGCATCATAGGATATTCGGCGCTGGCAGGGTCTTGAACCAGCGCCTTACCTCCCTGGCTTATTATCGTACTCAATCCACTGGCACCATCACTATTTGCACCACTTAATACAATACCGGTAATACTATTTTTAAAAACCTGTGCTGCACTTTCAAAAGTTACGTCGATAGAGGGTCTTGAGTAATTAACCAATTCTGAGTAATCAAGGCTAAACGTAAAATCGTGCTCGATTAACAAATGATAATTTTGAGGAGCCAGGTAAATATTGCCCGGTAATATTAACTGCTTATCCTCAGGTTCAATAATCCTTTTATTACCAGCATGCTTCGTCAGGATGTTGGCAAACTCACTTATCACATTTTTTTGCCTGTGCAGCACTATCACAATTGTTGATGTTATCTCTGCCGGCAATCCTTCCAGAATTTGAAACAGTACAGGCATACTTCCCGCTGATCCTCCTATTAAAATTAATGTGTTACCTGTTTGCACATTGCTTATTTAATCCTTCTGTAAATTTTTTCTTTATCCACAGTTGCAAAATCATGCTTAACCGGGGTATAATGCATGGTTTCTTTTGAACCCAGGGCCAGGTAGCCAAGTGGCGCCAGGCTATCGTAAAATAGTTTAACTACTTTGTTTTGCAACTCCTTATTAAAATAGATTAACACATTTCTACAAAAAATTAATTGAAACTCGTTAAATACCTGGTCGGCAACAAGATTATGCTGGGCGAAAATTAAATTGGAACGCAACTTTTTATCGATGATTACCTGCTTATAACGTGCGGAATAATAAGTAGCAAAATCGTGTACACCACCTGATTGCATGTAATTATGCGTATAGTCTTTCATGACCTCTAAAGGTAAAATTCCCTGTTTGGCTTTTTCAATATTAACATGGTTTACATCGGTGCCATAAATGCGGCTTCGTTGCAAAAGTCCTGCTTCGTGTAATAGAATAGCCATCGAAAAAACCTCCTCGCCGGTAGAACAGCCGGCATGCCATATTTTTATTATCGGGTACGAAGCAAGTATGGGTATAACGGTGCTGCGTATGATTTTATAAAACTCAGGATCGCGAAACATTTCGGTTACATTGACGGTAATATGCTCCAAAAAATAGTTAAATGCGCAATCGGTACCCAACAAAAAATCCTGAAGCTGGCCTGCTGTTTTTATGTTTAAAGTATCCATTACCCGTAGCATTCGGCGTTGCAGCGAAGCACGGGCATAACCCTTAAAATCGTAACCAAAATTGCTATGGATTACCTCTACAATATCTTCAACATCTTGTAACGAAAGTTCAGGTTCAGGTTTCATACAAATGGTTATGACAGCCAGACTCTCATAAGAGATAATAGTTTCTGAATGTCTACCGGCTTGGATATATAATCAGATGCGCCTGCCTGTATACATTTTTCGCGGTCGCCGGTCATAGCTTTTGCAGTTAATGCTATAATGGGTAAACGGGTAAGTTTAAGATCGTTTCTTATATGTCTTATTGCCTCGTAGCCATCCATCTCAGGCATCATTATATCCATCAGCACTAAATCAACGCCATTATTATTTTGCAGTGCGTTTAATGCCTCCTTTCCGTCAGAAGCAGTTATAACGTGTATCTCTTCCAGTTCGAGTGCAGCAGACAAAGCAAACACATTTCGCATATCATCATCTACCAACAACACTTTTTTTGCAGCCAGTTCATTATCGGTTAAACCCGCCTCGTTTACTCTAAATTTAGATGTTGATTTTAATCCCTGAACCTTGTAAAGAAATAATTCCAGTTCGTCCATCAACCTGTTATGGCTACCCGAAGATTGCCGTACAATTACCTCCGATATTTTTCTCAGGGCCAGTTCGTCATTAATAAATATGTCCTTATCGAGGTACACAATTAAAGGCGTGTTATTAGCTGATAATTTTTTATGCAGCTCAACCAATGCCGTACTATTTAGCTCCGAATGGTTACCTACATCCGCTATGCTGCAATCGTACTTACCAGTATCAGCCAAAAGGATGCCCTCTTCAAGTGTGGTTGCCATCTTGCACTCCACATCAAAATTTCGTTCTCTAAACAATTGGTTAATCAAATGGTCTTGAATGTGTGCCCCGGCAATTAGTAATACCTTCTTAATGGATGATTGTAAATTACCAGTTATAAATAATATCGCTTCGCTGATGTCTTTATAGGAAAGCGGCTTTTGCAGAAATGATACTGCACCTACCGATTGCATTTTATTTTCTATTGAAGCAGAAAAAATATGCACTGGAATATGTTTTAACCGGGCAGTGTTTTTTAATTGTTTCAAAACTTCCGAACCATTTAATACGGGTAATTGCATGTCTAATAAAATTGCACCAGGCAGGTATTTATTTGCATAAAACAGCCCTTCATCCCCTTGAACCGCTATAATTGTTTTAAATCCTTTTTCCCGTGACGCATCGCGTAAAATGGTAGCAAATGCAGGGTCATCTTCAATTATAAGCATAACCTTGTCGTTGGCCGACAGGTCGTTCCTGTCATCTTTAATTATGGTCTGCTGTGGAATACCGGGTGCAGTTTGTACTTCTACATCGTTGTTAAACAGCGAAGTTTTTTCGTCACTAATACTTAACTGAACGGGCAACTTAACCGTAAACGTACTCCCTATTTCTTCTTTACTTTTTACGTTGATGGTACCCTGCAATAGCTTAACCAATTGCCGTGTTATGGATAAGCCCAGTCCGGTGCCACCATATTTTCTATTCGTAGCTCCATCGGCTTGTTGAAAAGCTTCAAAAATTATTTGTTGCTTATTTTCCGAAATACCAATACCGGAATCCGTAATTATCATGTTGAAATATTGTCCACCGGCTTCGTCTAAAAATTGCAATTGCACTTTACCTTTTGCAGAAGTAAATTTTAAGGCATTGGACAACAGGTTCTTCAATATCTGCTCCAGCTTTTGCTTATCAGTTTGTACAGTTTTGGGGGCGGCGCCTGAAATTAGAATCGTAAATTCAATAGATTTTTCATTGGCTACCACTTCAAAAATCTGCTTCATATCCTGGGCAAGACTCTCCAGGTTTACTTCTTCTATCATTAAATCAGCCTTACCTGATTCAATTTTTGAAAGATCCAGTATATCGTTTATTAGCCGCAATAAATCGGAACCCGACTTATGTATGATTTGAGCATGAGTTACCTGCTTTTCCGTTAGGTTTTTACTATTGTTATCAGCCAGTAACCTTGCAAGAATTAAAACGCTGTTTAACGGAGTTCTTAATTCGTGCGACATATTTGCAAGAAACTCTGACTTGTACTGGTTGCTCTTTTCAAGCTCCTGTGTCTTTGTTATTAAAGCTTCACGGGCTTTTTCTATGTCTTCATTTTTTTGATTCAGTTCGTGATTGATTTGACGTAGTTCTTCTTCCTGCATCCTAAGTTCCTCTTCTGATGTTTGCAGCACTTCGGTCTGTATATTCAGCTCTTCGTTAGCCTGGCGAAGTTCCTCCTGCTGATTTTCTAATTCCTCCTTTTGCTGTTGCACTTGTTCCAATAATTCAAGCACCCGCTCCCTCGACTGAGATGAGTTGATCGCAACCGCTATAATGTCATCAATCAGGTTAAATAAGGCAATATGCTGATGGCTAAATGGTTTAAATGAACACAGTTCCAACACACTGTTTGTTTCGCTGTTGTGCCGAAGCGGGGCATAAATAATTTCGGTTGCCTCAATATTTAAAACGCCCCCTTCTATAACCAGATAATTTTTTGGAATATTTTTTATTTGCAAAGGCTGCGTACCTGCTGCTGCCCTTCCTATAAACCCTTCGTTAAACAGGTAAGTTTTTTTTGCTGATGCGGTAAGCCCTAACGAACAAGTAAGCTCAAATGTATTTGAATCATCTTTGTATAAGTAAATGGCAGCGGCATCCAGGTTTAAATATTCTACAATTGTATGTAACGCCTTGTTACAAATTTCGTTTGTTGACTGAACTCCCTGTAAACTATTGTTTACCCTGGCAAGACCTGCCAACAACCAGTTTTTCTCTTCACTGGCTTTATTTATTAGTTCCAGCTTCTTGTTGTTATCCTTCAGATCAAACTCTGCCTGGGTCCTGATTTTAAACTCATGAAGTATGAGGTAAATTAAAAATCCCACAATTACAAGTATCAACAGAATGCCCAAAACCAACCCGGTAATTGCCACATTAACCGAACGGAGGTTGGCAGCTTCTCTTTGACTTAATAAGGTTTGCTCAACATTCATCATAGCATTTAGTCTGCTACGCACCACATCCATTTTTTCCTTTTCCGCGTCATTAATCCCAGAAATAATTTCACGGGTATATTTAGAAGCGTTGTCTCCCAGACTTCGCCAATAATTCAGCAGTTCGTTTATGTTATTGGAAAGTTTATTAAGTCTATCAAGCTGGTCAATATTATCGCTTACCAACAGTTTTGTCTCATTTATAGCAGGACCTATTTGGGTTAATGCATTATTATAAGGCTCTAAAAACTTTTTATTGTCAGTACTTCTAAATCCCCTTCTGCCGGTTTCCATGTCAACCAGCAGGTTCTGTAAAAATGTTAATTGGTTGACTACTTTGTAAGAATGCTTAACTCTTGCTGCTTCTGCATATTGTTTGGTAAAAGTGGTATAAGAGATAAATCCTACTCCCATCACTAATAAAATAGCTACAGTAAAACCTGTATATAACCTCGTCTTAATATTAATCGACATTGTAGAACTTGTAATAAATAATATTACAATATAATTTGGACAACAACCCATTTTGCAAGGTGCCGAAAGCTGCTTTGTACCCTTCTTAATGGCATTTTAAGTACTATTAAAAAGCTGGTAAAAAAGGCATTTTTACATCTTACTAATACTCTTCCTAAAAAAACTCCCCAAACTTTCACTTAAACCGTTGCACCGTTCAAACAGAATAAAAACAAAAAAGAACCCCTTTTGAGGCTCTCTTTTAAAATGAATTCAGTACAGTTTATGCTTACGCAAAAGTGGCTACCTTCTTTTTTGCTTTGTTGTTTATTACATTTCTCAAAATAGCTTTAGCCCTTGAGAACTGAGATTTGCTGGTGCTCTCTGTTATGCCTAAGTGATTTGCGATTTCTTTATGAGAAAAACCTTCAACAGCATACAAATTAAAAACTGTTCTATAACCTTCACTTAGGTTCATTGA